>NZ_CVIW01000062.1:0-173091 GCF_001499715.1 Stenotrophomonas thermophila | reverse complement strand
ACCTCGTCCTGATCCGGATGGGCCAGGACATGGTTCTGGTAATAGAACGTACTGCGTGACAGCTCCGCCGCTTCGAGCAGAAGCGACAGCGTATGAACCTGCCTCAATCCTTGGATGGCTTGCGCTTTGCATCTTGCGCCGCCTGCTCTTCCCGGATCAAGGCATCGAGTTTTTTAGGTAGTCGGTCTCCGCACGCAGATAGGCGACTTCCTTGAGCAGCTCTTCGCGGCTCATCTCCTCAGGTGGCTTGGACGAACGGGTCTTTTTCATCGGCTTTCGGGGCAGCGGCGGAGGCGGTGCCAACGCTTGGGCACCGCCTTGAGCATACAGGCGCCGCCATCGCCCCACCGCGCCGGCATCACCGATCTGGAAGTAGGTGGTGGCCTCCCGCCCGGACATACCGTCCTGGCTCATTTTTTCCAGGACAGCCAACTTGAACGGGAGGTCATAGAACCGGGCCTGGCGATGAAATCCGCGCCAACCATGCAGCCGATAGGTCGCCACCCAGCGCCTGACCGTGGAGGCCTCCAGGCTGTGGCGACGAGCAACGGCTTTGACTGATGTGGAGGTCTTGCAGGCCTCTTTGGCGACTTGCAGTTTGAAACGAGCGTCGTATCTGTTCATGTATCCCTCGGGGTTGGATCTGGCGTCCAACTCCCGGGGGTCACTTCATGGATGGGTTCACGGCGTGTCCTGCCCATCCACACCGCCCCGCCATCCCACGGAATGCCGCTCTGGCTCTGGCTTTGGCCGTTGCATTGAGCAGGTGCAGGGCTGCAAGCGCTGCCGAAACCCTCCCAACCATGACTGCAGTCACTTGCCCGCACGCGCCGCGCTGGCGAAAGTCGAGAAGTTGACGTGATCGGCTCGACCCATTGTCGGCCGCACGCAAGCGAGAGAGAGAAACGCTGTGCAACGACGTGAGTTCCTGGCATTTTCCGGTCTGGGCCTGGCGGGCCTGCTGCTGCCGCATTCCCGTGCCATCGCCGCCGAGCAGTTGCTGGCCCCGGTCGACACCGCCCAGCGCAGGCGCCTGGCCGAGGTCGCGCTGGCCGCCGCACGCACCGCCAAGGCCAGCTACTGCGATGTCCGCATCGGCCGCTATCTCAACCAGTCGGTCATCACCCGCGAACACCAGGTCGGCAATGTGACCAACCGCGAATCATCCGGTGTGGGCGTGCGGGTGATCGTCAACGGCGCGTGGGGCTTCGCTGCAACCCATCAGCAGACCGAGGCCGCCGTGCGCGCCGCGGTCGAGCAGGCAGCGGCAATCGCCCGCGCCAATGCCGGCATCCAGACCCGGCCGGTACAGCTGGCGCCGACGCCGTCGGTCGGCGAAGTGCGCTGGCAGACGCCAGTGCGGAAGAACGCCATGGCGGTGCCGATCCAGGACAAGGTCGAACTGCTGCTGGCGCTCAACGCCGCCGCGCTGGATGCGGGCGCCGACTACATCAATTCCACGTTGTTCCTGGTCAACGAACAGAAGTACTTCGCCTCCAGCGACGGTTCGTTCATCGACCAGGACATTCACCGCATCTGGCTGCCGTTTACCGCCACCGCCATCGACAAGGCCAGCGGCAGGTTCCGTACCCGCGCCGGCCTCTCCTCGCCGATGGGCATGGGCTACGAGTTCCTCGATGGCGATGCGCGTGGAAAGGTCCAGCTGCCCGGCGGCATCACCGCCTACCGCGATTCCTACGACCCGGTCGAAGACGCCATCGCCGCCGCCCGCCACGCGCGCGAGAAGCTGAAGGCGCCGTCGGTGAAGCCCGGCAAGTACGACCTGGTGCTGGACCCGTCCAACCTGTTCCTGACCATCCACGAGAACGTCGGCCACCCGTTGGAGCTGGACCGCGTGCTCGGCTACGAAGCCAACTACGCCGGCACCAGCTTCGCCACGCTGGACAAGCGCGATGCCGGCTTCCGCTGGGGCAGCGACATCGTCACTTTCTTCGCCGACAAGACCCAGCCGGGCAGCCTCGGCGCCGTCGGCTACGACGATGAAGGGGTGAAGACGCAGCGCTGGGACCTGGTGCGCGACGGCATCCTGGTTGACTACCAGGCCACCCGCGACGAGGCCCATATCCTCGGCCGCGATGCATCGCACGGCTGCAGCTACGCCGATTCCTGGTCCAGCGTGCAGTTCCAGCGCATGGCCAATGTCTCGCTGGCACCGGGCAAGCAGCCGCTCAGTGTCGAGGACATGATCAAGAACGTGGAAAACGGCATCTGGATCCACGGCCGCGGTTCGTATTCGATCGACCAGCAGCGCTACAACGCGCAGTTCGGCGGCCAGCTGTACTACCAGATCAAGGATGGAAAGATCGCCGGTATGGTTGAGGATGCGGCCTACCAGATCCGCACGCCGGAATTCTGGAATGCCTGCACCGCCATCTGCGATGAACGCGACTTCCGTCTGGGCGGTTCGTTCTTCGATGGCAAGGGCCAACCCGGCCAGATCTCGGCGGTCTCGCACGGTTCGTCCACCACCCGCTTCAACGGCATCAACATCATCAACACCGCGCGCAGTCTCGGCGCTTGAGCCACCCATCCTTCGACATGGAGAGCAGCCTTGCAAAGACGTGACTTCCTGGCCCTGACCGGGCTTACTGCGGGCGGGCTGATCGTGCCCTCCTTCTTCGGCAAGGTGATCGCCGCCGAGCAGCTGCAGGCCAGCCTGGACCCGGCGCTGAAGAAGCGCCTGGCCGACGCTGCGTTGCAGGCCGCACGCAGCGCCGGTGCCACCTACTGCGACGTACGCATCGGCCGCTACCTGCGGCAGTTCGTGATCACCCGCGAGGACAAGGTGCAGAACGTGGTGAACACCGAGTCCACCGGCGTGGGCATCCGCGTGATCGTCAACGGCGCCTGGGGCTTTGCCGCCACCAATGCGCTGGGTACCGCCGATGTGGCCAGGGCGGCGCAGCAGGCCGCGGCGATCGCCAAGGCCAATGCTGGCGTGCAGACCGCGCCGGTGCAGCTGGCCAAGGCGCCGGGTGTGGGTGAGGTGAGCTGGCGCACGCCGATCCGCAAGAATGCGATGGAGGTGCCGATCAAGGAAAAGGTCGATCTGCTGCTGGACGTCAACGCCGCGGCGATGGGTGCCGGCGCCAGCTTCGTCAATTCGATGCTGTTCCTGGTGAACGAGCAGAAGTACTTCGCCTCCACCGACGGCTCCTACATCGACCAGGACGTGCACCGCATCTGGGCGCCGATGACGGTCACCGCCATCGATAAGTCCAGCGGCAAGTTCCGCACCCGCGAGGGCCTGTCCTCGCCGATGGGGCTGGGCTACGAGTACCTCGATGGCGCCGCGGCCGACAAGGTGCACAGCCCCAATGGCGTGGTCAACTACAGCACCTCCTACGACATGAAGGAGGACGCCGTCGCCGCCGCCAGGCAGGCACAGGAAAAGCTGAAGGCACCGTCGGTGAAGCCGGGCAAGTACGATCTGGTGCTCGACCCGTCACACACCTGGCTGACCATCCACGAGTCGATCGGCCACCCGCTGGAGCTGGACCGTGTGCTCGGCTACGAAGCCAACTACGCCGGCACCAGCTTCGCCACCCTGGACAAGCGCGAACAGCAGTTCCAGTACGGCAGCGAGCTGGTCAACATCTTCGCCGACAAGACCCAGCCGGGCAGTCTGGGCGCGGTGGCGTACGACGATGAAGGCGTGAAGTGCAAGCGCTGGGACCTGATCAGCAACGGCAAGCTGGTGGATTACCAGACCATCCGCGATCAGGCCCACATCCTCGGCAAGAGCGAGTCCGACGGCTGCTGCTATGCCGACTCGTGGTCCAGCGTGCAGTTCCAGCGCATGGCCAACGTGTCGATGGCACCGGGCAAGAAGCCGCTGAGCGTGCCCGACCTGATCAAGGACGTGGAGAACGGCATCTACATCATCGGTGACGGTTCGTTCTCGATCGACCAGCAGCGCTACAACGCGCAGTTCGGCGGCCAGCTGTTCTACGAGATCAAGAACGGCCAGATCACCCGCATGCTGGAAGACGTGGCCTACCAGATCCGCACGCCGGAGTTCTGGAATGCCTGCACCGCCGTGGCCGACGAGCGCGACTACCGCCTGGGCGGTTCGTTCTTCGACGGCAAGGGCCAGCCGGGCCAGGTCTCGGCGGTCTCGCACGGTTCGTCCACCGCGCGCTTCAACGGCATCAACGTCATCAACACCGCACGCAGCCTCGGCTGATCGGTCAGGAGCCCTTACACCATGAGTATCTTCACCGAAGCCCAGGCCAAGGCCATCCTCGACAAGGTCATCGCCCTGTCCAAGGCCGACGAGTGCACCGCCGTGCTGTCCGGCGCGATCAGCGGCAACATCCGTTTCGCGCTGAACAATGTCTCCACCAGCGGCATCGTCGACAACACCGAGCTGGCGGTCACCGTCGCCTTCGGCAAGCGCGTCGGCACCGCCTCGATCAACGAGTTCGACGACGCCGCGCTGGAACGCGTGGTGCGCCGTGCTGAAGACCTGGCGCGCCTGGCCCCGGAGAACCCGGAGTTCATGCCGGCCATCGGCAAGCAGAGCTACCGTCCCAGCCCGACCTTCAGCGAATCCACCGCCGCGATCGATCCGGCCTTCCGCGCGAAGGTCGCCGCCGATTCGATCGCCCCGTGCCGTGGCAACGGGCTCATTGCCGCCGGCTTCCTCGAGGACGGCCAGGGCTTCCAGGCGACCGCCAACAGCAACGGCAACTTCGCCTACCAGCGCACCACCAACTTCGATTACACCTGCACCGTGCGTACCGAAGATGGCCGCGGTTCGGGTTGGGTCGGCCGCAACCTGAAGGATGCCGCCGACTTCAAGGCCGACCAGGACATCCGCATCGCCATGCGCAAGGCCACCGAATCGGCCGAAGCCAAGGCGCTGGAACCGGGCAAGTACACGGTGATCCTGGAGCCGGCCGCGGCGGCAGGCCTGATCAGCTTCATGATGAACTTCTTCAGCGCACGCTCGGCCGATGAAGGCCGCAGCTTCCTGTCAAAAAAGGGTGGCGGCAACAAGCTGGGCGAGCAGGTCTACGACCCGCGCGTGACCATGATCGCCGACCCGTGGCATCCGGAGGCGCCGGTGCTGCCGTGGGACAATGAAGGCCTGCCGCGCGAACGCATGGCGATCATCGAGAACGGCAGGATCGCCAACCTGGACTACTCGCGATTCTGGGCGCAGAAGCAGGGCAAGACCGCCAAGGCCTCACCGGGCAACCTGCTGATGAGCGGTGGCGACAAGAGCACCGCCGAGCTGGTACGCGGCACCCAGAAGGGTATCCTGGTCACCCGCACGTGGTACATCCGCATGGTCGATCCGCAGACCGTGCTGCTGACCGGCCTGACCCGCGACGGTACCTTCTACATCGAGAACGGCCAGATCAAGCATCCGGTGAAGAACTTCCGCTTCAACGAATCGCCGGTGATCATGCTCAACAACATCGAAGAGCTGGGCAGGCCGGTGCGCGTGGCCGGTGATGAATCCAGCTTCGTGATGATGATCCCGCCAATGAAGCTGCGCGATTTCACCTTCACCTCGCTGTCCGACGCGGTCTGATGGATCGCCGGGCCTGCCTGCGCTGGTTGGCTGCTGCCGCTTCGGCGGCGGCGCTGCCGGCCTGGGCACAGGCAGGCCCGCGCAGTTCGCGCTACGACTTCTGGTTCACCCGCCTGCAGTACGACTCCGGTGACTGGGACGTGGACGCGCGCATGCCGTCCAACCTGATCACCTCGCTGATCGACTACACCTCGCTGCGCGTGGACCCGCAGGAGCACGTGGTGGCACTGGCCGACCCGCGCATGCTGGAAGCGCCGTTCTGCTACCTGGCCGGCCACACGCTGGTGGAGTTCAATGCCGCCGAGCGGCAGAACTTCGTGCGCTATGTGCGCAATGGCGGCTTCGTCTTCGCGGACGACTGCAACCACGACATCGATGGCCTGTTCGCCACCTCGTTCGAGGCGCAGATGGGGCGCCTGTTCGGCCCGAAGGCACTGCAGAAGCTGCCCAACAGCCACCCGCTGTACCGCAGCTTCTTCCGCTTCCCCGACGGCCCGCCCGCCACCAGTTTCGAACTCAACGGCTGGGGCGACGACCTGGTGCACGACTACCTGAAGGGCATCGAGGTCGATGGCCGCCTGGGGCTGCTCTACAGCAACAAGGACTACGGCTGCGAGTGGGACTACGACTGGCGCAACAAGCGCTTCCTGGCCGAAGACAACACCCGCTTCGGCGTCAACATCGTGATGTACGCGTTGAACAACTGATAGGACCTGCACGCCCATGACCTCCCCCGACCTCGATTCCCTGCTGCCGCGCCTGCACGATCTGCGCGCCGCGCTCGCACGCGCAGTGGTGGGCCAGAACACCGTGGTCGAGCAGCTGCTGATCGGCCTGCTGGCCGGCGGCCACTGCCTGCTGGAAGGCGCGCCCGGGCTCGGCAAGACCCTGCTGGTGCGCTCGCTCGGGCAGGCGCTGGAGCTGCAGTTCCGGCGCGTGCAGTTCACCCCCGACCTGATGCCCAGCGACATCCTCGGCACCGAGCTGCTGGAAGAAGACCACGGCACCGGCCATCGCCATTTCCGCTTCCAGCAGGGCCCGATCTTCACCCACCTGCTGCTGGCCGACGAACTCAACCGTACCCCGCCCAAGACCCAGGCCGCACTGCTGGAAGCGATGCAGGAGCGCACGGTCAGCTACGCCGGCACCACCTACGCGCTGCCCGCGCCGTTCTTCGTGCTGGCCACGCAGAACCCGATCGAGCAGGCCGGCACCTACCCGCTGCCGGAGGCACAGCTGGACCGCTTCCTGCTGCACGTGCTGGTGGATTACCCCAGCGAAGACGAGGAGCGGCAGATCCTGGAACAGACCACCGGCGGTACCACCGACGCGGTACCGAAGGTGATGGATGCCGAAGCGGTGACCGCACTGCAGGCGGCCGTGCGCCAGGTGCATGTCAGCCCCGATGTGCTGGCCTGGATCACCCGCCTGGTGCGTGCCAGCCGGCCGGGCCAAGGCGCACCGGCGGCGATCAACCAGTGGGTGAAGTGGGGCGCCGGTCCGCGCGCCGGCCAGTCGCTGGTGCTCGCGGCAAAAGCGCGCGCACTGCTGCAGGGCCGCTTCGCCGCCACCCGCGAGGACGTGCAGGTACTGGCCGCACCGGTGATGCGCCATCGCCTGCTGCTGTCGTTCGCCGCCGAAGCCGAGCAGAAGCGTGCCGACGACGTGGTCGCTGCCCTGCTGCAGGCCGTGCCGTTCCCGGGTTGAGCCACGCGTGGACGCCGGTACCCCGCTGACCTTGCCACCGGACTTGCGTGCGCGCCTGCGCCTGCTGCGGCTGCGGCCGCGCCTGGCCAGCGGTGCCAGTGGCATCGGCCAGCACGCCAGCCGCAGCCGCGGTGCCGGCCTCGAGTTCGCCCAGTACCGGGCCTACGAGCCGGGAGACGAACTGCGCCAGATCGACTGGAAGCTATACGCCCGCTCAGATCGCTTCTTCGTGCGCGAGTCCGAACGCGAAAGCCCGATCACGGTCTGGCTGTTGCTCGATGCCACCGCCTCGGCCGGCCAGGCCGATCGCGCGGCACCGCAGCGCACGCGCTTGGATCACATGCGCGGCGTGGCCGCCTGCGTGGTGGAACTGGCGCTGCAGCAGGGCGACCGTTTCGGCCTGCTGGCGATCAATGGCGATGGCCTGCTGCTGGTTCCCGCGGCGAACGGCGCACGCCAGCGTGATCGCGTGCATCTGCAACTGCATGCCTTGCAGGCGCGCGGCGCCTGGCCTGCGGCCGATCGCCTTCGGCCGCTGTGGGAACGCGTGCGCCCGGGCGACCTGCTGCTGGCGATCGGCGACGGCTTCGACGACTCCGGCATCGTGCTGCTGGAACAGCTGGCCAGCGCGCGCCGCGAAGTGGCACTGCTGCAGATCCTCACCGCCGACGAGCGCGACTTCCCGTTCGACGCCGGCCACCGCTTCCGCGATCCGGAGACCGGCGAGGAACTGCTGGGCGACGGCGCGGCGATCCGCGCCGACTACCTGCAGCGCTTCGCTGACGCACGCAGCGCATTGCATGCGCGCCTGCGGTCCAGTGGCATCGCCAGTGCCAGCGGCTGGCTGGACCAGCCGCTGGACCAGGCACTGCAGGCGCTGTTCGGCCGTGGGGGCGGTGCATGACCCTGCTGTTCCCGCTCGGCCTGGCCGCGCTCGCCGCAGGGCTGCTGCCGCTGCTGATCCACCTGGCCCGCCGCCATCCGTATACGCCACTGGATTTCGCCGCGCTGCGCTGGCTGCGTGCACAGATACGGCCGCGCCAGCGCATCCGCCTCGATGACTGGCCGTTGCTGCTGGTGCGGCTGCTGTTGCTGGCTGCATTGGCCATTCTGCTGGCACGACCTGCGTTGACCGGGCCTGCGCCAGCCCCCATTGCGTGGACGGTCGTTGCTCCAGGGCTGGACGCGACCGCACTACGTGGCACCGCCGAAGCCGGCAACTGGCATTGGCTGGCGCCCGGCTTCCCGGCCATTGATCAAGTGCCACCTGCGTCCACGGCGTCCCTGCCCAGCCTGCTGCGCGAACTGGACGCACAACTGCCTGCGGGCACCGCATTGACCGTGCACGTTCCCGATCCCCTGCCCGACCTGGATGGCGCTCGCCTGCAGCTGTCGCGCGAGGTGCAGTGGCGCCCGCAGCCGATGCCGGTCGCTGCGCAACCGGGTGCCGCAGCGATGCCGCGTCTGCGCGTGCACAGCGATGCGCCGGCCGCCGCCCAGCGATGGTTGAACGCAGTGCAGCGCGCGTGGGGCCTGCCGTCGCCGCTCGCTCCGCTGCCGACGGATGCCCTGCCGGAGCGCGGCGAGATTGGTGTGTGGAGCCGCAGCGATGCACTGCCGGCGAACTGGCAGGCGTGGCTGCGTGACGGCGGTCGTGTCATGACTGCCGGCAAGCCTGCTGCCAGTGCCAGCATCCTGCTGCGCGATGCCGAGGGCACACCGCTGCTGTGGCAGCAACGCATCGGCCACGGCTATCTGCTGTCGCTGCCGGGCGACTGGAATGCCGCCAGCAACGCCGCGCTGCGCGATCCGCGCCTACCGCGTGCCCTGCTGCTGACGCTGCAGCCGCCCACGGCTCCGCGCCTGGGCGATGCACGTGACCAGGCACCGCAGCGGGCCGCATTGCCTGCTGCAACGCCACCGCTGCGTGAGCCGACGCCTTGGCTGTTGCTGGCTATCGTGCTGCTGTTCGCGCTGGAACGCTGGATGGCCAGCAGCGCCTGCCGCAGGGAGGCCGCATGAATACCCTGCAGCACGCCTGGCAACGTGCGCGCCGCCGCCGTGCGCTCATCACCCTGCTGCTGGGCCTGCCATGGGCGCTGGCTGCGGCGGTGCTGGCCCTGCGTCTGGCAGGTTTCGATATCGCCTGCGTCGTCGGTACGATCAGCCTGCTCGCGTGTGCGGGCTTCGCCACTGCGCGTGCCCGCCAACTGGACCGGCAGTGGCTGCAGCGCCAGCTCGATGGCAGCGGTGTCAGCGAGGACAGTGCGGACCTGCTGTTCGCTGATGTCACCGCGCTCAATCCGCTGCAGCAGCGCCAGCGCACGCACGTGCTGGCCACACTGGAGCGCGCGACACCAGAACTGCGTCCGCGCTGGCCGCGCAGGGCATTGGCGCTGAGCTGGATCGCAGGCCTGGCCGTCGCTGTGCTGGCATTCGGCTGGCCACGTTCCAGCCCCGGCGCCGCGCCGGCCCGCACGCCGGCGCGTGGCGGCACGGCGGCTGCGGGTCCACTGCGCCTGCAGTCCACCCGCCTGCGCATCGATGCACCGGCCTACACCGGCCAGGCCACGCTTACCCAGAGCGCACTGGATGCCAAGGTTGCCGCCGACAGCCGGCTGTCGTGGTCGCTGCGCTTCGACCGCGCCCCGGACAAGGCATGGCTGCAATTCCACGATGGTCGTCGGTTGCCACTGAGCGAGCACGAAGGACAGTGGCAGGCACAGGACATTGCACGCACGCCGGTGCTGTACCGCGTTGTGAGCGAACCGGCACTGGCAGAGACCCGCCTGCATCGGCTGGATGTGGTGGCCGACCGTGCACCCAGCGTGCGCGTACTGGAGCCCGCGGCCAGCCTGGTGCTGGGCACGCCCGGGCAACGGCAGTGGGCACTGCGCTTCGAGGCCAGCGACGATTACGGTGTCGCGGCGCAGGCAACGCTGTCGATCACCACCACCCAGGGCAGCGGTGAGAACATCACCTTCGTGAAGCGCAGCGTCACGCTTGCCGGCAGCGGCGAAGCCACCGCGCGGCGTTTCGCCCACACCCTTGGTCTGGCGTCGCTGGGCGCGCAGCCCGGCAACGATGTGATCGCCCAGCTGGAGGTGCGCGACAATCACGCACCCACGCCGCAGACCGGGCGCAGCAGCAGTGTGATCCTGCGCCTGCCCAGCGCCGAAGTCGCGCTCGGAGCAGAGCTCGAGGGCCGCATCAAGAAGACCCTGCCTGCGTATTTCCGCAGCCAGCGGCAGATCATCATCGATGCCGAAGCGCTGATCCGGCAGCGACGCAGCCTGGCCGCCGAGGACTTCGTGAAGCGCAGCGATGCGATCGGTGTCGACCAGCGCATCCTGCGCCTGCGCTACGGCCAGTTCCTGGGCGAGGAAAGCGAAGGTGCGCCAAAGCCGCCGCCGACCAGCGACCTGCCCACCAGCGATGCGCCGACCGCAGAGGGCCACGACGACGATCACGAGCACGTCCATGGCACGCAGGCCGGTGCGCACGACGACCATGGCCACGATCATGGCGGTGCAGCCAACGCAGATATCCCGCCGGTGTTCGGCAGCGCGACCGACGTGCTTTCCGAATACGGGCACACCCATGACCACGCCGAGGCGGCCACCCTGCTCGACCCGCAGACCCGCGCCACGTTGAAGGCCGCGCTTGACCAGATGTGGTCGGCCGAAGGTGAGCTGCGCCAGGGCCGCCCGCAGCAGGCGCTGCCATTTGCCTACAAGGCGCTGGGCTTCATCAAGCAGGTGCAGCAGGCCGAGCGCATCTACCTGGCCCGGGTCGGGCCGGAGCTGCCACCCATCGATGAAAGCCGCCGACTGGGCGGTGATCGCGCCGGACTGGCCAGTCGCGAACTGCCATTGGCCGCGCGCACCCCGCCCGATCCGGCCATCGTTGAAGCCTGGCAGCGCCTCGGTGATGACAACGGCGCACCGGATCTCGATGCGCTCGCGGCCTGGCAGCAGCGCAACGCGGCCTACCTGCCCGATGCATTGGATCTGGCTGCGGCCATCGAGCAGCTGCGCATCGAGCCCGACTGCATCGACTGTCGCCAGCGCCTGCGTGCGCAGCTGTGGCGCGCGCTGCAGCGTCCACTGCCGCAGGCGATGCGGCGCAGTGCGGCCGATGCGATGGGACAGCGCTACCTCGATGCGCTGGAGGCGCAGCCATGACCGCCACCAGCCTGAACCTGTGGATTGCGCTGGCACTCACTCTGGTCGTGGTCATCGCCAGCGTGCGCCAGTTGCGTGGAAGCACAACGCACCCTGGCCGCCGGTGGAGCGTGATCGCACTGCAGGTCATCGTCGCCACGCTGCTGTACTTCTGCCTGATGCCGCCCACCCGCCAGCAGCCCGCAGGCGGGCTGGTCGTGCTTGGCGTCGATGCCGGCAAGGCCGGCGCACCCCCGGCCAGCGAAGGCCCGCTGTTGCTGTTGCCCGAAGCTGCCGATGTGCCCGGCGCACAGCGCGTTCCCGACCTGGCCACCGCGCTGCGCCAGCATCCGGCCGCCACGCTGACGCTGGTCGGTGCAGGCCTGGCCGCACGTGACCGCGACACGGTGCTGCCGCCGGATGTACGTTGGCAGGCCGCACCGGAGCCGCGCGGCTGGATCGCACTGCAACCACCGGCCGATGTCGCACCCGGTGCCCGCTTTGACGTGCAGGCACAGGCGCGTGGCGTGGCCAAAGCGAAAGCAGAACTGCTCGACCCGGCCGGCAGCGTGGTCGATCGCACGGAGGTTGCCGACGACGGCCGCGTGCAGCTGAGTGGTGTCGCCCGCGCCGAAGGCCGCAGCGTGTTCCAGCTGCGCCTGCTCGATGCCGACGGCCATGTGGTGGACAGCCTACCGGTGCCGCAGCAGACCCTGCCGTCCGCACCGCTGCGCCTGCTGGTGCGCGCCAGCGCGCCGGGGCCAGAGCTGAAGTACCTGCGCCGCTGGGCAGCCGATGCCGGCATCCGTGTGCAGGTGCAGGCGGATACCGGGGCCGGACTCAGCATCGGCGATGGCGCGGTGGCGATTGATGCAGCATCGCTCACGCGCAGCGATCTGCTGCTGCTGGACGAGCGCAGCCTCGTAGCATTGAGTGCGGGCCAGCTGGCCGCCGTGCGCCAGGCGCTGCGCGATGGACTGGGTGTGCTGGTACGCAGTGCGGGCGCACCTTCGGCCAGTGCACGCCAGCGCCTGCGCGATCTGGGCCTGCCAGTGCAGGGTGATGGCAGCAGCCACCCCCTCGAACTTCCCGGCGATGGCGAAGGCGCGATCCTCGCCGCACGCCGTGGCCCGCTCGCCGCTGGCACATTGCCGACCGGCTACGGCGAAGAGGCCGACCGCAGCTCGCACAGTGCCGCGCTGCCTTCGCTGGAAGCACTGGCGTTGCAGGCGCCGGGCGGCAGCGCACTGCTGCACGATCGAGCTGGCAACGCCATCGGTGGCTGGCGCGCGGTCGGCAAGGGCCGCATCGGCCTGCTGCCCATCACCGACAGCTGGCGTTGGGTGCTGGCCGGCCGCGATGACCGCCACGGCGAACTCTGGAGCGACGCGGTGGCCACGTTGGCACGCGCGCAGGACAGCGCTGATGCACTGTGGTCACCGCAGCCGATCGCCTGGGCAGGTGAACGACAGGCGCTGTGCGGTGTGCAGGCACCACTGCAGGCCTTCAACAAACGCGGCGACGACGTGCCCCTGATCGTCGATGGCACGGCGTCGGCGCTGCGCTGCGCCGGCTGGTGGCCCCGTGAGGCAGGCTGGCAACGCCTGCAGCATGGCGACAGCGTTGTCTGGCGCTATGTGTTCGACCCGAAGGATGCACCGACGCTGCATCGACAGGTGATGATCGATGCGACCACGCGGGCGTTGGCTGCCAGCACGCTGGCAGACGCGTCGGTGGTGCAACCCGTGCCGGGCTCGCGCTGGCCGTGGTGGCTGGCGTTCGTGCTGTGCGCCTCGCTGCTGTGGTGGCTGGAGCGGCGGCGCTGACCGCATCGATTGAATCGCGGGCAGCACCCACGCGTGGCGTGGATCTACTGGCCCCAATCCTCATGCGCCATTCAACGTTTTCCGGCGCGCCGGTACACACCGTTGAAACGCACGTTCATGCCACCGCATTCGCTGTTGTCGGCCACGATCAGCACCTCACCCAGCGAGTGCACGCGCACCCGGCACGTGTCCTCGGCGAACTCGACATCGGCACCCTGCGCTATGGCACGCGCTTCCACCTGGCCCAGGTTCGGCCCATACGGGCGCTGTTCCGGCGTGGGGTTGGCGGAGGGCCAGTAGGCGTCGCCATCCACGTGCAGTTGTCCACCCTGCACGGTGATGCGCAGGCCGTTGTCGCCATCTTTCCAGTGGCCCGCCCAATCCTGCAGCGCTGGCACGACCACCGGCAACGCCTGCAGCTTGCTGCGGTCGACCCAACCGGCGCTGCCACCCACCCTGTTCGGGAAGAACGCGCAGCGGTAACGGCCCAGGTCGCGACCGGTCACCACCGTATCGCCGTTGACCACATAGCTGCGCTGGCGGCAGGCCGGTTCGCCCTTGGCGGGGCAGCCATCCATGTCGCCGAGCAGGTACAGGCGCGGTACATCGACCACCCGCGCCAGCGCGAACCGGCTCTGTTCGGAGGGGAATGCGCCATTGCGGCAGGCGCCGCCATCGGCGATATCGGACGCGAAGGCGGAGGCCGGCAGCAACGCGGCCAGCAGGCAGAACGAACGCAGGGACATGACAGCATTACCGGTGGGCGGCCAGCAGCATATACCGGCCTACTTCACTGGCGCTGTGTCGCCGGCATCCTGCTCCTGTGAGAACCGCAGCGCGCGCTGCTGCTGTTCGGCGCTGAGCTCTGGCGGTGGCCGCGCCACGGCCGCCTGGATCTGGTCCGGCCCGCCGGTGAGTTTGTTGATGCCTTTGGCTGCCGCCATCACACCCTTGACCACGCCCATCATGATGTAGCCGCCGCCCATGCTGACCTGCTCCGGCGACGGCGGCTCGCTCCAGTCACGGCTGAAGCGGTTGTCGCCGAACTTCACCGGGTTCTTGAAGCGGTACAGGTCCACCGGCTCGTCATCCGGCTTGAGCGCGCGAACTTCTCCCAAGGTGGTGACGCCGTCCTGTGGCGGGGGGGGGGAGATCGGCGCGGGGGGTGCAGCCGGCGCATCTACAGGAGGTGCAGGCGCAGGACCAGACGCAGGCACCGACTGCTGCGCCTGCGCGATGCCCGCCAGCAACAGGCTGGCCAGCAGTGCTCCCTGCGTTCCCGGTCGTGCCACAGCCATCCACCCTGTTGGTTGCGTCCAGTGAACAAGGATACGGATGCGGGCTTCAGATTTCGTTGGCATCGGCGGGGGCATTCAGGGTGTGTCACGCATCGTCGCTGCGCGGACCGGGCACCGAAGTTTGCAACGAACTTCATTTCCCCCGGGGGATGGGGACGGCATCCATGGTGCAGTTCCTCCGCCGCAGCGAGGCGCTTGACACGGACATCGCGCAGCGTCCGGACCCGTGGCAATGAACGGTTCACGCCCTTCGCGCGCGATGTCTCACATCCTGAGACGTGGATGTGGTGCCATGTGACCCCTCGCAATCCGTCCCCGCTTCCTCTTCCATGGCCTACGAACTCGCCAAGCGCACCGCCGATGCCGAGCAGAAGCTCGCCACCCGCGATGGCCTGCCCGCCCGTGACGGCGCCCTGCTCAGCGCGCGCCTGCAGCGCCGCTACCAGGACCGCATCACCGGCAGCTTTGCCATTCCCGGCCGCGAGGGCCGCTATGCCCCCATTCCCGATGCGGTACCGCCGGCCCTGGCCGCGGCCCTGAAGGCACGCGGCATCGAGCAGCTCTACAGCCACCAGGCCGAGGCCTGGGAGGCCAGCCAGCGTGGTGAGCACGTGGCCATCGTCACCCCCACCGCCAGCGGCAAGTCGCTGTGCTACACCCTGCCCGTGGTCAGCGCGGCCATGCAGGACAAGGCCAAGGCGCTGTACCTGTTCCCGACCAAGGCGCTGGCACAGGACCAGGTGGCCGAGCTGCTGGAACTCAACCGTGCTGGCGATCTGGGCGTCAAGGCCTTCACCTTCGATGGCGATACCCCGGGTGATGCGCGCCAGGCGATCCGCCTGCATGGCGACATCGTGGTGTCCAATCCGGACATGCTGCACCAGGCGATCCTGCCGCATCACACCAAGTGGGCGCAGTTCTTCGAGAACCTGCGCTACATCGTCATCGACGAAGTACACACCTACCGCGGCGTGTTCGGCAGCCACGTCACCAACGTGCTGCGCCGGCTCAAGCGCATCTGCGCGTTCTACGGCGTGCAACCGCAGTTCATCCTGTGCTCGGCCACCATCGGCAACCCGCAGGCACATGCCGAGGCGCTGATCGAGGCGCCGGTCACCGCCATCACCGAATCCGGCGCGCCCAGCGGGCCGAAACAGGTGCTGCTGTGGAACCCGCCGGTGATCAATCCGGACCTGGGCCTGCGCGCCTCGGCGCGGTCGCAGAGCAACCGCATCGCGCGCATCGCGATCAAGTCCGGGCTGAAGACCCTGGTGTTCGCGCAGACGCGGTTGATGGTGGAGGTGCTGACCAAGTACCTGAAGGACATCTTCGATCACGACCCGCGCAAACCGCCGCGCATCCGGGCGTACCGCGGTGGCTACCTGCCCACCGAGCGCCGCGAGACCGAACGGGCGATGCGCGCCGGCAACATCGACGGCATCGTCAGCACCTCGGCACTGGAGCTGGGCGTGGATATCGGCAGCCTGGACGTGGTCATCCTCAATGGCTACCCCGGCAGCGTGGCCGCCACCTGGCAGCGCTTTGGCCGTGCCGGTCGCCGCCAGCAGCCCGCGCTGGGGGTGATGGTGGCCAGCTCACAGCCGCTGGACCAGTACGTGGTGCGGCATCCGGACTTCTTCGCCGAGGCCTCGCCCGAACATGCACGCATTGCACCTGACCAGCCGCTGATCCTGTTCGACCACATCCGCTGCGCAGCCTTCGAACTGCCGTTCCGGGTTGGCGATGGCTTCGGCCCGATCGATCCGGAGGTATTCCTGGAAGCGCTGGCAGAGACCGAAGTGATCCACCGCGAAGGCGAGCGCTGGGAATGGATTGCCGACAGTTATCCCGCCAATGCGGTCAGCCTGCGCGCGGTGGCCGACGGCAACTTCGTGGTGGTCGACCGCAGCGATGGCCGCCAGCAGATCATCGCCGAGGTCGATTATTCCGCCGCCGCACTCACCCTGTACGAGGGCGCCATCCACATGGTGCAGTCCACGCCCTACCAGGTGGAGACGCTGGACTGGGAGGGCCGCAAGGCCTACGTTACCCGCACGCATGTGGATTACTACACCGACAGCATCGACTTCACCAAGCTCAAGGTGCTGGACCGTTTCGACGGTGGCGTGGCCGGCCGTGGCGATTCGCACCATGGCGAAGTGCACGTGGTGCGTCGCGTGGCCGGCTACAAGAAGATCCGCTATTACACCCACGAAAACATCGGCTACGGCCCGGTGAACCTGCCTGACCAGGAACTGCACACCACGGCGGTGTGGTGGCAGCTGCCTCAGGCGCTGCTGCTGCGTGCGTTCGCCAGCAAGCAGGATGCGCTGGATGGTTTTCTCGGCGCCGCCTACGCGCTGCACATCGTTGCCACCGTGGCGGTGATGGCCGATGCGCGCGACCTGCAGAAGTCGGTCGGCAACGGCGATGGTTCCTGGTTCGCCATCGCCGATCAGAGTGGCCGTGGCCAGCTGCGCGGCAGCGAGGGCGATCCCGCTGGAGTGGAGCTGCTGCAGGAATTCGTGCCCACCGTGTACCTGTACGACAATTTCCCCGGCGGTGTCGGCCTCAGCGAACCGCTGTGGCAACGCCAGGCCGAGCTGGTGCAGCGCGCGCGCGAACTGGTGCAGCGCTGCGACTGCAAGGCTGGCTGCCCGGCCTGCGTGGGCCCGGTGCTGGCCGCGCAGGAAGACGATGAGACTTCGCCGCGCACGCTGGCGCTGCGCGTGCTCGACCTGTTCGATGCCGACGCCTGCCAGCATGTGCCCGACGTGGTGATCACCACGCGCGAGCCGATGGAGTTGCTGGCACCGTGAGCCTGAGCCTGGACAAGCTGCGCCTGCTGCGGAAGCAGGCCGGCGACCCGAAGGCGAGCACACCGGCCGCGCCGGACGTGCCCCCTGCGCCACCGGCACCCGTGGCCGCCAACGATGCGCGGCAACCACCGGCCGAACGTTCGGTGTTCGCCTGGGTCGAACAGGAAATCCGCCACAAGCCGACCGGCACTGCGGCCTCCGCACCGGCACCCGTACCGCTGCGTCGGCCGGAAGCAGGCAGCCTGCATCGCCTGCTCGGCCTGCGCTCCCGCGGCAGTACCACGCCGGCACGCGCCAGCGCACAGGATCGTCAGCTGCCCGGCGAGGAGATCGCACCGGGCCTGTTCCTGATCGAATCGCTGCAGCCGCAACCAATCCCGACCGCCCCGCTGTCATTGGCCTTCGCCAAGCGCGAGGACCAGCACGTAGCTGCGCGCGACCTGCTGTTCTTCGATACCGAGACCACCGGCCTGGCCGGTGGCACCGGCACGCGTGCCTTCATGATCGGCGCGGCCGACTGGTACGTGTGCCCGCAGCGTGGCGAAGGCCTGCGCATCCGCCAGCTGCTGATGTCCACCATGGCTGCGGAAGAAGCGATGCTGGCCACCTTCGCCAGCTGGCTGCAGCCCTCCACCGTGTTCTGCAGCTACAACGGCCGCAGCTACGATGCGCCGCTTCTGAAGGCGCGCTACCGGCTGGCGCGCCAACGCGATCCGATCACGGCGCTGGACCATGTGGACCTGCTCTACCCCACCCGCCGGCGCTATCGCGGCACCTGGGAGAACTGCAGGCTGTCCACCATCGAACGCCAGCTGCTGCGCGTGGTGCGCGAGGACGACCTGCCGGGCTCGGAGGCACCGGGAGCATGGTTGCGCTTCCTGCGTGGCGGTGACGCCGTGAACCTGCGCCGGGTGGCCGATCACAATCATCAGGACGTGGTGACGCTGGCCCTGCTGCTGCAGCGGCTGGTGCGCGAGGAACAGCGCGAGCGCGAGACACTGGCGCTGGTCGGGCAGTAATGACACGGGGCAGCGTTGACATGCCCTGACGGTGGCAGCGGTGACACTGCCGCCACCATCCACGCCTGGAGCCCGACGATGCGCCTCAATCCCCTGGTCCTGCTCGCCATCCTGCCCTTGGCCGCCTGCAGCCATGCCGGCAGCAGTACCGCCCCCGATCCCGCGCCAGCGCCCGTGGCCGACGCCGCGCACGAATGCAGGCCGGAGGCGCTCGAGGCCTTCACCGGCAAGACGGCTGACGAAGCCACCATCAAGAAGCTGGTGGCCGCCAGCGGCGCGCGCGGTGCACGGGTGGTCAAGCCAGGCATGGCGGTGACCATGGACTTCCGCCAGGACCGCGTGACCGTGCAGGTGGATGCGCAGAACCGCATCGAGCGCGCCAGCTGCGGTTGATCGACCCGGGGTAGTGCCGGCCAGCGGCCGGCACTACCGATCAGAGTTGCTCGGCCTTGCCGCTGGCCAGTGCACGCGCGATCACCTGCTGTGCCTGCTGCGATGCCTGCGCATGCACGCGTGCCTGGCGCTCGCCCAGCGCGGCCTGCTGGCTGCCCAGTGCCGCCTGGCGGCTGGCCAGTTCAGACTGCTGGTTGGCCAGACGCCGCATGTCACGGGTGCGGCCGGACTGCGTGGCCTCGCTGCGGGCTTCCTGCATCGCACGACGTGCCTCGGCGGCGGCCTCGCGTGCAGCCTCACGCGCAACGGCCATATCGCCGGTTGCACCGCGCGCTGCCTTCGCCGCTTCCGCGGCGGCCTCACGGTTGATGTCGTGGGCGGCCATCGCATTGCGTGCAGCCTCGGCGGCAATCAGTGCGATGCGGCGCGACTCCTCGCCCTGCAGGCGGCTCATCTCACCCATCTGCCTGCCGAGTTCGCCCTGCTGGCGACCCAGCGCACTCTGCTGGCGGCCCAGTTCGCTCTGCTGGCGACCCAGCTCTGCGGCACCACTGTAGGCACGCTGCAGGCTTTGGATCAGCATCGGGTCGCGCACCACATAGCGCTTGTCGCCTTGGCGGAACCACAGCGCCGGGCCCTTGCCGAGCTGCCTGCGGGCCACCGTCACGTCGTCCATGCCGCCGTTGGCGAAAGTCGAATCACCATCGACCAGCACAAAAGCCTCCCGGGGCGACTTGCCCAGGTCCAGGCGGCCGTAGGTAGTGATGGAGCGGGCGGCCGACGCCGTGCCTTCATCGTCTTCGGCCATGCCGGTGGAATCGTCGACGTCGGCCACGTCGGCATCGTCGGGCCCGGTCGCGTCAGCAGGTTCGGCCGGGGCTGCCGGTGCGGCAGGTGCCGCTGGGGCAGCCGCGGCCGCCGGCGGTGCGGACGGTGCTTCCGGGGCCTTAGGCGGTGGCGGCGCCACGGCCTTCGGCGCGGCCGGAGGGGCGGGCGGGGCGGGCGGCACCGGCGCTGCGACCAGCCGCATCGGCGCCACGCCCACCACCACCACCGCAGCGGTCAGCGCCACCGCCAGCAGACGCGGGCAGGACCGGGGCGACTGCAGCGAAAGCAGGCGACGCTTGAGGCTGGGGGTGCTCGGTGCGGCGCTGGCCACGCCCAGATGCGGCTGCGGGGCCACGCCCAACTGCAGCAACAGGCGGCCATAGGCCTGGCGGCTGGCGCCATGTTGGCCAACCACCGCTGCATCCACCGCTTCCTCGCGCGCCTGTGCATATTCACGCACCGACAGGCGCAGCAGCGGGTGGAAGAAGAACAGGTGCTGGGCCAGTGCAGGCAGCAGGCCCCATTGCAGGTCACGCCGCTGCAGGTGCTGCAGTTCGTGGGTCAGGGCCAGGTCCAGCGCATCGCCCTGCAGGGCATTGTTGCCGGCCGGCAGCAGCAGCACCGGGCGGAACGGCCCGACCAGCTGCGGTGCGTCCACCTGCGTGCTCATCCACAACCGCGGCGCAGGACGCACGCCGTGCGCATCGGAGGCCAGCTGCAGCGCCTGTACCAGCGCCTCGTCCTCGCAGGGATAGGCCGCAGCCAGCAGTGCGCGGCAGCGGCGCCACTCACCCAAGGTGCGCAGCGCCATCAGCAGCACGCCGGATGCCCACAGCGCAGCCAGTGCAACGGCCCACCACGCCACTGCCGGCACGTCCGCTGCAGGCATCGGCATCGCGGCCAGCAACTGTGCCGAGGCCTCCGGGGCCAGCGGGTAGACCATGTCAGCGGCCACGTCGGTTGCGGTCATCGCCACCGCCTGCGGGGCCGGCAGCCAGGGCAACTGCAACGGCTGGCTCCAGAACAGGCCGAGCACGGCCTGCAGCGAGACCAGCCACCACAGGCGGCAGCGGGTGGCCGCCGACAGCGACGGCAGCACGCGGCACAGGCCGTACACCAGCGCCACCAGCAGTACGGTCTGCAGGCTGGTCCAGCCCAGCCGTTCCAGCATCGGGATCAGCATCGTGGTGTCCATGGCTCAGCCCTCGTGGCGACGCGATTGGAGTTGGGCGACCAGCGCTTCCAGCTCGGCCAGCTCGTTGTCGCTGACCTGCTGGCGCTGCGACAGGTAGGCCACGAACGGCGACACCGAGCCCTGCAGGGTGTTGTCGACGAACTGGGCCACGGCACCCTGCAGCACGCTCTGCGGGCCACGGGTGGCCTGGTAGCGGTAGACGCCGTCCTGCTGCCGGCGCTGAAGATACCCCTTCGCCCGCAGCCGCTCCATCATCGTCAGCACGGTGGAACGGGCCAGGCCTCGGGCCTCTCCATATCCACTGGCGACCTCGCCGACGCTGGCCGGCGCATGTTCATCGATGTACTGCAGCAGGGCCAGCTCCTGGTCCCCGATGGTCTTGCCACGCATGACACCACTCCCTTGACTACACGTGTCGCCACTGTCAGCTTGACGACAGCTGTAGTCAACCCCCCGCAAGTCATGGGCCGACGAACGGTAGCGGCGCCGAGCACTTAAACCTTTGGCGCGCTGTCCGCATCCGATCCGCAACGCCCGCTGGAATTCCGCATGTTCCGTCCAATGCTCCGAGTCGTGCTCATGCTCATCAGTGCCCTGCCCTTCACCGCCGTCTCTGCCAGCCAGGACCATGCCAACGACCAGACCCGCCGCCTGATCCGCCAGATCATGATGCAGCAGCGCATCCCCGGGCTGCAGGTCGCGGTGGTCAAGGACGGGCAGATCGTGCTGTCTGAAGCCTACGGCCTGGCCAACGTCGAGAACGGCGTGCTTGCCTCGCGCCACACCCGCTTCCCGCTCAACTCGGCCACCAAGGCGTTCACCGGCGTAGCCGCCGCGCAGCTGGCTCAGCAGGGGCAGCTGGATCTGGACGCGCCGGCCTCACGTTACCTGGATGATCTTCCACCAGCGTGGAGAGACGTACGCGTACACCAGCTGCTGGCGCATACCTCCGGCCTTCCGGACATCCTTGATGCGAACGGGCTGTTGGGCGGTGGTTCCGAAGCACAGGCATGGGCGGCGGTGACGACCCGGCCACTCGAAGCAGCGCCCGGGCAGCGCTTCGCCTACAACCAGACCAACTACGTTCTTCTGGCACGGATCATCGCGAAGCAATCCGGCATGCCCTACGAACGTTTCCTCGCCACCGGCCAGTTCAGCAGCGCGCGCATGGCACGCACCACCTTCGGCGACAGCTACGACCTGATTCCGGATGCGGCGACGATGTACAGCCTGGCCCCGCGTGCCACCGACGCGGCCGATGCACCGCCGCGCCTGTCGCACTGGTTCTACGACATACCGCCTTCGCTGTGGGCAGGTGGCGGCATCCTCACCACCGCCGACGACACCGCGCGCTGGCTGGCGGCGCTGACCGAAGGCCGCCTGCTGCCGGAGGCGGCCCTGCGGCGGATGTGGAGCGCAGAGCGCTTGGCGGATGGCCGTGCCGGCCCGTGGGCGGGGGGCTGGCCGGTACTGCGCGCATCGCCCGACCTGCAGGTGGCAGGTATCGGCGGTGCGCGTGCGGCGTTCGTGGTCTATCCCGAGCGCGGCGTGGCGGTGGTGGTGCTGACCAACCTGGTCGGTGCCAATCCACAGCAGTTCATTCCACGCATTGCCGATTTCTATGCGCCTGCGGTGACCGCGCCTTGAGGCTGCCGGCCAGCGGCCGGCAGCCCCGTCTCACCCCCGTGGACCGCCCATCACCGGCAGGATCACCCCGCTGATGTAACTGGCACAGGCCGGAGAGGCCAGGAACACGTAGGCCGGTGACAGTTCCTCCGGCTGTGCGGGCCGGCCCATGTCGCTGTCCTTGCCGAACTGGGCGACGTCCTCGGCCTGCTTGTCGGCCGGGTTCAGCGGCGTCCACACCGGCCCCGGCGCCACGCAGTTCACCCGGATGCCACGTGGCAGCAGCTGGCTGGCCAGCGACTTGGTGAACGCATGGATCGCGCCCTTGGTGGCCGAGTAGTCGATCAGCGCCTTGCTGCCGAAGATGCCCGTTTCCGAACCGGTGTTGATGATGCTGGCGCCCTCGCCCAGATGCGGCAGCACCGCGCGCGCCATCTGGATGTAACCGCCGATGTTGGTCTGCAGGGTCTCCTGCAGGTGCGCGTCTTCCAGGTCTTCCAGCCGCTCGCAGTGCAGCTGGAACGCGGCGTTGTTGACCAGGATGTCGATGCCGCCGAACGCCTTGGCCACCTGCTTCACCGCTTTCTCGCAGAAGCGCGGATCGCGCACGTCACCGGCGATCACCACGCAGCGACCGCCTTCGCGCTCCACGTGCTGGCGGGTGATGTCCGCGTCCTCGGCCTCGTCCAGGTGCAGCACGGCCACGTCCGCGCCTTCGCGTGCGAACAGCACCGCCACCGCACGGCCAATGCCGGAGTCGCCACCGGTGACGATCGCACGCATGCCCTGCAGCTTGCCGCTGCCCGCGTAGTCGGGTGCAAGGAAGCGGGGCGCCAGCTCCAGTTCGTGCTCATGCCCGGGCTTGGCCAGCTGCTGCGCCGGCATCGCCTCCGGCTGGCGCCGTGCGCCGGCCTGGGTCGCGGTCTTCTTCGTGGCCTTGCTGGCCGCCCGGGCGTCCTTGGCCTTCTCCTGGTCCTGCAGGCGCCGCTGCCGGGCCGCGACGCGTGCTGCCCGCGGATCGCTGGCGGCCGCCTTGCGGGTCGCGGTCTTCACTACTCGCGGGCGATCGGGGTCGGCGACCGCCTTGGCCGGGGTGCTGCCTTTACGCACTTTCGGCGATGCCTTTCGGCGGGCGGGTGTCTTCTTGGTGGTGGCCATGCAGGTCTCCTCGGGAGGGAACGGGGCTGCCGGCCAGCGGCCGACACTACCGGGGGGGCGGCGCGCGCCGCACCTGCAGTCTCTCTACGCACGCTGTTGGCGGCAGTGAGCGCGCCGTGTCCACGATGTGCACGGCATTCATTCCGCCACCACGTGCGCCGTCGCACCCTGCACGCAACCACACAGGGAACGCCTCCATGAAACATGCCATCGCCACCGCCGCCGTCTGCTTTGCCCTCGCCGCCTGCAGCAGCACACCGATGGCCCAGGTGCAGCCGATCGACGGCGTGATTTCCGGCCAGTGCCACAGCGACAGGGTGCGCGGCGCGGTGGGCCTGGCCGCCTCGGACGCCACTGTGGCCCGTGCACGCGTGGACAGCGACAGCCTGCACGTGCGGGTCCTGCGCCACGACGGCCCGCGGGTGCCACCGGCCAGCGAAGGCGGCGACCGCCTGACCATCGAGAAGGGCCGCACCAACAATATCGTCGCGATCTACTGCGGCTGACGACTGCGGCTGAGCCGGCGTGCCCTGCGCAGCACGCGCAGGGTGGCCTGCTCCCACTGGCGCGGCCCGCGCAGGCCGGCCAGCTTGGCCAGTTCACCGCGCTCCCAGCCGACGAACACGCACGGGTCGATATAGGCCTTGCGGCACACCGCCGGCGTGTTGCCCAACCGGGCCGCCACCTGGCACACCACGCTGCGCTGTGCCTGCGCCAGCGCACGCCGGCTGGCCGGTTCCGGCAGCTCGGTGGCAGCAAACGCCTGCACCGCCGCGACGGTCCCGCCCCAGGTGCGGAAATCCTTGGCAGTGAAGTCCTCGCCCATCACCTCGCGCAGGTAGTCGTTCACCGCACCGGAGTCGACCGGCTGCAGCGCACCGTCGTCATCGCGGTACTGGAACAACGCCTGCCCCGGCAGCTGCTGCAGGCGCCGCACCAGCAGCCCCAGCCTGCGGTCGCCCACGGTCACCTCCTGCAGCTGCCCGGACTTGCCGCGGAAACGCATGCGCACCCGGCCGCCACGCAGCAGCTCCAGATGACGGTTACGCAGTGTGGTCAGTCCGAATGACCGGTTCTGCTGCGCATAGGTCTCATTGCCGACCCGCACCAGGGTGTCGGCCAGCAACGCGACCACCATGGCCAGCACTTTTTCCTTAGGGAAACCCGGCCGTTTCAGATCCCGCGACAACCGCCGCCGCAGCGTGGGCAAGGCCTCGCCAAAGGCGATGATGCGGTCGAACTTGCCGGCGTCGCGCTCCTTCGCCCAGTCGGGGTGGTAACGGTACTGCTTGCGCCCGCGCGCATCGCGGCCTGTGGCCTGCAGGTGGCCGTTGGCGTGGGCGCAGATCCACACCGCGGTGTAGGCCGGTGGAATCGCCAGTGCGCGGACGCGTTGCAGGGTGGTGGCGTCGCGTATCGCGTGGCCATCAGCATCGCGGTAACTGAAACCTTTTCCGGCGCGGCGCCGGCTGATGCCCGGCTGGGTGTCGTCGACATAGCGCAGGCCGGCCGCGCGCGCGGCCTGTCGTTCGGGAGTGGAGGCGGTCGGCATGCCAGTAGTGTCGCGGTCGCCGTGCCGCGATCCTGTCGATAACACAAGACAAACACGTGAGGGCCGGTTCGCCGCTATGCTCGGGTCTTCACAACCCCTTCCGGAGTCATGATGTCGTTCCCGATTCGCGCCCGTTCGCTCTCCGCCCTGCTGCTGCCGGCCGTGCTGGCCTTGACCGCCTGCCAGGCACCGGCGCTGGATGAACAGGATTCGGCCACGGCCCACGCCCAGCAGGCGGCCGAAGCCGCCAAGGCACCGGCCGACGAAGCCGGCAAGGCCATCGAGGCGCCGCCGGTCGGCACCTGCGATGCCAGCCAGGTGCAGAGCCTGGTCGGCCAGGCCTACACCGATGCGCTGGGCAAGCAGGCGCAGGAAGATGCAGGCGCCAGCCAGGTACGCGTGCTCAAGCCCAATGATGTGGCCACGATGGAGTTCCTCGGCGACCGCCTGAACATCGAAGTGGACGCCAAGGGCGCCATCAGCGGCGTGCGCTGCGGCTGAGTCCCGCCCCGCGCCGGCACTGGGTTGCCGGCGCGTTCTGTTGCACCTGCAACCGTGTATTGCGGCGTTGCAGCAACCTGTGATCTAGTCGAGGCATCCGGTGGCCTCACGATGCGCTCCAGGGAATGAGCGGGGACGAGTGTCGCCGCCAACCCTATACGCATCGAGGTAGAGATGGCCCCCCGCAACCGCCAAGGGCTTTACGACCCGCGCTCCGAGCGCGATGCCTGTGGATTTGGCATGGTCGCCCAGCTCGACGATCAACCATCGCGCCTGTTGGTTGATACCGCCATCGCCGCGCTTTCGCGCATGACCCACCGTGGCGGTGTTGCCGCCGATGGCCTGACCGGTGATGGCTGCGGCCTGCTGCTGCGCCGCCCCGATGCGTTCCTGAAACTGCTGGCCAGCGAAGCCGGCATCGCCACCGCCGCGCGTTTCGCCGCCGGCCTGGTATTCCTGCCGCGCGACGCCGACGCGGCGCAGGCCTGCCGCGCGCAGCTGCAGGCGCAGGTGGAAGCGGTGGGCTGCAAGGTCGCTGGCTGGCGCGAGGTACCGACCGACGACAGCGTCTGCGGCCAACTGGCGCGCGACACGCTGCCGCGCATCGAGCAGGTGTTCGTCGATGCGGGGGTTGGCCAGGATGATGCCGGCTTCGCGCTGGCGTTGTTCCTGGCCCGCCGCCGCAGCGAACAGCAGCTGCGCGATCACGCCGACTTCTACGTCACCACCCTCACCCCGGATGCGATCAGCTACAAGGGCATGGTGCTGCCGGACAAGCTCAGCCGCTTCTTCCCGGACCTGCAGCGCCGCGAGCTGGCCTCCAGCGCGATCGTGTTCCACCAGCGCTTCTCGACCAACACGCTGCCGCGCTGGCCGCTCGCCCATCCGTTCCGCATGCTCGCCCACAACGGCGAGATCAACACCATCGAGGGCAATCGTCGCTGGGCGCAGGCGCGCAGCAAGGTGTGGAAGACGCCGCGCTTCGATATTGGTGAATTCGACCCGGTCATCTCCATGCACGGTTCGGATTCGCAGAGCCTGGACAACATGCTGGAGCTGATGGTCGCCGGTGGCATGGAGTTGATCCAGGCGCTGCGCATCCTGGTGCCGCCTGCCACGCAGTCGCTGGAATTCAAGGATCCGGACCTGGCGGCCTTCTACGAGTTCCACGGCCTCAACAGCGAGCCGTGGGACGGCCCGGCCGGCATCGTCGCCTGCGACAGCCGCTATGCGGTGTGTACGCTGGACCGCAACGGCCTGCGACCGGCGCGCTGGATGCTCACCGCCGACCGCCACTTCCTGGTCGCCTCCGAAGCCGGCGTGTGGGAAGTGCCGACCGAGCGCGTGGTGCGCAAGGGCAAGCTCGGCCCCGGCGAGATGATCGCGATCGACCTCAAGCGCGGCGACCTGCTCGACTCCGATGCGGTGGACCGCATCAACCGTGGCCGTGCGCCGTACAAGCAGTGGCTGCAGCAGGGCGTGACCTACCTGCAGACCGAACTGATCGACCCCTCGCTGGTGGAAGAACCCTTCGACGAAGGCACCCTGCGCAGCTACCACAAGCTGTACCAGCTCAGCAGCGAGGAAGTGGAACAGGTGCTGCGGCCGCTGGCCGAGACCGAGCAGGAAGCCACCGGCTCGATGGGCGACGACACGCCGATGGCGGTGCTGAGCCAGCGCAGCCGACCGCTGTACGACTATTTCCGCCAGGCCTTCGCGCAGGTCACCAACCCGCCGATCGACCCGCTGCGCGAGGACTGCGCGATGTCCCTGTCCACCCAGCTCGGCAGGGAAACCAACATCTTCCATGCCGGCCCGGAGACGGTGAACCACGTCATCCTCAATTCGCCGGTACTGAGCCAGCGCAAGCTGCGCCAGCTGTTGAAGATGGACCAGTACGTGCAGGCCAACCGCCTGCTCGACCTTTCCTACAGCGAAGACGAAGGCCTGCGCGCCGGCATCGAACGCATCTGCAGCGAAGCGGAACAGGCCGCGCGCGATGGCATGGTGATGCTGCTGCTGTCCGACCGCTACCCGGTGGCCGGGCGGCCGATGGTGCATGCGCTGCTGGCCACCAGTGCCATCCACCACCACCTGTCTCGGCTGGGCCTGCGCTGCGACGTGAACCTCATCGTCGAGACCGGCACTGCACGTGACCCGCACCACATGGCCTGCCTGCTCGGTTTCGGTGCCACGGCGGTTTACCCGTACCTGGCCTACCAGACCCTGTTCGACCTGGGCCGTCGCGGCATCCTCAAGCTCAGCAAGGGCGGCGAGCAATCGCAGATCGGCCGCCGCTACCGCAAGGGTATCTACAAGGGCCTGTCGAAGATCATCTCGAAGATGGGCATCTGTACGGTGGCCAGCTACCGCGGCGCGCAGCTGTTCGAGATCATCGGCCTGGAACCGGAAGTGGTGGACCTGTGCTTCCCCGATACCGCCTCGCGCATCGGCGGCGCCGGCTTTGCCCGCCTGGATGCCGACGCGCGCGAACTGTGCGCGCAGGCCTGGGACGCGCAGCAGGGCGTGGATGTCGGCGGCCTGCTGAAGTACGTGCACGGCGGCGAATACCACATGTACAACCCGGACGTGGTGACCACCCTGCAGCGCGCGGCGCGCAGCGGTGACCCGCGTGCGTGGCAGCAGTACTGCGATGCGGTGCATGCGCGCCCGCCATCGGCGCTGCGTGACCTGCTGGAGCTGGTGCCGGCGGCCGCGCCCGTGCCGCTGGACGAGGTGGCTCCAGCCAGTACCCTGTTCCCGCGCTTCGATACTGCGGCGATCAGCCTGGGCGCACTGTCGCCGGAAGCACATGAAGCATTGGCCATCGCCATGAACCGCCTCGGCGGCCGCAGCAATTCCGGCGAAGGCGGTGAGGATCCCGCCCGCTATGGCACCGCGAAGCGCAGCAAGATCAAGCAGGTCGCCTCGGGCCGCTTCGGCGTTACCGCCGAGTACCTGGTCAATGCCGAAGTGCTGCAGATCAAGGTCGCGCAGGGCGCCAAGCCCGGCGAGGGCGGCCAGCTGCCCGGCCACAAGGTCAACGAACTGATCGCACGTCTGCGCTACGCGCGGCCGGGCATCGGCCTGATCTCGCCGCCGCCGCACCACGACATCTATTCGATCGAAGACCTGGCGCAGCTGATCTACGACCTCAAGCAGCTCAACCCGACCGCGCTGGTATCGGTGAAGCTGGTCAGCCATGCCGGCGTTGGTACCATCGCCGCCGGTGTGGTCAAGGCCGGTGCGGACCTGATCACCATCTCCGGCCATGACGGTGGCACCGGTGCGTCGCCGGTCAGCTCGATCCGCTATGCCGGCGTGCCGTGGGAGCTGGGCGTGGCCGAAGCGCACCAGGCGCTGCTGGCCAACGACCTGCGCGGGCGCACCCTGCTGCAGACCGATGGCGGCCTGAAGACCGGCCTGGACGTGGTCAAGGCTGCGCTGCTGGGGGCGGACAGCTTCGGCTTCGGCACAGCGCCGATGATCGTGCTGGGCTGCAAGTACCTGCGCATCTGCCACCTCAACAACTGCGCCACCGGCGTGGCCACCCAGGACGAGCGCCTGCGCGAGAACCACTTCACCGGCCAGCCGGAGCGCGTGGAGAATTTCTTCCGCCTGCTGGCCGAAGAAGTGCGTGGCTGGCTGTCCTACCTGGGCGCGCGTTCGCTGGAAGAGATCGTCGGCCGCACCGACCTGCTGCGGCAGATCGAGGCCGCGCCGCGTGACGGCGTGCGCGTGGACCTGTCGCGCCTGCTGGCCGATGCCCGTTACGAGGGCAGCCACTGCGCCGCCCAGCGCCTGTACGAGTCGCCGGACAGCCTGGCCACGCAGATGGACGGCCTGCTTGCCTCCGCCATTGAACACAAGCGCGGCGGCGAGCATCGCTTCCTGATCCACAACACCGACCGCAGCATCGGCACCCGCCTGGCCGGCGCGGTGGCGCGTGCGCACGGCAACCAGGGCATGGCCGAGGCACCGCTGGAACTGCGCTTTCGCGGCAGCGCCGGGCAGAGCTTCGGCGCGTTCAACGTGGGTGGCCTGCACCTGGAGGTGGAAGGCGAAGCCAACGACTACGTCGGCAAGGGCATGGCCGGTGGCCGCCTGGTGGTGCGACCGCCGCGCGGTGCCCGCTTCGAGGCACGCAGCACCGCCATCATCGGCAACACCTGCCTGTACGGCGCCACCGGCGGCGAGCTGTTCGCCGCGGGCAGGGCGGGCGAGCGCTTCGCGGTACGCAACTCCGGCGCGCTGGCGGTAGTGGAGGGTGCCGGCGACCACTGCTGCGAGTACATGACCGATGGCGTGGTACTGGTGCTGGGCAAGGTCGGGCTGAACTTCGGTGCCGGTTTCACCGGCGGCCTGGCCTACGTGCTGGACGTCGATCGCGATTTCGTCGACCGCTACAACCACGAGCTGATCGACATCCATCGCGTGTCCGCCGAGGGCTTCGAGAACTATCGCCAGCACCTGCACCGCCTGATCGGCCGCCACCGCGAGCTGACCGGCAGCATCTGGGCGCAGCAGATCCTGGACGAGTTCCGCGATTACATCGGCAAGTTCTGGCTGGTCAAACCGAAGGCCGCCAGCATCGAGTCGCTGACCGAAACCCTGCGACGCGCCGCGTAACGGTAGTGCCGGCCGTTGGCCGGCATCCCAGGATCACGTAGTGCCGGCCGCTGGCCGGCATCCGGAAAACACCACAGAGCCCGCCATGAGCCGCAAGCACGCTTTCCAGTTCCTCGACCTGCCCCGCACCATGCCGCAGCGCATTCCGGTGGAACTGCGCACCTCCGGCGACTGGGGTGAGCTGTACGGCAGGTTCGGCAAGGAAGACGCGCAGTACCAGGCCGGCCGCTGCCTGGACTGCGGCAACCCGTACTGCAGCTGGAAGTGCCCGGTGCACAACGCCATTCCGCAGTGGCTTCAGCTGGTGCAGGAGAACCGCATCCACGAGGCGGCCACGCTGTGCCACAGCACCAACCCGCTGCCGGAAGTGTGCGGCCGGGTGTGCCCGCAGGACCGGCTGTGCGAAGGCAGCTGCACGCTGGAGGAGTTCGGTGCGGTCACCATCGGCGCGGTGGAGAAGTACATCGTCGATACCGCATTGGCCAGTGGCTGGCGCCCGGATCTGGCCGCGGTGCAGCCGACCGGCCACAGCGTGGCGGTGATCGGCGCCGGTCCGGCGGGGCTGGCCTGTGCCGACCGCCTGGCTCGCGCCGGCATTGCCGCCGTGGTCTATGACCGCTACGAGCAGATCGGCGGCCTGCTGCAGTTCGGCATCCCCAGCTTCAAGCTGGACAAGGACGTGATCCGTCGCCGCCGCGACGTGCTGGAGGGCATGGGGGTGCAGTTCCGCCTCGGCGTGGAGATCGGCCGCGACATCAGCCTGCAGCAGCTGCTGGATACCCACGATGCGGTGTTCGTCGGCACCGGCGCCTACCGCTACACCGATGGCGGCCTCGACGGCCAGGACCTGAAAGGCGTGCTGCCGGCGTTGCCGTTCCTGGTGCAGAACAGCCGCATCGTCGGTGGTGATGATCCGAAGGGCCGGCCGATTGCCGGCTGGGAAGACACCATCGCCCTGCCCGATCTCAACGGCAAGCGCGTGGTGGTGCTCGGCGGTGGCGATACCGGCATGGACTGCGTGCGCAGCGCGATACGGCTGGGCGCGGCCAAGGTCACCTGCGCCTACCGCCGCGACGAAGCAAACATGCCCGGCAGCGCGCGCGAGGTCGCCAATGCACGCGAGGAAGGTGTGCGCTTCCTGTTCAACCGGCAGCCGCTGTCGATCGAAGCCGGCGCCGATGACGAAGTAATCGGCGTAACCGTGGTCGAGACCCGGTTGGGTGAGCCGGATGCGAACGGCCGCCAGAACGCGGTGCCGATCGATGGCAGCGAATCGCTGCTGGAGGCCGACGTGGTGATCATCGCCTTCGGCTTCTCGCCGACCGTTCCGGCATGGCTGGCCGCGCACGGCGTGGAAGGCCGGTCCAACGGCCGTATCGTGGCCGGAGGCAAGGATCGCCTGCCGTTCCAGACCGCGCATCCGCGCCTGTTCGCCGGTGGTGATGCGGTACGCGGTGCCGACCTGGTGGTGACCGCCGTGGCCGAGGGCCGCGATGCCGCCGCCAGCATCGTCCGGCTACTGGCCCACTGAGTCCGGCGCCAGCAGTACCGCCAGCAGCGCCCGCAGCACGTGCGGCTCCACCGGCTTGGCCAGGAAGTGGTCGATGCCAGCCGCGCGACAGGCTTCGCGGGTGCTTTCCATCACGCTGGCCGTGAGCGCGATGATCGGCACCTGCGCACGTGCCGGGCAGGCATCAGCGCGGATCGCCCGCGCCAGTGCGAAGCCGTCCATGCCCGGCATGTGGCAGTCAGTGATCACCAGCTCGAACGGCTGCGCCTGCCATGCTTCAAGCGCCGACTGCCCATCGGTACAGGCGTGGACCCGCAGCCCCAGCGCGCACAGGCGCTGCTCCAGCAGCTGCAGGTTGGTAGGATGGTCTTCAACCACCAGTACGCACGCCGCCGGCAATGGATGCTCATCCGCTGATGCCGCCGAAGGTGCGGCCATGGGTGCCTCGCAGGCCTCCAGGTCCAGATCCATCCATACCGTGGTGCCCTCCCCAGGGGAGCTGCGCAGCTGCAGCTCCGCCCCCATCGAGGTTGCCAGCTCGCGGCAGATCGCCAGGCCCAGCCCACTGCCGCCGAAGCGCCGCGTGGTCGAGCGCTCCGCCTGGGCATAGGCGGCGAACACCGCCTGCTGTCGTTCCTCGCTGATGCCCACGCCGCTGTCGCTTACCTGCAGGCGCAGCCGCTGCCCGCGGGCATGCTGCTGCAGTACCTGCAACCGCAGTTCCACGTGGCCGTGCCGGGTGAACTTCAGTGCGTTACCGGCCAGGTTGAACAGGATCTGGCGCAGGCGCAGGCCATCGGCCAGCGATCCCGGCTGCATCTCCGGATCAAGCACCACCTGCAGGTGCAGGCCGCGGCTGGCGGCCACCGGCATCAGCAGCTGCTGCACCGCGCGCACCAGTGCCGCCAGATCGGTGGGCCGCAACTGCAGCGGTGCGCCCTGCAGGCGCTGGCTGTGCAGTACATCGTCGAGGATCTGCCGCAGCATCCGCGCCGCATCATCCACCGTGGCCAGCACCTGCTGCTGGCGTGGCTCCAGCCTGCTGCCCGCCAGCCGTTCGAGCATGCCCAGCAGCGTGCTCATCGGCGTGCGGATCTCATGGCTCATCGTGGCCAGGAAGTGCGCCTTGGCCTGTGCCACCTGCTCGGCCTCGCGGCGCGCGTCGGCCAGCGCGCGGGTACGTGACTGCACCTCGCTGACGTCGATCCAGTAGCCGCTCCACTCGACGTCGCTGTCGTCGCAGGGCAACGGCCGCCCATGCGAACGCACCCATCGCCAGCCCTGTGGTGAACGGGTGCGGAAAGTGACGTCGATCGGGCCACGCGCCAATGCAGCCGTCTCGATACAGGCCATCACCTTGCTGCGGTCTTCAGGGTGGACCGCGGCCAACAGCCGCTGGTGATCGATGCGCGCGGTCTCCACGCTGATTCCGAACAGGGACTGCACGTCGCCGGCGATCTGCGGAAAGCTGTAGTGACCGCACGCCGACCGACGCGCCTGGTAGACCACCGCCGGCAGGTTCGCAGTCACCTCCTGCAGGCGCTGCTCCACGACTCGGCGGCGCACGCTTTCGCGATGCACCCGCCAGTAACCGTAGGCATGTACCAGCGCCAGGGCGAGCAGGATCAACGAGGCCGGCACCAGCCAGCGCAGGGGCGACGATGACGGGGAATTACGCGGCCGGTCCGGCAGCCAGTCCGCGCGGATCTGTTCGCGCTCGGTATCGGTCAGCTGCGACAGCGCGTGCTCGAAGCCGACGATGACATCGGCGCAGGCGGGCGTGGTCGCCAGCACCAGGGCATCATCGAAACCGGCCGGCGCAGCGATCAGCAGTGCATCGCCCTGGTAGCGGCGCAACGCGGCCTCGACGTCGCCGAGGTTGGCGACGACCGCATCGATCAATCCGGTGCCCAGCAGCGGGAGCGCATCGTCCAGCGCTGCCGGTGGCAGCAGCTGTGCACCCGCTGCCTGCTCGGCCAGCAGCCCCTGCAGCGGCATCCGGCTGGGGCTGGCCACGGTTCGTCCACGCAGATCTTCCAGGCCCAGCACCGGCGGCGTACCCTCCCGGCGGACGATCACCTGTGGCAGCTGCAGGTAGGGCGTGCTGGCCACCCACCCGGCGGGCAGCTGCGAGCGTGGCCACCCCAGCAGCGCCTGGGTGCCGGCCGGCAGCTCATCCCGGTCCACGCTGGCGGCCGGCACGGGCAGCAGCTGCAGTGGCCGTTGCCGGCCCAACAGCTCCAGGTACACCGCGCCGAGCCCCCGTGCCTCACCCTGTTCGCTGGACGACAAGGGTGCGCGGTCGGAAGGCCAGGCGATGCGCAGCGGTGTCCTGCAGCCCGTGGCGGAGGCCGTGGCAGCCAGCAGCAGGCTGGCCATGACAGCAATGGCTGCCGGGAAGCCGGCGACATTCACGGTAGGCATCCTCATCTCGCGGGCGGAAGGAACGGCCGCGCTGCGGTACCGCTGCCTGCCACGCTATCGACGTGCGGACCGATGGCAATGAAGAAAGTTGTAAAAGCATCCAGATAGGGGAATGCCGACATACACTGCCGCCTTCACCCGTAACTGCGGAGCGTTCGATGCGCATCGGCCTGGCTGCCAACCGTCTTCATCACCACGACGCGCGCGCCGCGCTGTTCCGTTGGCTGCGCAGCAGCGAGGCCGGCCTGCGCGAGCTGGGCGTGTCGCTGCATGCGGTCGGTCGCACCCATGACGCGATCGAACGACAGGGCTTCCTGACCGGGTACGCGGGCCTGCACCGTTACCCGTACGGACGCGAGGGCGGCCTGATGAAGCTGGTCGCCGAAGTCGTCGGCATGGGTCCGGATCGGACACTGGATGGCGCGATCTACCTGATCGACCCGGTCGATCCGTCCTCGGTATTTCCGGAAGCCACGGCGCTGAAGCGCCAGTGCGTGATTCACGGCAAGCCGTTCATTTCGACCGTGGCCACTGCACGCGACTGGGTCGAAGTGGAGCGCGTCCACGCCGGGCTGGCGGCAGACGGCGGCGCCGACGACCTGCATGCGTTCGAAGGCCAGACGCTGGCGCTGATCGCGCACGATGCGATGAAGCCGGCGATGCTGGCCTTCGCCGATGAGCACTTCGATGTGCTGGCCCGGTTCGGTGAGCGGGTGGCGACCGGCACCACCGGCCAGCGTTTGAACGAACTGGCCTGGAGCCGGGGCTGGCCGCGTGATACGCCGTGGGTGACGCGCTACCAGAGCGGCCCGATGGGCGGTGATGCGCAGATTGCCGACCGGGTACTGGAGGGGCGTTGCCAGCGTGCGATCTTCTTCGAGGACCCGCATGTGGCGCGCCAGCATGAGGCGGATATCCAGCTGCTGGAGCGTGCGGTGACGACGGTGACCGACCAGGCAGTGTGCATTACGGCGCCGCGGGTGGCGGCGCGGTGGGCGGCGGCGGCGGCGCTGCGGGCGGGGTGAGGGTTTCGGCCAACGGCTGGGCCCCTCGTGGTGGGTCGTTCAAATCAGAAGCCGTGCTCGGCCGGCCGGGGTGGATTGCGCAGGGGGCGCTGCAAGTACGTCCTTGTAAGCTCGGTCGCCGCATCCATGCGGCTCACGCCCCTGCGCAACCCACCCCGCCCGGCCACGGACAGTTTCCTGTGTGCCCATCACGGAAGGAAGAAGGAAGAGCAGGAGCGGGTCGCGCGCTGCGCGCGCTTTTGTAGAGCCGAGCCATGCTCGGCTGCTGTCGATCGCGAGGGCTGGATATCTGCGCCACGCGCGTCAGCCGAGCATCGGCTCGGCTCTACAGCAGCTGGCGAAGCATCGCCTTCAGCCTGCGGCCTTCCAGCTGGAAGTAGTCGCGCTGCTCGCGCCAGGCGGGGAAGCGTTGTTCCACTTCGTGCCAGAACGCAGGCGAGTGATTGGGCTGGATCAGGTGGCAGAGCTCGTGCACCAGCACATACTCGAACGCTTCCGGACGACCGAGCACCAGGGCCAGGTCCAGTGCCATGCTGCCGTCGGGGGCCAGCGAGCCCCATTGCGAGGACATCACCTTCAGCCGCAGGCGGCTGGGGGCGCGCGGCAGAGTGGGCAGGTACTTCGGCAGCCAGCGGCCGACGTCGGCGCGGGTCTGGGCTTCGTAGAACTCGCGCAGCAGACGGCGCAGGGTGGCGTCACCACCACGGGTGGGCCACTGCACGCAGGCGCCGTGCGCGTCGATCTCCAGGCGCGCATAGCGGCCTTCCTGCCAGCGCAGTGGCAGCAGTTCGCCGCGCAGGGGCAGCACGCCGTCTTCGCCGGGCTGCAGCGGCGCCGGCAGGCCCTGGCCCTGGTACTGGCGCAGCTGCAGTGCCAGCCAGTCGCGGTGCTGTTCCAGGAAGCGTTCGCCCATCGCCAGGCTTGCCCGCGGCGGCAGGGTCAAGCGCGCGCCCCGCTCATCCACGCTCAGCTTGATGCGCCGCGCACGCGGATCACGCACGCGCAGTACCTCGATCTCGGCATCCTCCAGGCGCAGGCGAACGGTGTCGCGCTGTACGGTGGCGGGCGGGGTCGGGCTGATCAGGCGGCGCAACAGACGGCTCATGCACCCAGCATAGCGCTGCTTCGGGCCGCCGGATGACCGGCGGCCGTCGGGCTGCCTGTTCAGTCAGCCTTGCTGAGCTTGAAGGCTTCTTCCAGCAACAGGAACAGGCGGCGGATCTCGGCGCTCTGCAGGGCGAAGCGGGCGTCGAACTCGGCGCGGCGGCCATCTTCGTCGGCATGCTCCAGCTGGTCCAGGGCACCGTCGAGGAACTTCAGCTTGCGCACGATCAGGTCGTCGCCGATCACGAAGGACAGGTTGTCCTCGAAGATCAGCGCCAGCTTGGTCACCTGCTTGCCGGCGTCCAGGTGCTTGTCGATCTCGTCGCAGCGCAGCTCCTGGTGCTGGCACTTGACCACCGCGCCACCTTCCACCGGGTCCTTCATCTCGCACTCTTCGCCCAGGCTCAGCCCGGTCGGCAGCGGCTCGCCGGCGATCCAGCCGGTCAGGATCGAGCGCGGCGCGACTTCGGCGTTCAGCGGCATCGCCGGGAAGCTGCCGAGCAGGCCGCGGATGTCGGACATGAAGTATTCGCCGGTCTTGCGGCTGGAGGTATCCACTGCCACGTAGCCGTGCTGCAGGTCGATGAAGGCGTCGTTGCGCGAGGACTTCACGAAGGCGCGCGGCAGCAGTTCATGCAGCAGGTCGTCCTTCATACGCTTGCGCTCGCGGCCACCCGGGCGGCGGCCTTCCTTCTCCTCGATCTCCTCCAGCTTGCGCTCGAGCAGGTCGTTGACCACCGCCGCCGGCAGGATCTTGTCCTCGCCGCCCACGGTCAGCCACAGGTGTTCGGCGATGCGGTGGGAGAGCTGCTCCTTTTCCTCGCGGCCGAACGGCGAGATGAAGCCGCGCGAGTTCATTTCCAGCGCGCCAACAGGCTTGAGCACGGCGTGCGGCAGCAGGGTATCGACTTCGGAAAAATCGGTGGCGGTCGGAAAACGGAAGAACGTCAGGTTGCGAAAGAACATGGAATTCCGGATGGCAAAGAGGAAGGGCGACCGACCTTAAACGGTGGGCGTCTCGGGATCTGCGTCGGCGTCGGCCGGGGAACCGGCCAGCCAGGCATGGGCATCGGGCAGCGGCGCGTCGTCGCGACGGCCCAGCGCCATGAAGTCGAACAGGGTAGTGTCGGCCAGCTGCGAGGGCCGGACGTCGCCCATGGCGCGCGCGATCTGCTCGATGCGGCCGGGATGGTCCTTTTCCCACTGCTTCAGCATCAGGCCGACCTGGCGGCGCTGCAGGTTCTCCTGGCTGCCGCACAGGTTGCAGGGAATGATCGGGAACCGGCGTGCCTGCGCGTAGTCGACGATGTCGCTTTCGCGCACGTAGGCCAACGGCCGGATCACCACGTGCCTGCCGTCATCGCTGCGCAGTTTCGGCGGCATCCCCGCCAGCTTGGCGTGGTGGAACAGGTTCATGAAGAAGGTGGCCACCATGTCGTCGCGGTGATGGCCCAGCGCGATCTTGGTGAAACCGTGGGTTTCGGCGTAGTTGTAAAGCGCGCCACGACGCAGCCGCGAGCACAGCGAACACATGGTCTTGCCTTCCGGGATGACCCGGCTGACCACCGAGTAGGTGTCCTGCTCGATGATGTGGTACGGCACGCCCAGCCCAGCCAGGTAGTCCGGCAGGATGTGCTCAGGGAAGCCCGGCTGTTTCTGGTCCAGGTTCACCGCCACCAGCTCGAACGGCACCGGTGCCTTCTTCTGCAGCTGCAGCAGCACGTCCAGCAGGGTGTAGCTGTCCTTGCCGCCGGACAGGCAGACCATGACCTTGTCGCCGGCCTCGATCATGCCGAAGTCGGCGATCGCCTCGCCGACCTGGCGGCGCAGGCGCTTGGCCAGCTTGTGCTGCTCGCGCTCGGCCACGCGTGGATCGCGGGCGGCGCGCGGCTGGGGATCGGGAAGGGAAATCACGGCACTCATGGGCTCCATTCTAACGGCTCGGAGCGGCCCCGGCCGGGGGCGGTATTCCCCTCTCCCGGCGGTCATCATCGCTGTGTATGCTCGGAACCTGTGGACACCTACGACCCCGCCGAGATCGTCGAACGCCTCGCCGCCCTGCGCGCCGAGCACCGCCTGCTGGATGAACAGATCACCCGCATGGCGGCCAACGGCGAGGACGAACTGGAAGCCAAGCGCCTGAAGCGGCGCAAGCTGCAGTTGAAGGATTGCATCGCCAGGCTGGAGAGCCTGCAGATTCCCGACGAGCCGGCCTGAGCCGGGTTCAGATGGGTGCCAACCCGGGTTGGCCTCCTGCTCCGGTACGTGCCAACCCTGGTCGGCACGACGGGAAGGTGTGCGGACCAAGGTCCACACCCACCGCAGGATTCAGTTCAATCCTGCGGCGCCGGCTCATCCGGGCGCGCCGCTTCCGGGCTGACCCGCTCGATGGTGTGGCGCAGCTCGCGGCCGAGGATGAACTTGGCATCCTTGGCCCAGGCATCCAGGCGCTCGTCGAACAGCAGCTTGCTGTTCTCGTCCGGCCACACCAGGCGCAGCTCGCGCAGCTTCTGGATGAAGCCACGGAACAGGGCCTTGTCGAAGAACTCCGGCGCCGCCGGCGCATAGAGCAGGCTCAGGCGCTGCGCGGCCTGCTGGCACAGGCTTTCCAGTTCGGCGGCGCCAAGCACGCCGGGGCCGTTCTTCACCAGCACCGAAATGGCGATGTAGTAGCGCTCGAACGCCTGCTGCAGCGAGTGCCCGATGGCGCGCAGGCGGAACACCTCGTCGGTCTGCCCGGTGTTGCGCGCCAGAATGCCGCCGTCGTCATCATTGACGTTCTGCAGCAACCCCTCACGCACGAACACGTTGATGGTCTGGTCGATGCGCTGGGCGAACTCGTCCTCGCTCCACGGCAGGAACAGCTCGGCCTGCAGGAACGGGTACACCGTACGGCCCAGCTGGACCAGGCCGGCGCGGCTCATGCGGCGGTTGTTCTGGAAGCAGCAGGCCACCCACGATGAGGCGGTGAACAGGTGCAGCACATTGTTGCGGAAGTAGCTCAGCAGCACCGCGGTATCGCCGCTGACGCTGAGCACATCGCCCAGCGGGTGCTTGATGCGGGTGAGGACGTTGATTTCCTCGGCGTGGGCGATGATCCGCTCCGGCGAGTGCGGGGTCACCGTCACCCGGTCCGAATATGGCATCTCGACCAGCAGGGTCTTGCACAGCTCGATCTGCGCGATCAGGTCGGCCTCGCCCATCGCGTGCTTCGGCGTGGACAGCAGAGCCAGCGCCAGCAGGTTGATCGGGTTGACGTCGGCGGCGCCGTTGATGCGCACCTGGATGCGTTCGGCCAGCGTATCCACCGTGGTCGACAGCCAGGCCGGCTTCTCGTCCTCTGACACCGCCTCGCCCTTCCACTCCGGCGCCTTCTCGGCCAGCACGTCGTTCAGTGCGATCGGTTCGCCAAAGTTCACCACCACCTGGCCGTAGTTCTGCTTGAGCACCTTGGGGATGCCCCACAGCAGCGACCAGATCGACTCCTTTTCCTTCGGCCGGCCGGACAGTTCGTCCAGATAGCTGCCGCCTTCCATCAGTTTCTCGTAGCCGATGTAGACGGGCTGGAACAGCACCGGCTTGCGCGGCTGGCGCAGGAACGCACGCAGCGTCATCGAGATCATGCCGCCCTTGGGCTGCAGCAGGCGGCCGGTGCGCGACCGGCCACCCTCAACGAAATACTCCAGCGAATAGCCACCGGCCACCAGCTGCGCGACGTACTCGCTGAGCACCGCCGAGTACAGCGCGTTGCCGCGGATCGAGCGGCGGATGAAGAACGCACCGCCCTTGCGCAGCAGGGTACCCACCACCGGCAGGTTCAGGTTGATGCCGGCCACGATGTGCGGCGGCACGATGCCACGGTCGTACAGCAGGTAGGACAGCAGCAGGTAGTCCATGTGGCTGCGGTGGCTGGGCACGTACACCACTTCGTGGCCCGGCGCGGCAGCCTTGAACTTGTCCAGGTGGTGCACCAGCACGCCCGCATAGATGCGGTTCCACACGTGGCTGAGCATGAAGCTGGCCGAGCGCACGACCGGGCTGGAATAGTCCGCGGCGATTTCCCAGGCGTAGGCGTGTGCCTTCTTCCAGGCATCGGCCGGCTTCGAATTGTCGCGCTTGGCCTGTGCGGCGATCGCCTCGCGCACCGGTTCGGCAGCCAACACCTGGTCCACCAGCAGGCGCCGCGTCGACAGGTCCGGGCCGATCACCGATTCACGGATGCGCCGGAAGTGCGTACGCAGCACGCGCTGCAGCTTGCGCACCGTGCGCTCCGGCTCCAGGCCTTCGTCCACGGTGCTTCGCAGCGAGATCGGCGGGGCGAAGCGCACGATGGTATTTCGCCCGTTCAGCAGCAGGCCCAGCAGGCGGCGGAAGCGACCGACCAGCGCCCAGTTTTCCGAGAACAGCACCGCGAACCAGCCGCTCTGCTTGTCCGGCGCGCGGCCGACGAAGATAGACACCGGCACCAGATGCACATCCAGGTCGTCGCGCACGCGGTGCGCCTGCAGGACCTTGGCCAGCGAATCGGAGTGGGTCTTGGCGCCGCGCTGCTCGGGAATCAGCGAGTTGCTGGAGCTGCGCCGCGACAGCGCCAGGTAGGCGCGCTTGCGCCCGGTCGGGTCACCGGCCAGCGGCACCAGCGGCGAGGGCAGCCCGGCCTGGCGGCAGGCCTTGTCCAGGATCAGCGCGTTGGACAGGCCGTAGTCTTCCAGCACGTACACGACCGGACGGCCATCGTTGTACTGGCCTGGGTCTTCCGGCTCGATCTTCAGCGACAGCCACGGCTCGACCAGGCGGCCCAGCAGGCGAGCCCACAGCGGGCGGCGGCCGGCCGGACGCGCGTGCACGGGCGGCGGCACCGGGTTCGGGCCGGTGCCGGTCGAGGGGGACGCCGGCACCGTATCGGCGGGCGTCGACTGGGATTCTTCGCCGGGAAACGGCAGCGGGTTCTGTTTCGACATCGGCGCCATTATGGCTTAGGCGGCGGCGTTGCTGCTTCCCCACCCCCAGCAGGGGCTTCAGCCGGTGATGGCGAGGCCGCAGCGCGGGCCGCGTCGGCCTTGCGCAGCAGCGCATCGGTGTCGGCCAGGGTGCGGGTCAGGTACCAGTGGCCCTCGCGGCGGCTCAGCGGCAGCTGCAGGATCATTTCGCGGCCAGCCAGGTCGTAGTGCAGGCGTACCAGCGCATTGTCACCCTCCACCGAGAGCAGCTCACCGCGCACGCTGCGCAGCGCCTCGTCCACGCCCAGTCCGTAGCTGCCCAGCACGGCCTTGAGGGTGTGGATGAACGGCGCCAGCTGCTGCAGGCTGCCTTCCATGCCGGCGGCCTGCAGGCCGGCCTCATCATCGAACCCAACCTTGCCGGCCGCGCCAACCAGTGCGGCGATGGTGCTGCGCGCGCGGGCGCGGTCACTGATCGGTGCGCCCTGCGCCCAGCTGGCGAGGGTTTCCACCAGGGCGATGTAGTGCGCCTGTTGGCCGGGCGTATAGCCCTTCTGATGGCGCAGGTACTGCACGCCGAAGTTGCCCATCGACTGCGCGGCCTGGCGGACGGCGCCGGCCTGTCCGGCCAGCTGGCGATCGAAGCTGCGCTGCAGTTCGGCGCTGGCGTTGGGCTTGCGCAGCGCGGCCAGCATCGGCAGCAGCTGGTCACCCAGCGGCAGTTCGGTCAGCGGCCACTGGCTGTGGCCTTCGGTCCAGGCCTGTTGCAGGCGCTGGTACTGGCTGGGCGGTACCGACAGCTTCGCGTAGCCGGCCAGATCGTCCTCGGCCAGGCGCAGGGCCATCGCCTGCACCGCCGCGACCGGTTCGGCTGCCGGCTTGGCCGGATCATCGGCTGATTCGCGGCACGCGGCCACCGCCAGCAGCAGCATGGCTGCCAGCCCCCATCCACGCGCAGACCTTCCTCGCACCGCCACGCTCATGCAATCGGACTCCCCGGACCGGTCCGCATCTTGCGGCCTGCGACGTGACAGCGGCAAGCCGGGACGTCACGGTTTCCGCTGTTGCCTGTGCAAGTCACTGACGGGAATAAAAAAGAGCCGGGATCACGGGGATCACAGGCTCTTCAAACCGGCGCAGGGCCGGTGGACAGTGTTGTGGCACATGTCCGGTCCGAGGACCGGATGGCGGCGATCCTACGCTGCCGCTCAAGTTAAGGCAACACTTCACGTAGTGCGCCTTAAACTATTGATTTTATTGATTCACCTGATGATGGGGGTGGAAGCAATGAAATCTACGGCAGGTTTTGCGGCGATTCGGGCACAACCGCTCGGTAGACGGATGCAAAAACGCCATCCCGCGCGGGCCGGGATGGCGTTCGGGCCTGCAGCCTTCGCAACGGAACCTCAGCGCGCACCCAGTGCCGACGCGATTTCCTGCTGGATGGCCCGGGCCGCGGCCTGCGGATCGGTGGCCAGGCGGATCGGACGGCCAACCACGATGGCATCGGCACCATCGGCAAACGCCTGGGCCACGCCAACGGTACGCTTCTGGTCATCGCCGATCGGGCCACCGGGGCGGATGCCCGGGCAGACGATCGAGAACCCGGCGCCGGTCGCGGCGCGGATCGGGCCGGCCTCCTGGCCCGAGGCGATCACGCCATCGATGCCGGCCGCCTGCGCGGCCAGCGCGCGTTCGACCACCACCTCCACCGGTTCACGGTCGATGCCCATCTGCGCCAGGTCCGGGCGGCCCATCGAGGTCAGCACGGTTACCGCCAGCAGGCGCATGTCGCTGCTGTTGGCGGCGGCGCAGGCTTCCATCATCGCCGGGTGCCAGCCGTGGATGGTGGCGTAGCTGACCGGCCACTGCGAAAGGCGCTTGATCACCGCCGCGGCGGTGGCCGGGATATCGAAGAACTTCAGGTCGACGAACACGCGCTTGTCGCGGCGGGCCAGCTCGTCCAGCACCTGGAAGTACTCGCCCGACGCCAGCAGTTCCATGCCGATCTTGTAGAACGCCACGCTGTCGCCGAGGCGGTCGACCCACTCCAGCGCCTGCGCGCGATCAGGCACGTCCAGCGCGAAGATCAGGCGCTCGTCGTCGCGCAGCGGCAGTGGCGCGCGGCTCATGGTGCGTAGTCCAGGGCAGCGCGCTTGGCGTCGTGGCGGGCCTGGCGCGACTGGCTGTAATCGTTGTTGAACTGCGCCGGCTCGAAGCCACCGTAGGTCGGGTTGGGCAGCATCCACCAGCGCTCGCCGAACCAGTCGTGGTACTGCTGCAGCAGTGCGTCACGGCCGTCGTTGGTGTTGGCGGTCACTTCCACGAAATCGCCCAGCTGGTCGCCGAACTGCATCAGCACGCGGTACTTCTGCCCGGCCAGGCGGCGGCGGCAGTTCTTCTCGCTGCCGGCCTGCTCGCACCCTTCGACCACGGTGCCCAGGCCCAGGAACACGCTGTCATCGGCCACCGGCAGGCCCTGCTCGCGCAGGTTGGCCAGGGTCGCGTCCTTCAGGTGCACGGCGCGGTTGGAGATGTACAGCAGGGTCACGCCCTTGGCGTTGGCAGCCTTGGCGAAATCCACCACGCCCGGAATGGCCTTGGCCTTCTTCTCGGCCACCCACTGGTCCCAGCTCAGCTCGTCGTATTCCTTGCCGTCGCGCACCAGGCGCGCCTGGTAGGGCGAGTTGTCCAGCACGGTCTCGTCCACGTCCAGTACCACGGCCGGCTTCAGGCCCTTGGCCTCGTTGCCGCGTTCTTCCGGCACCAGTGCGTCCCAGTGGGCTTCCTTCAACGCGACATCCAGGTGGTCGGCGGCGGCACGATAGGTCTGCTCGGTGATGGCCTTGTACTCCTGCGCGCGCTGCATCCACAGCACCGCATTGAGATTGTCGTTGGCCGTGGCATCGCGCGCGCCGTCAGCCTTGGCGGCAGAGGCCGGGGCCTCCGGCGCAACGGCTTCGGCGGCAGGCGCTTCCACGCGCTTGCAGGCGGACAGGCCCAGCGCCGCGGTAGCGAGCAGGGTCAGGGGCAGGGAAACAGGACGACGCATGGATTCACCGGCAATCAGATATACCGGCGCATTTTACCGGCAAAGGCGGCCCCGGGACGGCTATGCTTGGCGGTTGACCCGTTGTCCTTCCGGAGGCTGCCATGACCGATTCCACCCAGACCCCCGACGTCCCCCTGCTCGACGCCGTGCAGGCACGCCTGTTGGGCTGCCTGGTGGAAAAGGAGGCGACCACACCGGACACCTACCCCTTGACAGTCAATGCCGCCCAATCGGCCGCCAACCAGAAGACCGCGCGCGAGCCGGTGATGAACGTCGATGCCGGCAGCGTGCAGCACGCGCTGCGCCAGCTGGAAACGATGGGCCTGGCCCGCCAGCACTTCTCCTCGCGCGCGGACCGCTACGAGCACCGCCTGCAGGCCGCGCTGGACCTGACCCGGCAGCAGACCGTGCTGCTGGCGCTGCTGCTGCTGCGTGGGCCGCAAACCCTGGGCGAGCTGGTGTCGCGCAGCGAGCGTCTGTACCGTTTTGCCGACACCGACGAAGCCCGCCACGCCATCGAGCGCCTGCAGCAGCGCGCGCTGCTGGTGGTGCTGCCGCGCGCCAGCGGCCAGCGCGAAGACCGCTACATGCACCTGCTGTGCGGAGAAGTGGACGGCGCGGCACTGGCAGCGAAGTACGCCAGCGGCGGCGGTGGCAGCAGCGATGCGGCCGATCCGGGATTGGCCGAGCGCGTCGCCCAGCTGGAAGCAGCGGTGGCCGAGCTGCAGGCGCAGCTGGCGGAACTGCGCGGTTGAACGTCCACATCCGGTAGTGCCGGCCGCTGGCCGGCATCCAGGCATGACCAGGTTGCCGGCCAGCGGCCGGCACTACCCGACGTCAGCCGCGCCCGGCGTGGCATACAACCGGCTCGGGCTGTCCACGCCCGGCAACTGGATCACCCCGCGCTCCTGCATGCCCAAGCCCAGCAGGATCTTCCCGGACACCACGTTGTCCAGGTCGGTGATGCCATACAGATCGTGCAGGCCCAGCGCTCCGCGTGCATGCGCGAACACCGCCCGCGCCGCCTCACCGGCATAGCCCTGCCCGGCGAATTGCGAAAGCACCGCATAGCCGATATCCGGCCCCGGCAGGCCATCCCGCCGCACCAGCCCGGCATTACCCACCCAGGCACCATCGGACAACCGCTCGATGGCATACATGCCGAAGCCATTCAACGCATAGCTGTGCAGCACCCGCAGCGCAATGTACTCGCGTGCCTGTTCTTCGTCGCGCACGTTGCGGTCACCGATGAAACGCACGAAGCCCGGATCGTTGAGCAGGGCCAGCATCGGTGCCGCATCACGGTCAGGTTCAATGGCCCGCAGCCGCAGGCGCTCACTCTCGATCGGTTGCACAGGCAGACCTCCAGCCGAAACCCCGATTCTGCCTCAACCCCCGGCTGTTGCTTTTGATTTCCTCTGCATTGCCGTGGAAGGAAGCGCCCGGAATCTGTCAGAGGCCGGTCGGGGTGGGTTCGCGGGGGTATCCGCGCCATGGATGGCGCGGCTAAGCCCCCAAGGACGGGTTCACGGCGTCCCCCGCGAACCCACCCCGACCGGCCACACTGCGGAACCAACGCGCGCTCCACCACGGAGGGGCGGCGCCGTTGGAGCGCCCTAGTCGAACAGCGCCTCAATCGCCGCCAACCCCGCGCTCGCCCGTTCCTTCTTCCGCGCCGCATCCGCCACCGGATCGGCGCCATCGCGCTGGATCTCCTCGGCCGGAATCTCCTCGAAGAACCGGCTCGGCTTCAGGCGTACGTGTTCGCCGAACTTGCGCGTCAGCTTGCTGTAGCTCATCCACAGCTGGATCTTGGCGCGGGTGATGCCCACGTACAGCAGGCGCCGTTCTTCCTGCAGGTTGCCCTCGTCCAGGCTGACCTGGTGCGGCAGCACGCCGTCCTCGCAGCCGACGATGAACACGTACGGGAATTCCAGGCCCTTGGAAGCGTGCAGGGTCATCATGCGCACCTGGTTGCCGCCCTCGTCCTTGTCGCTGCGCGACAGCAGCGCCAGCTGGCCGGCCAGGTCGGCGGCGGTTGCACCGCGCGGGCCGCCCTCGAACCACTGCGCCAGTTCCTCGATGTTGTTTGCGCGGCGCTGGTAGCTGGCCTCTTCCTTGGCCTGCTGGCGCAGCTCGCTCAGCAACCCGGATTCCTTGGCCACCTTGCGGATCATGTCGCCGGACGTCACCTGGCGCATCTGTGCACGCAGGTCGCGCAGGATGTCGGTGAAGCGCGCCAGGCTGTTGGCCGCGCGCGGTGGGAGCTGCTGCAGGGCACCGATGGTTTCTGCCACATGCGCCATCGGCATGTCCTTTTCCTGGGCCAGCTCGGCCAGCTTGGCCAGCGTGCCGGCACCGACGTCGCGCTTGGGCGACTGCACCGCACGCATGAACGCGGTGTCGTCATCCGGGTTCACCAGCAGGCGCAGCCAGGCCAGGGTGTCCTTCACTTCCTGGCGTTCCAGGAACATGGTGCCGCCGGTCAGGTGATAGGGAATGCGCAGCAGTTGCATCGCCTTTTCCAGCGGGCGCGACTGGAAGTTGCCACGGAACAGGATGCAGAAGTCACTCCACGGCACGTTGCGCGATTGCGCCACGAAGGCGATCTCGGCGGCGACCTTCTCCGCTTCGTGTTCGCTGTTGCGGCATTCCCAAACACGGATGCGTTCGCCGTCGGCCTGGTCGCTCCACAGCTTCTTCAGGTGCTCATGCGGATTGTTGGCGATCAGCGCGTTGGCGGCGCGCAGCACGCGGTTGGAGCAGCGGTAGTTCTGCTCCAGCTTGATGATTTCCAGCGTGGGGTAATCGCGCCCCATCTGCTGCAGGTTTTCCGGGTTGGCACCACGCCAGGCGTAGATCGACTGGTCATCGTCGCCGACGCAGGTGAAGTTGCCCTTCTCGCCGGCCAGCTGCTTGAGCAGGCGGTACTGCGCGTCGTTGGTGTCCTGGCATTCGTCCACCAGCAGGTAGCCGATGCGCTCGCGCCAGGCCAGGGCGATGTCCGGATTCTCTTCCAGGATCTGCACCGGCAGACGGATCAGGTCATCGAAGTCGACCGCATTGAACGCGGTCAGCCTCAGCTGGTATCGCTCGTAGACGCTGGCCGCTTCCTTCTCGCGGTTGCTGCGTGCGGCGGCCATCGCCTGTTCGGGCGACAGGCCGGCGTTCTTCGCGCGCGACACCAGGTTCTTCATGTCCTCGATGTCGTCGGGCTTGGCCCCGTGCATCAGGTCCTTGATCTGCGCAGCGGCATCGTCGGCGTCGAAGATCGAGAATCCACGCTTCAGGCCCACCGCCGCGTGCTCGATCTGCAGGAACTTCAGGCCCAGCGCATGGAAGGTGCAGATCGTCACCTCGTCGGCATCCTGCTCGCGCAGGCGCTTGGCCACACGCTCGCGCATTTCCTTGGCCGACTTGTTGGTGAAGGTGATCGCCGCGATGCGGCGTGCCGGGTAGCGGCCACAGCTGATCAGGTGGGCGATCTTTTCCACGATCACGCGCGTCTTGCCGCTGCCCGCGCCGGCGAGCACCAGCAGCGGACCTTCGATGTGCAGGACGGCGGCGGCTTGGGGGGGATTGAGACCGTGCATGGGATGGGGATTGTAGCGGGGCGGGGTGACGACCACAGCGGCCTGCCGGCGGGTTGCTGAACGGCTTCGGCGAAGCGGGGCCGCGGCGTACAATCCGTCGATGGCCAAGCTCTACTTCTACTATTCGGCGATGAACGCCGGCAAGACCACCACCCTGCTGCAGAGCGCCCACAACTACCGCGAGCGCGGCATGCGGGTGGCGATCCTGACCCCGCGCCTGGACGATCGTGCCGGCGCCGGCGTGGTTGCCTCGCGGATCGGCCTGCGCGCCGAGGGCATGGCCTTCGACCGTGATACCGACCTGCAGCGCTGGGTAGAGCAGGACCTGGCGGCGAACGGGCCGATGGGCTGCGTGCTGGTGGACGAAGCGCAGTTCCTCACCCGCGCCCAGGTCTGGCAGCTCAGCGAGGTGGTCGACCAGCTGCGCATTCCGGTGCTGTGCTACGGGCTGCGCACCGACTTCCGCGGCGAACTGTTCGAGGGCAGCCAGTACCTGCTGGCCTGGGCCGACGAGATGCAGGAGATCAAGACCATCTGCCACAGCGGCAAGAAGGCAACGATGACGGTACGCGTGGATGAGCATGGCCACGCAGTACAGGACGGCCCGCAGGTGGAGATCGGCGGCAACGACCGCTACGTGTCGGTCAGCCGCGCCGAGTTCAAGAAGATCACCCGCGGCGAAGGGCGGATCGATCCGGCGCAGGCGCCCCTGCCGCTGTAAGGGGTGTTCTTTTGCAGGGCTTGCAGCCCTGCACCTGCTCAACGCCACGGCAACGGCCAAAGCCAAAGCGGCATTCCGCGGGATGGCGGGGCGGTGTGGGTGGGCAGGACACGCCGTAAACCCGTCCCTGGGGGCTCGATGGCGCCATCCATGGCGCCAACGGTCCTGCCCACCCAAACCGCCCCACCTCTGACAGTTTCACGCGGCTGTTGGTGGGTGCCGACCGTTGGTCGGCACATCTGTCAGATATCGAAATTCATCTATCGAAATTCATCTGGGGTCAGAGCCCGTTGCGCAGCAACGGGATCCGACCCCGTGCTCCGACAGATCGCGGCGATCTGTCGAAGGCGGGGTGGGTCCGGTTGAGGGGGCGTGAGCGCCATGGATGGCGCGACCGAGGCTACATGGACGTATTTACGCCGTCCCCCTCAACCGGACCCACCGCGCCTCCCCACAGGAAACCAGCTTCTGCCGTTGCTTCGGCTCTGGCCTCTGCAGGTGCAGGGCTGCAAGCCCTGCAAACCCGCACCCCTCTTAGTACAGCGTGCGCTCCGGCGCTCCGGCCGGCGGCGGGGTGTACTGGTACAGCCAGGTCTCGGTGAGGGTCTTGCCACCACTGCGCAGGAACAGGCGGATGTCGATCTGCTCGGTACTGCCTTCCGGCGGCACCAGGTCGAACATCGCGCGGTAGCCGTTGATCTCGCGCAGCGGCCGCGCCGACACGATCTCGACCCGGCCCCGGCTGGCTTCCACCACCGCCTCGACCTCGCCCTTGTCGATCAGCCTGGCAAGTTCGCCACCTTCGAAGTCCACCGCGAAGCGCCAGCTGAAGTACTCGCGCTTCTTGCCGACCACACCGCCCAGGCCGGTGCGGCTGGCCACGCAGTGCGCCATCGGCGGCCGTGCCGGCGGCTCGGCGCCCCAGTACAGGCGGTAACGGACCAGCAGCTCCTGGCCCGGCTGCGGCTTTTCCTTGGGATTCCAGAACGCCACGATGTTGTCGAAGGTCTCGTCCACGGTGGGGATCTCCACCAGCTGCACCGAGCCCTCGCCCCATTCGCCCTTCGGCTCCACCCACAGGCACGGCCGCTTCTCGTAGAACACGCCGTCATCCTGATAGTGGTCGAAGTTGCGGTCGCGCTGCAGCAGGCCGAAGCCGCGCGGGTTGCGGTCCACGAACATGTTGAAGCGCAGGTTGCGCGGGTTCAGCAGCGGGCGCCAGATCCATTCGCCGGCACCGGTCCACAGCGACAGGCCGTCGGTATCGTGGATCTCCGGGCGCCAGTCCCAGCCCATGCGGCGGTCGTTCTCGCCCACCTGGTACATGCTGGTGCACGGGGCGATGCCCAACCGCTCGATCGCCTTGCGCGGGTACAGCGCGCTGTCGATGTCCATCAGCAGCACGTCACCGTTGGTGATCGCGAAGCGATAGGCACCGGCCACGCTGGGCGAATCCAGCAGGCCGTAGACCACGATCGTGTCCGAATCAGCCGACGGCTGTTCCAGGTAGTAGGCGATGAAATCCGGGAATTCCTCCGGCTTGCCCATGCCGGTATCGATCGCCAGGCCACGCGCGGACTGGCCGTACTGACCCTCCTTGCCGACCGCGCGGAAGTAACTGGCGCCGAGGAAGGCGGCGAAATCGCGGTCGGTGTCCTTGCGGGTGTTCAAGCGGAAACCGGCGAACCCCAGGTCGGCCGGCAGCTCGCCGTCCTTGATGCCGCTCTTGCCGTAGTTGAATGCCGCGCCGTCATAGGCCAGCTCCTGCGCCTTGCCGTCGACCACGTCGAACATGCGCACCGGCGAATGGAAGTACAGGCCCAGATGGAAGAACTTGGCCTGGAACTTGCCTGGCTGGTCAGCCCACAGCGCATGGTCCTGGCGGTAACCGATCGACTGGTACTGGTCCCAGTCCAAGCCTTCCAGGCGGCCCGGCAGCACCCGCTTGTGGCTCTTGTAGGGCGCCTGTGCCAGCGCGCGCGCCTGGCCCTTGAGGGTAGCGAAGTCGAACGGCTGCGGCTGGCCGAGGCGGCGCAGGCCCATCTGGCCGCTCCTGCTGGCCGCGCACGCGGGCAGGGACGGCAGGCCGAATGCTGCCAGGGCGAGGGAGGCATTGCGGATGAAGTCGCGTCGTTGCATGCAGGCGCGTCAGGCACGAAGGGAAGGTCGGCCATGATAGGCAGACAAACGTTAACGGGCAGCGGAGACGTCTCCTGCCCGTTCAGCTGCCGCTGGCCGCCCGGCTCAGCGCTGGCAGTGGTTGCACCAGACGCTGGCGCGCTGGCCGATGGTGGCGTGCTTCAGCGCGCGGCCACAGTTCGGGCATGGCAGGCCGTCGCGGCCGTACACCAGCAGTTCCTGCTCGAAGTAGCCCGGTGCGCCGTCAGGGCTGATGAAATCACGCAGCGTGGTGCCGCCCCGGGTGATCGCATAGCCGAGGATTTCCTTCACCGCCCCGGCCAGCCGCTGGTAGCGTTCGCGCGAGATCTTGCCCGCCTCGCGCAGCGGGCTGATGCCGGCCTTGAACAGGCTCTCGGCGGCATAGATGTTGCCGACGCCCACCACCACCGCCTGGTCCATCAGGAAGGTCTTCACCGGCGCACTGCGGCCCCGGCTGCGGGCGAACAGGTAGTCGCCGTCGAAGGCCTCGTCCAGCGGCTCCGGACCCAGCCCCTGCAGCAGCGGGTGGACCTCGCCGACCGGCTGCCAGAGCAGGCTGCCGAAGCGGCGCGGGTCGTTGAACCGCAGCAGGCGGCCGTTGTCCAGGCTGATGTCGACGTGGTCATGCGCCCGCAGCGGGGTATCACCGGGCAGCACGCGCAGGCTGCCGGACATGCCCAGGTGCAGCACCGCGCTGCCGACGGCGGTATCCAGCAGCAGGTATTTGGCGCGCCGGCGGATGTCTTCGATGCGCTGCCCCGGCATCAGCTCGGCCACTTCCGGTGGAATCGGCCAGCGCAGGTCGGCGCGGCGCAGGATCACGCCATGCACGCGGCGGCCCTGCAGGTGCGGCGCCAGGCCGCGGCGGGTGGTTTCGACTTCGGGCAGTTCGGGCATGGGGTGATTCTACCCCCGCTCAACGCGGCGGCGCGGACAGCTCGCGGGCGTCGAGGAAGCCATCACCGTTGGCATCCTGCTTGTGGAAGCGCTGCACGATCACCTGCCGCTGCTGCTCGCGGCTGATCGCCCTGCCCTTGCCACCGGGCAGCTCCTCGGCCGTCAGCACACCATCACCGTTGCGGTCCATGCGGTCGAAGGCATACAGCATCCACTGCACGTACTCGGCCTCGCTGACCCTGCCGTCGCCATCGCGGTCCATCCGCTGCAGATAGCTGGCGGTGTCGGTGACCTGGGCCAGCGCCGCGCCCGGCAGCAGTGCCGCCAGCAGAAGCCCGTACCCTGCCCTCACGCGCCCACCAGGCTGTAGCCCTTCAAGCGTGCGGCGTAGGCCTGCAACGCCGCGATACCGCTTCCCTCGGCCTCGCGGCACCACGCCTGCAGCTGATGCAGGCGCTCGGCAGCATCGTGGCCGCGCGCCTCCAGCAGTGCCGCCAACCGTGCGCGGTACTCGACCAGGGTGCGGATGCGCGGGCGCTGTGCCACCCAGGCGCTCAGCTGGGCACGGCTGTCCGGCTTCAGCCAGCGGCCATCGTTGACCAGACCGCGGCGCAGCCGGCGCGGCAGCAGGCGGCGCAGCTTGGCTCCGGCCTGGGCGGCTTCCTCGCGCAGGGCTGGCATGAACACATTGCGCTGGTAGTCGGTCATCGCCTGGAAGCGGTGCGACAGCAGCGCCTTAAGGGTCTCGGCATCGGGCACGGCGATGTTCGGGCGTACGTCCATGGCCGGTGCCACCCGCAGCACCTTGGCCAGGCGCAGCGCCTGCAGCAGGCGGATCGCACTCCAGCCGATGTCGAATTCCCAGCGCCGCATCGCAAAGCGCGCCGAGCTGGGGAAGGCATGGTGATTGTTGTGCAGCTCCTCGCCACCGATCCAGAACCCCCACGGCGTCAGGTTCGTGGAGGTATCGGCCGATTCGTAGTTGCGGTACCCCCACCAGTGGCCCAGGCCATTGACCACGCCGGCCGCCCAGAACGGGATCCATGCCATCTGGATCGCCCAAAGGGCCACGCCGGGCAGGCCGAACAACACGCTGTTGATCGCCAGCAGCAGCACCGGGCCGAGCGTGGCATGCGGGGTATACAGGCGGCGCTCGATCGCATCATCCGGGGTGCCGCGCCCGTACTGTTCGATGTCCGCGCGCATGCCGCGCGCTTCGCGGTACAGCTCCACGCCGTGCCAGAACACCTTGCCGATGCCGCGGGTAACCGGGCTGTGCGGGTCGTCCTCGGTCTCCACCTTGGCGTGGTGCTTGCGGTGGATGGCCACCCATTCCCGGGTGATCATCGAGGTGGTCAACCACAGCCAGAAGCGGAACAGGTGGGCCAGCGCCGGGTGGAAGTCGACCCCGCGATGGGCCTGGCTGCGGTGCAGGTACAGGGTCACCGAGAAGATGGTGATCTGGGTGAAGACCAGCAGCACGGCCAGCATGGCCCACCACCCCAGGCCGAGAACACCACCGGTCAACAGGGACATCAGGGCATCAGGCATGGCAGCTCTCCGGATCTACGCGGGGATGGCAGACATGATGGGCGCTTGCGTTGCAAACTGCATCCCTGCGGCGGTGCTTGGCATCGCCATCCGTGGCACCGTTCACAGTTGGGGACCTGAGTTGTCGAGCCTTGATCCACGCGCCAGCCGCATTTCCGCCGCCCCGCCCGTCGCGGAGCTGCCCCCCTTGATCGAACTGGACCGCGCCACTGTGGTGCGTGGCCAGGTGAAGGTGCTTCATGGACTCAGCCTGCGCATCGCGCAGGGCCAGCACACCGCCCTGCTCGGCCCCAACGGCTGTGGCAAATCGACCTTCATCAAGCTGATCACCCGCGAGCTGTACCCGCTGGCGCAGGTCGATGGCTCCGTCGCGGTGAGGGTGCTGGGCCAGAACCGCTGGCAGGTGGACCGGCTGCGCTCGCAGCTGGGCATCGTCACCGGCGACCTCAGCAGCAACCTGGCCGACATGCCGGGGCTGACCGTGGAACAGGCGGTGCTGTCCGGCTTCTTCGCCAGCTACGTGGTGCCGGCCTTCCGCGAGGTGACCGCCGACATGCGCGCACGTGTCGGCGAGACACTGGCGATGACCGGCGCGCTGTCCCTGCGTGAACGTGCCTACGCCGAGCTGTCGGCCGGCGAAACCCGCCGCGTGCTGATCGCGCGCGCGCTGGTCAACCGGCCGCAGGCGCTGCTGCTGGACGAACCCTCCACCGGGCTGGACCTGGTCGCCCGCGAGCAGCTGGTGGCGACCATGCGCGTGCTGGCCCAGCAGGGCATCACCCTGGTGCTGGTGACCCACCACATCGAAGAGATCATTCCCGAGATCGAACGCGTGGTGCTGCTGCGTGACGGCCGCGTACTGGCTGACGGTACCCGCGCCGAGCTGCTGCGCAACGAACCGCTGTCGGCGGTGTTCGGCGGCGCGATCACCGTGTGCGAGCAGGAAGGCAGGCTGACTGCGTACGCGGGGTGAGGCGGAGCCCTCGGGAAACCCGAGGGGCTTGGAAAACCGGCGACGGTAGAGTCGACTGTTAGTCGACTATCGCGCGCAGCGCGGGATCTTTGCGATCCAGGCGAAAGGCAGTCGACCAACAGTCGACTCTACCCCGTCGTGATGCCATTCCATCACCATGCCGGTGCAGCGGGCCGAATGTTCCGGCCCGCCACCGCCTTGCTCAGAACTTCAACGCCAGCGCGCGCGATTCAATCGGTGCCATCCGGCTCTGGTCGAGCAGCTGCAGGTCGCGCAGTTCGTAGGGTGCGCCGAAGCCAGCCGGCAACGCGGCCTGGTCGAATGGCAGCACCAGCTGGCCACGCCCCGGTCCATCGAACCACTCGGCCGCATGCGCCTGCGCCACCGGCTTCAGCTGGCCATCGCGGCCGGTGGCATACAACGTGCCACGCGCCTCGTAGCGACCGGCGGCGGCCACCTGCAGCGGCAGCGCGACCTGGCGGCTGGCCGGGTCGGGTGCCGCCTGGCCACTGAAGCGAGCAGTGGGCCGTGCCACCGCGAAAGCCACCTTGCCGTCGCGCAGCACGCCATCGGCGTGGGCGAACACCTGCAGTTCCCACAGCCCCTGCACGCTGCCGACATCAGCCGGAATCCGCACCTGTGCACGCAGGGCACCATCGGTGGTGCGCAGCAGGCGCTGCGGCCAGCTGCGGCCATCCGGTGCGACCAGCAGGGCTTCACCGCCCAGGCCGCCACGGCGCGAGGCCAGCTGCGCGGTGGTGGCGCCGTCTTCCAGCAGGCGTGCCTGCAGCTGCACGTTGCCACCGGCCAGCACCTGCGCCTGGTTGGCCTGCACTTCCAGCCGCAGCGGGCTGTTCGGCTCAAGCACCTGCACCACATAGCGGCCCTGCGCCTGCGTGCTCTGCAGCGTGTACGCACCGGCCGAACTGGTCGCGCCGGTGCGCAGCATGCTGCTGCCATCACTCACCGGCATGCCGGCATCCTGCAGCGCGCGCGCATCGACACTGCGGGCCACGCTGCTGCGGCCAGCCGGGTCGCGCATCTGCAGGGTGTTGGCAGGCAGCGCGCGGGCACCTGCGGCCGGGCTCAGCTGGATCACCGCATCGGGCGCCGTCAGCGGCAGGTCCAGGCCGCGTTGCAGCTGCGAGCCATCGACCTGCTGCCAGTAGCTGCGGCTGACCGAAGCATACGGCGTGGCCGCCTGCAGCGGTTGTGCTGGGTCCAACGCCCAGGCGAAGGACAGCGGTGCACGTTCGCTGTCATCGGCCGGCAATGGCGCGGCAACCAGCGCCGCAGGCACCTGGTCGCCCACGCGGGCCGCCTGCAGAGGCTGCGCGGCCTGCGCGGCGGAAAGGGACAGGACTGCCAGCACCGCACTGGCCAGCAGGGTGGAATGAATCGTCATGGTCGTCTCCCTCACTGGGTCAGGTCGTTGCGCAGCAGGGTGCCGAGGCCGAAGCACTCGCGGCGGCTCTGGTTGTGGCTGAGCGGCTCTGCCCCCTGGGTGCGCTGCGTGTCGGTGAACCAGGTGGTGCCGGCGGCCTTCTGGCTGCTGCACTCCAGGAAGCCATCGGAGCAGGAGGACAGCCAGTTCTGGGTGAACTCCAGGCCGACATTGGCGGCGTAGCCACCGCAGTAGCTGTTGCTGTCCCATACCGCCGATTCCACGTCGCTGCCGACCACCGCACGGAACGGCTTGGGCAGGGCGGGACGGCCTGCGGTGCCGTACAGGTTCTGCGCGTTGTAGGTGGCCATGCTCGCCACCTGCTGCTGGCGCACCGCGTCGTTCTTGTAGCCCAGCAGCCAGCCCAGCGAGGTTTCGAAGGTATTGCCGTTGAGCACCGCATCGGCCAGCGGCGTGCCCGCCGAAGACGGCGCCAGCGCGGTGACCTTGCGCACCGTGCGGATGATCTTCGGATAGCGGCTGTCGTAGGTCGGGTTGGACAGGATCCAGCGCACCACGTTGCCGCCGTTGGAGTGGGTGATCACCACCAGCTGGGTGATGCCACGGCTGTCGATGAAACGGGTCAGCTGGTTGGCCAGGCAGCCGGCCGCTTCCGGTTTCCACATGTACTGGGTGAAATCGCAGTTGATGACCACGTAATTGCTGCTGTTGGGCAGGCCCTGGCGCACGGTGTCGATGATGGTCGGCTGCCAGTAGTCCTGGGTGGCGTTGGTCTGCGCGCCGGTGCCATGCACGAAGGCCACGCCGACCACGTCGGCGGCCTGCGCCGGCGCTGTTGCAAGCCCCAGGAGCAGGGCCAGGACGGTACTTCCTGTTGCGGTGCTGCGCATCGCGTCTCTCCCTCTGTCTTCGGATCCCCCCGACCCGGCTGGAACTGGACGGCCTCTGGTGCCTGCCGATGTGCCGATGCTCACGGCGCGGGCGCGTGAAAGTCCGTGCGCTGCGCCCGGATTCAGGAGACTGGCGTCACTTGATGACGTTTTTCATCTTGTTTCGATGACCATGCCGGTTCTGGCCGTATGACCGATGGCCACTGCGGTGCCGCACTGGGACTGCGATCATGACGCGATGTTCTTTCTCCGGAGCCCGTCCATGTCGCTGATCTCCCACCCTGCCCGCCCGCTGCTCGGCCTTGCCGTGGCCGCTGCCCTGGCCGGTTGTGCCGCCACCGCCGCCAAGCCGACCGCCGTCGAAGCCAACATCACCACCAAGGCGGTGGGTTATCTGGACAAGAGCGCGGTTCCGGCCAGCCTCGACCTGGTACCGGCACCACCGGTGGCCGGTTCGGCCGCGTTCGCCCTGGACGAGCAGGTCAGCCGTGAGGCCCGCGCGCTGCGTGGCAGCCCGCGCTTCGCCCAGGCCGGCGTCGATGCGGAACTCGGTTTCCCCGAAGGCGCCAACCACTTCTCCTGCGCCGCCGACATCGACGTCGATGCGGTGAAGACCCCGGCGCTGTATCGCCTGCTGGAGCGCAGCCGGATCGACGCCAGTGCGGCGACCAAGGCGGCCAAGAACCACTACCAGCGCCCGCGTCCGTTCATGGTCAACGGTGAACCGACCTGCTCGCCGAAGGACGAAGACGGCCTGCGCAAGAACGGCTCGTACCCGTCCGGCCACACCTCGATCGGCTGGGCCTGGGCACTGATCCTGTCGGAGATCGCGCCGGACCGCGCCGATGCCATCCAGGCCCGCGGCCGCAACTACGGCGAGAGCCGCCTGGTGTGCAACGTGCATTGGCAGAGCGACATCCTCGAAGGCCGCTTCATGGGCGCGGCCGCCGTGGCCCGCCTGCACGACAACGCGGCCTTCAACAAGGACCTGCTGGCCGCACGCAAGGAGATCGAAGCGGCGCGCAAGGCCGGCCTGCACTCCAGCCGCGACTGCGCCACCGAGAATGCGGTGCTGAAGGTGCGCCCGCAGAGCGCGCTGTAGGCCACGCCTCTGTAGAGCCGAGCCATGCTCGGCTCAGAGCAGCCGAGCCATGCTCGGCTCAGAGCAGCCGAGCGCAGGCTCGGCTCTACACGAAGCAGGAAACAGAAGGGCCGGCAGTGCGCCGGCCCTTCTGCATTGCATCAACGCAGCCACCGCATCAGAACTTCGCGGTGAACTCCACGCCCCAGGTACGCGGCTCGTTGAGGAAGCCGGTCAGGTTGTTGAAGTCGATCGCGCCGACCACGCGGGTCTGGTTGGTCAGGTTGCGACCGAACACCGCCACGTCGTACTGGCCGTAATCCCAGTTGTAGCCCAGGCGCAGGCCGCCTTCCAGCGAACTGCGGCCGCGGAATTCCGGCGACTCGTAGATGAAGAAGTTCACCGCGCTGCGGTAGGCCCAGTCGGTGTAGGCGTACAGCTCGCTGCCATCGCTGAGCGGGAAGCCCACGCGCAGGGTCGCGTTGTGGATCCATTTCGGCGCCTGCGGCAGCGGGTTGCCGTTCACCAGCGCATAGGTGCCGCCGTTGATGACCGTGGTCGGGTCGTTGATGGTGCAGCCACCGCCGCAGATCGCCACCGCAAGGTTCTTGTCCTTGATCTCGGTGTCGTTGTAGCTGCTGCCGAAGGTCAGCAGGACGTTGTCGGCCAGGTAGGCTTCCAGGTCCAGTTCCACGCCCTGGCCGATGGTCTTGTCGGCGTTGAGCAGGGTGGCGGTGTTGTTGGCACCGCCCACGGCGATCAGCTGCTGGCCGTCAACGTTGTAGCGGAACACGCTCAGGCCCAGGCGCGCGCGGCGCTCGAACAGGTCGGCCTTGATGCCGGCCTCGTACGAGATGACCTTCTCCGAATCGGCCTGCGACAGGCCCGGCGCAAAGGCCAGGCGGCCCTGGATCGACGGCGCGCGGAAGCCCTTGGCGACGCGGGCGTAGGCGTTGATGTCGTCGGTCAGCTTGTACACGCCGCTGACGTCCCAGCTGACGTCGTTGACGTCGGTGTTGGCCAGGTACGGGCCGCTGACCGGGGTGCCGAACGGAACGGCCTGCAGCACGCTGGCGCTGAAGTCCTTCTTGTCCTGGGTATAGCGCACGCCGGCACGCAGCTTGAAGCGGTCGGTGACATCGAAGTCGCCCGAAGCGAACACCGCCCACGCCTTGTTGCGCTGGTTCTGCACCACGTGGCCGGTCTGCGGATTGCCCGGGGTCAGCGAGTCGTAGTTGAAGTTGTTGATGGTCACGTCTTCATCGAAGTAGAAGACGCCGGCCTGCCAGTCGAAGCGGCCCCATTCGTTGGACTCGATGCGCACTTCCTGCGTCCACTGGCGGTGGTGCGGCAGGCCGTCGGCCGACTCCGACGAGAACGGAATCAGGCCCGGACCGTAATTGCCGGCGCCGAGGAAGGCCGCGCCGTAGCCGCCGTCGATGTCGCCACGGTTGAGCGACTCAGCGGTCTCGTAGCCGGTGATCGAGTGCAGGGTCACCGAACCGAGGTTCCACTGCAGGCGCGCGCTGCCGCCCCAGGTCTCCAGGTCGGAGAAGTTGACGCCGTCGTTGGCCACCTTGTCGCGGTCGAAGTTCTCGACCAGCGAATTGCCACCTTTCTGGATGATGTTGGCGCGGAACAGGCGGGCGGTACCGTTGAGCTTGCGCTTGTGCAGGTTGAACAGTGCTTCGAAGTCGTCGCCTTCGTACAGGAACTGCACGCGGCCGGCGGCTTCGTCATAGCCTTCGAAGCCACTGTTGGGAGCGCCGACGCGGGTGTTGTCGACCCAGTCGTCGCGGCGCTGGTAGATGGCCGAGACGCGTGCCGACCAGCGGTCGGTCAGCGGGCCGCCGTAGGCGCCCTGCACATTCCAGCTGTTGTAGCTGCCGTAGCCGACACGGAGGTAACCATCGGCATCCTGCGACGGGCGTGCCGAATCGAACTTGACCACACCGGCCGGGGTGTTGCGGCCGAACAGCGTGCCCTGCGGGCCACGCAGCACTTCCACGTTGGCCAGGTCGAACAGCGGGAATCCCTTCAGCAGCGGGCTTTCCTGCACCACGTCGTCATACACCAGCGACACCGGCTGCGAGGCATTGAGGTCGAAATCGGTGTTGCCCAGGCCGCGGATGTAGAAGCGCGGGAAGGCACGGCCGTAGGACGACTCGATGTTGAGGCTGGGCACGCGTGCGGCCAGGAAGCGGATGTCATCGCCGGCCGAGCCGAGCACATCCAGCTTCTCGCCCTGGATCGCGCTCAGTGCGACCGGTACGTCCTTGGCGTTCTCGACGCGCCGCTGCGCGGTCACCTGCAGGGCATCGAGGGCAACCGGATCCTTGGCAGCGGGAGTTTCCTGGGCGGCCGCAACCAGCGGCAGCAGGGCGGAAAGAGCGGCAACGAGGGGGCGCGCGACCGGAAGGCGGCCACGGGAAGTACGGGTCGGGGACATGGCGGTAGGCTGTGTTTGGAGGGGTGGTAAAACGGCGCTACCAGATAATTGTTGCAATACAGCACCTGCCCCGCAAATGCCCGCCGTTCATGGGCCTGTCGCCCCGGCCCGGGCGCCCTCGCTAGACTCGGGGGTTTCCAGCCCTGCGGAGCCGCCGCGATGACCCAGTGGTATTTCCATGCCTCCGCCCAGGCCGAGCGTATCGGCCCGCTTGATGACCAGGCTGCGCGCCGTTATGCGCAGGCCAACCCGCGCGCGCTGGCCTGGTGCCAGGGCATGAGCGGATGGACCTCGATTGCCGAGGTGCCCGAACTGCAATCTGCGGCCCCGGGCATGCCGAACAGCCCGCCGCCGGTCCCCTCCGCCAGCGGCCGCGCCGACGACATCGAATTCCGCATCGTCGGCCATGAAATGCAGTTCGTGGAGATCGAGCTCGACCCCGGCGAGAGCGCCATTGCCGAGGCCGGCGCATTGATGTTCAAGGACGCCACCGTGCAGATGGACACGGTGTTCGGCGCCGCCAACGGCGACCAGGGCGGCGGCTTCATGGGCAAGGTGATGGCCGCCGGCAAGCGCGTGCTGACCGGCGAGAGCCTGTTCGCCACCGTCTACACCCAGAGCGGCCACGGCAAGGGCAAGGTCGCCTTCGCCGCGCCCTACCCGGGCACGGTGCTGGCGATGAAGCTGGACCAGCACGGCGGCCGCCTGATCTGCCAGAAGGACAGCTTCCTGGCCGGCGCGCGCGGCGTGCAGATCGGCGTGCAGTTCCAGCGCAGGATCATGACCGGCCTGTTCGGCGGCGAAGGCTTCATCATGCAGAAGCTGGAGGGCGACGGCTGGGTGTTCATCCACGCCGGCGGCTGCGTGGTCGAGCGCGAACTGGCCGCGGGTGAGCGGCTGGACGTGGATACCGGCTGCGTGGTGGCCTACCACCCCACCGTGGACATGGACGTGCGCCGTGTTGCAGGCATCAAGAGCATGCTGTTCGGCGGCGAAGGCGTGTTCCTGGCCACGCTGACCGGTCCAGGCAAGGTCTGGCTGCAGTCGCTGCCGTTCTCGCGCCTGGCCGGCCGCATGTGGATGGCCGCGCCGCAGGGCGGCGGCCAGAACCGCGGCGAAGGCTCGGTGCTGGGCGGCCTGGGCCGGATGCTGGACGGCGACAACCGGTTCTGACCGCCTCGCGGTAGTGCCGGCCGCTGGCCGGCTGTTTCACGAGGGTGCCGGCCAGCGGCCGGCACTACCCGAAGCATCCGATGAATGGGCGGGCCGACCTACCCTGCCCGCCCTGCGGCACCTTCGGTATGCTGGCGCCCTTTCCTGAATCCGGCGCCGCGAGCGCACTGCCGATGAGCCTGTTCCGATCCCGCATGCTGCTGTCCGTCGCCCTGATCGGCCTGCTGGCCGGCTGCGGTGGCGACCCGGTCCGCCCTGCGCCGCCGCCGGCGCCAACCGTGGTACCGCAGGCCAAGCCGGTGAAGATCGGTATCGCCCTCGGCGGTGGCGCAGCCAAGGGCTTCGCCCACATCGGCGTGATCAAGATGCTGGAGGCCAACGGCTTCGAACCGGCCGTGGTGTCCGGTACCAGTGCCGGCAGCGTGGTCGGCGCGCTGTATGCCAGCGGCATGGACGCCTTCCAGATGCAGAGCAAGGCAGTGGCGCTGGACGAAGCGAGCATCCGCGACGTGCGCCTGTTCTCCGGTGGCCTGGTGCAGGGCCAGAAGCTGCAGGACTACGTCAACGAGCAGGTTGCCAACCGTCCGGCCGAGCGCCTGAAGAAGCCGTTCGCCGCCGTCGCCACCCAGCTGGAAACCGGCGAACGCGCGATCTTCGTGCGCGGCAACGTCGGCCAGGCCGTGCGCGCGTCCAGCAGCATTCCCGGTGTGTTCGAGCCGGTGAAGATTGGTGGCCGCAACTATATCGATGGCGGCGTGGTGAGCCCGGTGCCGGTGGATGCCGCGCGCCAGCTCGGCGCCGACTTCGTGATCGCCGTGGACATCTCCAGCAAGGCCAGCGGCAAGGCGCCGACCGACATGCTGGGCATCGTCAACCAGTCCATCTCGATCATGGGCCAGCGCCTGGGCGAACAGGAACTGGCGCGCGCCGACATCGTCATCCGCCCGAAGGTGCTGGACATCGGCGCCGCCGATTTCAGCCAGCGCGGCACCGCGATCCTGGAAGGCGAGAAGGCCGCAATGGCGGCGATGCCGCAGATTCGAGCGAAGATCCAGCAACTGCAGCGTGCACGTGCCGCCGCAGCGGCACCGGCCCCGGTGGCTGCACCGAAGTGCGAGGAACCCTCGCGCCTGGGCAGGCTGATGGGCCGCAAGGACAAGTGCTGACCTGAACCGGCGTGCCGCTGCCAGACAGCGACGCGCGTTCTAGCGCGCGGGCCGGTAGCCACTGGCCTGCTGCCGTTCGCGCCTGCGCATCTGGCGGGCCTGCTCCTGCAGTGCCGCCGTGTGCTGCAGCTGCTCCATGCCATCGGCCGGTACATGCAGCTGGCGTCGCGCACGGGTGAGCGCCAGATAGACCGCGCGCACCGGGTTGTGCCAGATGCGCCCACCCTGCCCCGCACGGAAACAACCGGGTGACAGCGAGACCACGTCGAACTGCAGGTTCTTCGCGTGTTCGGCCAGGCACAGCGCCACCCGCCCTTCAGCGGGCGTGTCCTGGTCGTCGAGCGCCTGCAGCAGTGACTGCACCCGATCGGCAGACGCAAACAGTTCGACCAGCGCGCCCTGCCCTTCGTCGGCCTGCGTGGCCAGGAAGCGCTCCCACTCCGGGTCCGATGCGCTGGCGTGGCGACGGCGCCACGCATCCAGCGGGCGCTGCAACACACCGCGCAGCGCGCGCAGCGATGCCGGATGCAGGTAGGGCCGCAGCCCGAGCGCCTGCAGCTGCGCCGCATCGAGGGCCAGATCGGCGACGCTGCCATGGATGCGCAGGCCCTCGCTTGGTACCTGCGCCCAGTGGCGGTAATGCAGCACACCGGTGGCGCGGTCGGCGGCACCGACGAACGGCCCACTGTCCTGGCCCAGTCCATCCAGCGCCAGGGTCTGGTTGACCAGGCCCTCGACCTGGTTGCCCTGGCGCACCGACTGGTGCATTTCCAGCACCTTCGACGCGCCCCAGCGCGGCACCGTGCCGGACAGGCACTGATGCGGATCGCCCAGACTGACCACGCCCGGCGCATGGCCGGCCAGCAACTGCTTCCACGACGGGCTGAGGTCATGCGCCTCGTCCACCAGCAGCATGCCCATGTCCAGCGGCGGGGGGGCGCCGCGCAGCGCCAGCCACTTGCCGATGTGCGCCGGGCTGAGGCTCAGCAGCGTGCCCCGCTGCAGCTCGGCGTCGAACATGCAGCGCCAGACGTGCTCGGCAGCCGCCATGTACGGTGACACGTCGAGCATCGCGGCGGGCACCGAACGGTCGAAATGCTGGAACGCCAGGCCCGGTGCCGACGATGCGCACCAGCGGTTGATGGCCTCGAACGCGATAAGCAGCACCTGCTCCGGGCTGCGCCCACCGATGCCCTGCAGGCCGATGCGGCCGGCAATCTCGCGCGGCGTACGGGTGCTGCGCCGGTAGCTGGCAACGAAGCCTCCGGTCCGGCCACTGCGCGCAGCGTGCTGGGCCAGGCGGTTGGCGAACTCGATCTGGGTCAGCAGGCGCACCGCGGTGCTGGCCGGCACGCGGGCGCGGAAGGCTTCCACCTGCCCACGCGAGGGCGCCACGTAGGTGTAGCGGCCCGGCCGCGCCTCCATCAGCGCCAGCACCAGGTGGCTCTTGCCGGTGCCGGCATAGCCATCGAGGTCGATCAGTTCATCGGGGTTGGCGGCGATGGCGCGCAGCACGCGGGCCTGCTCGGAGGTATACAGGCCATGGTGTTCGATCGCCCGCGCATCCTCGGCCGCAACGTCGTCCTGCGTGAGCGCCTCGTCACTGGAAAAGGTGGCGGGAAAGCGGATCTCATGCTCGGTCAGGGTTTCCTGGCAGGCCTGCTGCAGGGCCAGGCCCGGATACTCCGATGGCGACTGCGCGATGACGTCCTGCAGGATCTGCGCCGGCGCCAGCAGCACGCCGTGGGCGGCCAATGCGGTCAGCCAGGCATCCAGCTCCGGCTGGCCTCCGCCACCGGGGCCGGCCAGCTGCGCGGCGGCGCCTTCGTTGCCGGCAAACAGCGCGCAGGCATCATGCAGCAGGCGTTCGATCTCGGCCGGTGGATGGCCGCGCGTCCGGCACAACTGCGCGGCCATCAGCCCGGCCTGCTCCACTGCCGTCTGCGGCGGCGTGCCGTGAGCGATGTAACGTGCCAGCGACTTGCGCTGCAGCGGCAGGAAGATGGTGGTGGGCACCGGGTGCTGGAGTTCGGACATGCGTGGAACCGGAAAGGAACGCTGCGGCGCGCGCAGGGCGGTGATGCTCGGCTACCCGCCCGGCCGCGTCAAATCGCCGCAGCGCTCATTCCAGCTGCGACAACGGCAATGCCTGGAAACCCTTCACCGTGCGCAGCACGAAGCTGGAATTGGCGTCGGCCACGCCGCCGGCGTTGAGCAGGCGGTCCAGCAGGAAGTGCGAAAAGTGCTCCAGGTCGCGCACGTAGACGTGCAGCAGGTAGTCCATGTCGCCGGTCAGCGCATGGCAGGCCACCACCTCGTCCCAGCCCTGCACGCTGTCCACGAAGTGGCCGATGGCGGCCTGGTCGTGCTTTTCCAACTGCACGCGCACGAAGGCCTGCAGGCCCAGGCGCAGCTGCCGCGGCTCCAGCCGCGCGCCGTAGCCGACGATCACGCCCTCGCTTTCCAGCCGCTGCAGGCGGCGCAGGCAGGCCGAGGGCGACAGGTTCACCCGTGTCGCCAGCTCCGCGTTGGTGGCACGCCCATCCCGCTGGATTTCAGCCAGCAGGCGTATATCCGTGCGATCAAACTGGACTTCTCCGGCCATTGCTGCTCCGCAACATGGTGACTGCGCAAGGATATTGCGCCAACAATGCCAATCGGCGCAACTTTTGCAACCCTGTTGCGCGCGCCCTGCCCTAGCATCGTGGCTATCCCTTCAAGGAGTGCCCCATGGACCTCGCCCAGCCCCGCCGCGTCGAACACCAGCAGACCGACAAGGGCTACGTGCCGGTGTACACCACCGCGCTCGTCGAGCAGCCGTGGGACACCTACAGCGCCGACGACCACGCCACCTGGAGCACGCTGTACCAGCGCCAGCGCGAGCTGCTGGTCGGACGTGCCTGCCAGGAATTCCTGGACGCGCAGGACGAGATGGGCATGAACGCGCACATGATTCCGCGCTTCGACCAGCTCAACGAAGTGCTGGGCGCGGCCACCGGCTGGACCCTGGTCGGCGTCGAAGGCCTGCTGCCGGAACTGGATTTCTTCGACCACCTGGCCAACCGCCGCTTTCCCGTGACCTGGTGGATCCGTCGCCCGGACCAGATCGACTACATCGCCGAGCCGGACCTGTTCCACGACCTGTTCGGCCACGTGCCGCTGCTGATGAACCCGGTGTTCGCCGACTACATGGAGGCCTATGGCCGTGGCGGCGTCAAAGCCCACGCGATCGGCCCGGACGCGCTGCAGAACCTCACCCGCCTGTACTGGTACACGGTGGAGTTCGGCCTGATCGACACGCCCGACGGCCTGCGCATCTACGGTGCCGGCATCGTGTCGTCCAAGGGCGAGTCGCTGTACTCGCTGGAATCGGCCGCACCCAACCGCATCGGTTTCGACCTGCAGCGGATCATGCGAACGAAGTACCGCATCGACACCTTCCAGAAGACCTACTTCGTCATCGACAGCTTTGAACAGCTGATGCAGGCGACGTCGCCGGACTTCACCCCGATCTACGCGGCACTGGCCGACCAGGCGCACCTGCCTGCCGGTGACGTGCAGGCTGACGACCACGTGTTCCAGGCCGGCACGGGTGAAGGCTGGGCGGACGGCGGCGACGTGTGATGCGCGCTGCCGCGCGGGTATCCTGCACGGCATGACTGATGCATTTGCTTCGCTGCGCGTAACCGATGTCGCTTTCGACGACGACTTCATCCTGCTGACCCTGGCCGATGGCCGCCGTACCCGCCAGCCGCTGCGCTGGGTACCCGCGTTGTTCGAAGCCGATGCAGGGCAACGCGCGCGGTGGGTCGCCACCGCCGATGGCCTGGGCGTGAACTGGCCGGCCCTGCTGCCGGCGCGCGAGGCGGGCGTGGTCGATATCCTCAACCAGGTCTGGGAAGACCGCTACGAGGCCGCGCTGGCGCGACTGAAGGCAGCCGCGTGGACGCTGGATGCGCTGTCCGACGAAGACCAGCAGCTGGTGGCGCTGTGGCGCATGGAGGCCGACATCAACAACGGCGGCTTCATGCAGTTCCTGTGCAACTGGGGCGACCCGACCTGCCAGCTGGCGTTGCGTGCGCTGCAGGCGATGGGCGCGGCGAAGACCCACGCGATCCTGGCCGGCATGCGGGGGCTGGTCGACCGGCTGGAAGATGACCCGGCGGTCAAGCAACTGACCGACCTGTACGGCGCGATGACCGAACAGGAGCAGGAGGCGCTGCACGCCTTCGACGAAGCCTATTTCGAGCGACCGGAAGACCTGGCCAGGTTGGGGCTGAAGCACTTCGGCCCGGAGCCTGTCGAACGACGATGACCATGCACGCCGGCGCTGTTCTGTAGAGCCGAGCCCATGCTCGGCTGCGTTTCAATCAGCGCGGGTACACCAGCAGCACCACCAGATCCTCCTCACCCACCTGCTGCAGCGCATGGCGGCTGCCCTTGCGGGTCAGCAGCGCGTGCCCGGCGTGCACGTCGTACTGCCTGCCATCCAGCACATAACTGCCCTGCCCGCTCACGATGTAATAGATCTCGTCCTTGTGCTGCGGATGCAGGCCGATGCCCGCGCCTTTGTGCAGCACACGCTTGCGCAGCACGAACGGCAGCCCTTCGGCATCGGCGAAGAACGGATACGCCGTGGTCGGGCCGGCACCGCCGTGCGGGCCTGCTTGCGTGCGCACAACACTGTCTTCGTGCACCACCTGCGAGGGCAGGGCTGGGTCGCTACCCTGCCCTTCCGCCACCACGTCGCAGTCGATATCCCGCACCAGCGCCGGCTGCAGCGCGGGTAGCAGCGGCACCGCCTCGCGCAATACCAGGCAGGCCACCGCATGTGCGCCGGCCACGCTGAAATGGGTGCCGTCGGCCTTGTTCTGTTCGGGCACGAACAGGAAGTAGGGTCGCGCGCCCTCCTCACCCAGCGCGCGGATCCAGCGCATGCTGCGGTCATTCAGATCAATCAGCGCAATCTGCTCGCGCGCGGCCAACGCCTTCATCGACTGCGTGTAGCGGCCATGCGTATCCAGCAGTGAACCGAAGTCGTACAGCAGCCGCGCCACCGGCGTGACCAGCACCGGCGTGGCGCCCTTTGCGCGGGCCACCTGTACGTAACGCATCAGCAGGCGTGGGTAGTCGCTGTCCGGATCGGTGTAGCGCGTGCGGTCTTCGAACTTCGCATCGTTGTGGCCGAACTGGATCAGCAGCACGTCGCCTTGGCGCAGCTCGGCGGCGATGGCCTCCAGGCGCCCTTCCTCGATGAAACTGCGCGTGCTGCGCCCGCCCTTGGCGTGGTTGTGCACCTCCAAGCGCGCCGGGTCCAGGTAGCTCTGCAGCGCCTGGCCCCAGCCGGCCTGCGGCGCGCGCTCGGGGCCGTATGCGGCCGCAGTGGAGTCACCGGCAATGAAGACCCGCACGGGCGCCGCCTGCGCGGTGGTGCACGACAGCAGCAACAACAAAGGCAACAGGGTGCGCATGTCCGGTCTCCGGTAGTGCCGGCCGCTGCCCGGCAACCTCATGAACGGCGGAAGCATTGCCAGGACGCCGGCCAGCGGCCGGCACTACCGCGGATCACGCGTCAGCGCGCCAGCCAGCCACCATCGACCGGCAGCACGGCGCCGTTGATGTAATCCGACGCCGACGAGGCCAGGAACACCGCCGCACCGGCCAGGTCATCCGGCGTGCCCCAGCGACCGGCCGGGATGCGCTCCAGGATCGCCTTGTTGCGCGCTTCGTCGGCGCGCAGCTGGGCGGTGTTGTCGGTGGCCATGTAGCCCGGGGCGATGGCATTGATGTTGATGCCCTTGCCCGCCCACTCGTTGGCCAGCAGCCGGGTGATGCCGGCGATGCCGCTCTTGCTGGCGGTGTACGACGGCACGCGGATACCGCCCTGGAAGGACAGCATCGAAGCGATGTTGATGATCTTGCCGTGGCCCTGTTCGATGAAGTGGCGGCCGGCGGCCTGCGAAATGAAGAACGCGGACTTGAGATTGACGTTCATCACGTCGTCCCAGTCCTGCTCGCTGAAGTCCACCGCATCGGCGCGGCGGATCAGGCCGGCGTTGTTGACCAGGATGTCCAACCCGCCCAAGCCTTCGATGGTCTCGCGGACCACGCGCGCCACCGGCTCGATGCTGATCAGGTTGGCTTCGATGGCCAGGCAGCGGCGGCCCAGCGCGGTGATCTTTTCGATGGTATCGGTGGGCGGGGCGATGCCGGCCACGGCGACGTCGGCACCAGCGGCGGCCAGTGCCACGGCGATGCCCTGGCCCAGACCGGTATTGCCACCGGTTACCAGAGCGACCTTGCCTTCCAGGCTGAAGGGATTAGCCATTGCGTATGCGTTCCTTGATAGAGACGAGCGGTGTCGACGGCCGGCACACGGTGCGCGGCGGCCAGGCGGGCTTACTTGAGCTGGCAGATGTCCAGCACGTGCATGTCGGTGTAGTCCAGGTTCTCGCCACCCATCGCCCAGATGAAGGCGTAGTTGCTGGTGCCGGCGCCCATGTGGATCGACCACGGCGGCGACACTACCGCTTCGTTGTTCCGGATCACGATGTGACGCTGCGCGGCCGGCTCGCCCATGAAGTGGTAGACGCGGTCGCTGTCACCCAGGTCGAAGTAGAAGTAGACCTCGCTGCGACGGTCGTGCAGGTGCGGCGGCATGGTGTTCCACACGCTGCCCGGCTTGAGCACGGTCAGGCCCAGCAGCAGCTGCGAGGACTGGCAGGTGGCCGGCACGATGTACTGGTAGATGGTGCGCTCGTTGCTGGTTTCCAGCGCGCCGCGGTCCAGTGCAACGGCGTCCTTGATGGACAGCTGCCTGGTTTCGAAGCGGGCATGGGCCGGGGTCGAGGCCAGATAGAACTGGGCGGGGTTGGCGGCGTCCTGCGAGGCGAACACGACCTCCTTGCTGCCCATGGCCACGTACAGACCGTCCTTCGGACCCAGCGTGTAGCCGGTGCCATCCACGGTGACCGTACCGGTGCCGCTGCCGACGTTGATCACGCCCAGTTCCCGGCGCTCCAGGAACGGGTGGCCTGCGGCCGAAGCGGGTTCGGTCTGGGTCGGCAGCGCAAGCGGTGCGTCCACCGGGGCGGCGCCACCAATCACGAAGCGCTCGTAGTGGGTGTACTTGAGGGTCACCGCACCGGCGTTGAACAGGCCATCGAGCAGGTACAGGTCACGCAGCTGGTCGTTGCTGGCACCGTGGATGGCATCGGGATGGGTGGCGTAATGGGTCTTGCTGTACATGGCGTCTCCAGAGCGGGGGGCGGGCCGACGGGTCGGCCCCGGCGCGGTTCACGGTCAATTCTAGCCAGACAGGAAACCGGTGTCATTTTGCGTCGCACGATGCCGGGATGGCCCGGCCAGGGCGCGGTGGATCGGGTGGATGGGGCAGGGGCGTGTCACGACCAGAGGTCGTGACCTGCAGGATTGATCCTTGGGGATCAATCCTCCGGCGGCTGGCAGGAATCGCGGACGATCAGGTGCGGCCGCACGCTGGCAATGGGCAGCGCGGCCTGGCCTTCGGGCTGGATCAGCATCGCCGCGGCGGTGCGTCCGGTATCGCGCGTGTGCCGGCGCACCGAGGTCAGCGAGGGCCACAGGCGCGAGGCAAGCGGGCTGTCGTCATAGCCGACAATGGACAGCTGGCGCGGAATGTTGATGCCCGCGCGCAGCGCCACCTTGTAGATACCGGCGGCCATTTCATCGTTGCCGGTGAAGATGGCGGTCGGGCGGCGCTTGCCCAGCAGCAGTTTCTCGGCAGCGGCGACACCGGATTCGAAGGTGTAGCCGGCCTCGATGATGCGGTCCTTCGGCAACTCGATACCGCGTTGCGACAGTGCGTCGATGAAGCCGGCGGTACGTTCATGGGCCGAACGGTAGGCGCTGGGACCGGTCACCAGGGCAATGTCACGGTGGCCGAGCGAGAGCAGGTAGTCGGCGGCTTCGGCCGCACCATCGCGGTCATGGGTAACCACCATCTGCGAGCTTTCGTCCAGCGGCAGCGCTGCCACGCGGGTAAACCGGCAGCCGATCTCATCGAGCATGTCCGCCAGCGCCTGGTCTTCCGAGGCACGCGGCACCAGGATCACGCCGTGCAGCTTCTGCTGCTGCACGAAGCGACGCACGCCTTCGATGTAGCCGGGGCTGCGGCTGTCACAGGGATGCACCACCAGCTCGAAACTGGATCCACGCAATGCATCCAGCGCGCCGTACTGCATGTCCACGATGTACTGCGCGGTGGGGTTGTCGTAGACCATGCCGATCAGGAAGGAGCGGCGGAACGCCAGCCCGCGGGCCAGTGGATCGGGCGTGTAGCCCACTTCACGCATCAACGCTTCCACCTTGTCGCGCGTGTCCTTGCGCACCAGTGGCGAGTTGTTGATGATTCTTGAAACCGTTTTCTTGGATACACCCGACAGTCGCGCGATGTCGTTGATGGTGGCTGCCTTGCCCTTCGCCAATGCCGGCGTAGCGGCATCGTTCTTGTTGCGCACTGACATGTTTTGAACCCGGTAAGTCTGGGGATTCCGGCTCCGCGCTCAGTCCAGCGCGCGGTAGCGGAAGTTGCGGAAGGTTACCGCACCGTCGCCGGCCGCATACAGCGCCGGCTTCAACGCCAGGAACCTGCCCGCGACATTGTGATGGTAACCGGACACTTCCATCTGAACCGGATACTTCTGCCAAGTGTGCCCGTCGGTGCTGGAGTGGAAGGTGACGATGTGGCGGTTGTTGGTCACCCGGCAACCACAGCCGGCCGCCGCGGCCCGGGGCCGGTCGGGCAGGGCGCTCCTCGCCGTAGCGATGCATGATGAACGACTCGCCGTTGCTGCCCACGCCCGCGTACAGCCGGTCGCTGTAGAACAGCAGCGCGCCGCCCACGGCACCGGGGGCGATCTCCATCTCCACCTCGAACTGATAGGCCCGGTCGCCGGCGATGGTGGTCAGCGGCGAGGCGTCGCGCGGCGTGCTGCCCTTGCCCTGCAGGACAAGGCCGTTGCCACTGAAACCCAGCCGGCGGTACTCATCCTGCGCCGGGTTGAAGAACGCCCACTGCGGGCCAAGCGTGCTGCCGCGGAAATCATCCGACAGCGCCATGCCATGCGGCGACAGCGCCTGTCCGGCCGGCTTGCGCAGTGGCTGACCAAGGTCTCCGCCCGTGGCCCGGAACCAGCCGTCAGCGGTCCATTCGATCGGTTCGAGCAGGGCCTGCCGACCCAGCGTCCAGAAGCCGTTCTCGTACCCGTGGTACATCATCCACCAGCGTCCATCGGTCCCTTCGATCACCGTGGCGTGGCCGCGTGACCACCAGGGCTCGGCCGCCGACTGCGTGCGCGTGATCGGGTTGTTGGGCGCGTTCTCCCATGGTCCGTGGATCGAACGCGAGCGCGCGGTGATCACCATGTGCCCGGTCGGCGGACCGGCGGTGCCGCCCACTGCCGTGGTCATGTAGTACCAGCCGTCGCGGACGTGGATCTTCGGGCCTTCCTGCGCGTAGGCCTCAACGTCCCAGTCCTGCGGGTAGCGCCAGCCGTCATAGACGTGTTTCGGCGTGCCGACCACGCTCAACCCGTCGTCGGCCAGCTGCACGTAATCACCGCCACTGAGGAACAGGTAGCGCTTGCCGTCTTCACCCACTGCATGGCCGGGATCGATGTAGCCACCCAGGCCGATGTCGATCGGCGCGCTCCACGGGCCCTTGATGTCATCGGCCCAGACCACGAAGTTGCTGCGGCGCTCGCCGGTGCGGGCCGGGAAGTAGATGAAGTAGCGCCCCCGATGCTTGACGATGTCCGGCGCCCAGATCGCCCCCACGTTGCGGGTGACCGCATGTCCCAGCGGCTGCCAGTTCACCAGGTCGCGCGAGTGCCAGATCGGGAGGCCGGGGTAGGCGTCGAACGACGACAGCGTGAGGTAGTAATCGTCCCCGTCCTTGAGCACCGAGGGATCCGGATGGTCACCGGCCAGCACCGGATTGAGGAACGTGCCATCACCCCGGTCCGCCTGGCGCTGGTGTTCCAGCCCCCGCGCCCACTGCGCCGGGGCGCGCGCGGGCTCCGCCGCGGGTGCAGGCCGTGCCGGCAGCAACAGCACAAGCAGAGTGATGGTGGCGGCGATACACAGTGCACGCATGGCAGTCTCCTTGTGGCTCAGCCGCGCAGCGCGGCGGGCAGCCACAACGACAGTGAGGGGAAGAAGGCCACGACCAGCAGCACGGCGAGCGCGGCGAACCAGAACGGCCAGATCGTGCGCATGCTCTGGCCCACGCTGATCTTGCCGATGGCCGTGCCGATGAACAGCACAGAGCCCACCGGGGGCGTGACCAGACCCAGGCCACCGGTGAGCACCAGCACCAGGCCGAAGTGGATCGGATCGATGCCGTAGGCGCGGGCCACCGGCAGGAAGATCGGCGTGCAGATCAGGATCATCGGCGCCAGGTCCATGAAGGTGCCCAGCAGCAGCAGCATCACCACGATCATCAGCAGCACCATGAACTGGCTGTGCGCGAACGACTGCAGGAACTCGACGGCGGCCGCGGGCACCTGCAGGTAGGCCAGCAGCCAGCCAAACACGGCAGCGGTGGCGATCACGAACAGGATCACGCCCGTGCTGCGCGCAGCGTGGATGACGGTGTCGAAGAACTCGCGCCAGCGCAGTTGCCGGTACAGCACGGTGGTCACCAGCAAGGCGTAGACCACGGCGATCGCCGCGCTTTCCACTGCGGTGAAGATGCCGGCACGGATACCGATGAAGATCAGCGCGACCAGGCCCAGGCCGGGCAGGGCGGAGACGATGCGCAGGGCCACGGCGCGCCAGCCGGGAAAGACCTCCACGCCATAGCCGCGGCGACGTGCGACCACATAGCCGGTGACCATCAGCGCCAGCGTCATCAGCAGCGCAGGGACAATGCCGGCGGCGAACAGGTCGGCGATGGACAGGCCCCCGCCGGCGGCAGCGGAGAACAGGATCAGGTTGTGCGACGGAGGCACCAGCAGCGCCACCAGCGCGGCGGTGATGCTGACGTTGACGGCGAAATCGCGGTCGTAGTCGCGCTTGACCATCTGCGGGATCATCGTGCCGCCGACCGCCGAAACGTCGGCGATGGCCGAGCCGGACACGCCGCCGAAGAACAGCGAGGACAGGATCGAGACCTGGCCGAGGCCACCGCGCAAGCGCCCCACCAGCGACGAGGCCAGGGCGATCAGGCGCTCGGAGATGCCGCCGCGCATCATGATCTCGCCCGCGAAGATGAACAACGGAATGGCGATCAGCGAGGCCGAGCCGGTACCGGCCGAGATCTGCTGCACCAGCACGATGCTGGGGATATCCAGGTAGAGCAGGGTGGCCAGCGCAGCAGCGGCCAGCGCGTAGGCCACCGGCACGCCGAGCAGCAGCAGCACGGCAAACACGGAGAACAGGATGGTGATACCCATGGATCAACGATCTCCTTCAGCGTCTTCGGCGCCGGTGGCGCGGGCCTGCAGCGCGTTCCACGCACGGTTCAGCGCGAACAGCAGCATCAGCCCGCCGCCCACCGCCAGTGGCAGGTAGTTGATGCTCTGCGGCAGATCGGCGCCGGCGGTCTTGATGTCCAGGCCGTCGAGCAGCAGATCACCCGACCAGAAGGCGATGAAGCCTCCCAGCACCGCCACCACCAGCTGCACCAGCACGTCCACCGCACGGCGCAGGCCGGGGCCCAGGTAGGCATGCAGCAGGAAGAAGCCGAAGTGGCGGTTGGTGTGCACACCGCAGGCGGCACCCAGGCTCATCGCCGTGGCCAGCAGCAGCAGCGTGACCGGCTCGGTCCAGCTGGGCGAATCGTTGATCACGTAGCGCGCGAACACCTGCCAGCCCTGCACCACCACCAGCCCCAGCAGGGCAGCAACGGCGCCGTAGATGGCGATGTCGGCGATGCGGTCCAGCAGGCGCTGGCCAGGCCCGGTGGCGGGCGTCGTCGTCTCAATCATGGCAGTGTCCTCAGGCGGCGCGGATGCGGTCGACCAGCGCGGCGATCTCCGGCTGCTGCAGGTACTGCTGCAGCAGCGGCTGGGCGGCGGTGCGGAAGGCGGGCATGTCCACCTCGTTGGCTTTCACCCCATAGGCCAGCACGGCGCGGCGTGCGGCGTCCTCCGACGCATCCCACTGCTCGCGCATCACCTTCACCGACGCGCGCGCGGTCTGCAGCAGCAGCTGGCGGTCGTCAGGCGACAGGCGTTCGAAACTGGCGCGCGACATCAGCAACACATCCGGCGCGTACGAATGGTCGCTCTGCGACCAGTAGTGCGCCGCTTCGAAGTGGCGGCTGGAATGGAAGCTGCGCATGTTGTTCTCGGCGCCGTCGATCATGTGGGTTTCCATCCCGGAGAACGTGTCGCCCAGCGACATCGGCGTCGGGTTGGCGCCGAGCAGGCGCATCAGCTGGATGAAGATGTCCGATGAGGCGACGCGCAGCTTCAGGCCGTGCAGGTCCTTGGGCGAAACGATGGGGTGCTTGGTGTTGTAGAAGCAGCGTGCACCGGAATCGTAGATCGCCAGGCCGACCAGGCCGCGGCCCTGGAAGCCGCGCAGCACGGCTTCGGCCACACCGTCATCCAGCGCGGCACGCTGGTGCGCCACCGACGTGAACACGTAGGGCAGGCACAGCGCCTGGGTCAGCGGAAAGGCATTGTTCAGCGCACCGGCATACACGCGGGTGATATCGATGGCGCCGAAGCGCGCCATGTCGATCGCCTCGGATTCGCGGCCCAGCTGGCCGGAGTGGTACTGACGCAGGCGCAGGCGACCGTTGGTTTCGCGCTGCAGCGTTTCGCCGATCCACTTCACCGCGGTGACGGTAGGGTAGTCGGCCACATGCACGTCGGTGGCGGTCAACAGCGCGCCACCGGCCATATCGCCGCCCGGCCCGCGGCCACAGGCGGCGAGCATCGGGGTGGCCAGGGCAGCAGCGCCACCGGCCAGGAAGTTACGTCGTGTGATCATCTGCGCCCTCCCGCGCGTGTTCACCAGGGCAGCCCCGCGGTCATCCCGCGGGCACGGCCCGGCAGGCAATGTCACCGAAGCCGGCAAAGCGCACCAGCGCCGTTTGTCCTGCCTCGATATCGTGGATGCCGGTGGCATTGCCGGTGGCGATCAGGTCGCCCTTGCGCAGCGGCCGGCCACGCAGGGCCGAACGGGACAGCGCAAAGGCATAGGCCGCGCGCAGGCCACCGGGCAGGCGGGTGGCGCCACCGGTGCCGACCACCTCACCTTCGATCAGTGTCTCGGCACGCAGCGAGTTTTCGTCGCGTGCGGTCCAGTCGACGATCTCCGGGCCCAGCACCAGGCCGTTGTTGTTGCCAAAGTCGGACACCACCACGCGCGGACCAAGTTCGTTGATGGTGGCCAGCGGGCTGCTGGCCACTTCCACGCCGATATAGAGGCGCGCAGGCAGCGCTTCGGCCTGTTCCGGGGACCAGTCCAGCTGTCCGGCCGGCGCGTCCTCCAACAGCTCCAGCACGTACTCTGCTTCGACTGCGCCGAAGCCCCCGACGAAGACCGGGATGTCGGCTGTTCCACCGGTATCATTCCAGAGCTGACGTTTGAAGATCGGCCCCAGCAGGCGCTCATCGCCGGAGCCGTCGCGGCGCTCGGCAGCGATGTAACCCACCTTCCAGCCGACCACCGTATCGCTCCACAGGCCAATGGCCTGGTCCTGCACGTGGTAGGCAGCCACCAGATCGACGGGGATCTCTCCGGGGAACGCGGGCAGGGCCTTGCCTGCGCGGCGTGCATCGGTGAAGGCGCGGGCGATGGCGGCTGCACCGTCCGGCGCCGGCCTTTGCCCCTGTGTGCCGTGTTCGTTGCTCAAGAACGGTCTCCCTCTGCGTTGTTGCACTGCCCATCGACAGCGTCTGCAGGAGGTGTATATGGTAAACCGGTGTCATCACGCAAGCCGCAGCGCATCACACCCGCTTCCGGGGCGCCTGCGGCACGCTGCCCACCCTTCGCTGGAGCCCGGTCCGCCATGCGTCTACCCCCTCTTGTGCTGTTCCTGTGCGTTCTGTTGACGCTTGCCCCGGCACGTGCCAGCGACGTCCCGCTGCGCGACGGCCAGCGGCTTGCCGGGGGGGGGGGGGGCGAACGCCTGCCGCTGTGGCCGGACGGCCAGGTACCTGGCCAGAGCGCTCCGGCACGGAAGGCGCGGGTGGTTGAGCGCAGCCCCGATCCGGCCCATCCGGACCGGTTCGTGGACGGGATCGATGCGCCATACATGATCGTGCACGCGCCGCCACGTCCGAACGGGCAGGCGGTGCTGGTCATTCCGGGCGGCGGCTACCAGCGGGTGGTAATCGACAAGGAGGGCAGCGCGCTGGTGCCGGACTGGGTGCAGCGGGCAGGCTTCACCCTGTTCGTGCTTCGCTACCGCCTGCCGCAGCCGGGCAGGGACCGCCAGGCGGCGCTGGCCGATGCCCAGCGTGCGCTGCGGGTCGTGCGCGACCAGGCCGCGCGCCGCGGCCTGGAGGCGGACAATGTGGCGGTCATGGGCTTTTCCGCCGGCGGCCACGTGGCTGCGCGGCTGGCCACCGGCTTCGATGCGCCGGTCTATCCCGCACGCGATGCGATCGATCAGCTGAGCGCGCGCCCGGCACGGGTGGTGCTGGTCTACCCGGTCATCGACATGGGCGCGCATGCGCACAGTGGTTCGCGCGGGCGATTGCTGGGCGAGCGCCCTGACCCCGCATTGGCGACGCAGTACTCGGTGCAGGAGCACGTGCGTGCGGACATGCCGCCGACGATGCTGATCCATGCCAACGACGATCGCGTGGTCAGCGTGCACAACAGCGAGGTGATGGCGCAGGCGCTGGTCAGGGCGGGCGTCGAGCACGAACTGCATGTGTTCGCCCATGGTGGCCACGGCTTCGGCATGCGCCTGCAGCCCGGCTCCACCCTGGCGCAGTGGCCAGCGCTGGCGCAGGCATGGCTGACAGCAGGAAAGGATGCGGAGCGCAGCCGATGACGGGAGCACCCGACGATCTGCAGCGCCGCCGTTTCCTGCGCGACAGCGCGCGCTGGGCGCTGGCCACGGCCACGCTGGTGGCACTGCCGGCAGCGGCGATGCCCGGTGCACGCGACGAACGCCTGCCGATCGTCCGCGTGCGCGGGGGGCGCCTGCGCGGCCAGCATGAACAAGGCGTGCTGGTATTCCGCGGTGTGCGCTACGGCGCCGATACCGGCACCCATCGCTTCCAGCCACCACGCCGGGAAGCGGCATGGAACGGGATCGCCGATGCACTGGACTATGGCGCGGCCGCACCGCAGGGCGGCGCGGAAGGCCCCGGCAGCGAAGACTGCCTGTTCCTCAACGTCTGGACCCCCGCACTGGGGGATGGCGGCCGCCGCCCGGTGCTGGTCTACATACACGGGGGTGGGTTCAACAACGGCTCCGGCAGCGATCCGCTGTACGACGGCAGTGCGCTGTGCCGCCGCGGCGATGTGGTGGTGGTGACCCTCAATCATCGGCTGAACACCTTCGGTTACCTGTACCTGGGCGCACTTGGCGACGCACGCTACGCCGCGTCGGGGAATGTCGGCCAGCTCGACCTGGTACAGGCGCTGCAGTGGGTGCGCGAGCACGCGGCGATCTTCGGCGGTGACGCTGGAAACATCACCGTGTTCGGCCAGTCCGGGGGCGGCGCCAAGATCGCCACGCTGATGGCGATGCCGGCGGCACGCGGCCTGTTCCAGCGCGCGTGGACGATGAGCGGGCAGCAGGTCACCGCGGCCGGCCCGCGTGCCGCCGCGCAGCGCGCTGCCATCGCAATGGAGGCAGTGGGTGCAAAGGACCTGTCTGCCCTGCTGCGGCTCCCGGCCACGGATCTGCTTGCAGCCACCCGTGCCCGCGATCCATCGCGGGTGGAAAGCACGTCGCTGTACTTCGGGCCGGTACTGGACGAAGTCTCCCTTCCGGTGCATCCGTTCTGGCCGCAGGCGCCGCGGCAGTCGGCCAGCATTCCGATGGTCATCGGCAATACGCGCGACGAGACCCGTGCGTTCCTCGGCAACGATCCGGCCAACTTCACCTTGACCTGGGAGACGCTGCCGGCACAGCTGCAACGCCAGCAGTTCGTGGATCTGCTGCCGCAGACGGTGATCGCCGAGTACCGGCGCCTGTACCCGCATTACACGCCTTCGGAGGTGTTCTTCGCGGCCACTACCGCAGGACGCTCCTGGCGCGGCGCAGTGGAGGAGCTGGAAGCGCGTGCGCGCCAGCCCAGCGGGGCCGCGCCCACCTGGGCCTACCAGCTGGACTGGGGCTCACCGGTGGAGCAAGGCCGGCTGCGCGCCTTCCACACGCTGGACATCCCGCTGGTGTTCGACAACGCCGGCCTGCCCGGCGCACGCACCGGTGGCGGCGCGGACGCGCATACGCTGGCGGCGACAATGAGCGACGCACTGATCGCCTTCGCGCGCAACGGCGACCCCAATCATCGCGGAATGCCGCAATGGCCCCCCTACGCGCTGCCCCGGCGGCAGACCATGCTGTTTGATCGCCAGAGCGGCGTGGTGGACGATCCTCGTGCCGGCGAACGTGCGCTGTATGCAAAAGTACCGTTCGTGCAGCGCGGCACGCAGTGATGACACCGCGGTGCAAACATTCTGTTAACCCCTCTCGGCTAGAGTCGGGGCATGGGAACGATGTCCTTGCCACCGTCATTCACCGGCCGGGAGCGGCTGTTCGCTGCGATCGATGCCGCGGTGATGCTGGGCACGCCGGAGGCCATTACCGGTGCGCTGCAGCAGGTGCTGCGCGAGGCCATCGTCGATCCGTCCATCCAGCTGCCCCCCTGCGTGCGGCGCCCGGTCGAAGGGCATTACGCACGCCGTGAACTGCACCGCAGCCCGACCCTGGGCTACAGCGTCATCGCCATGTGCTGGGGCCCGGGCCAGGGCACGCCGCTGCACGACCACGATGCGATGTGGTGCGTGGAAGGCGTCTGGCAGGGCGAACTGATCGTCACTCCCTATGCGCTGATTGAACAGGATGGCGAACGTCATCGCTTTGCCGCCCAGCCCACGCTGTACGGGCACCGCGGTAGTGCCGGCAGCCTGATTCCGCCGCACGAGTACCACACGCTGTGCAACGCCAGCGACGCGGACGTGGCCGTGTCGCTGCATGTCTACGAGGGCGTGATGGAACGCAGCGCGGTGTTCGAGCCGTTGGATGATGGCTGGTACCAGCGCCGGATGAAACGGCTGGAGACCGAGGCGTCCTGACCCACGCCGGATCACGCCCGGCGTAATGCAGGCATCATCGCGGCACGCCGACCACGTTGTTGAGCCGGGTCACTTCCTCGCCACCGTCGGCCAGCGCCACGCGCACGCGCAGGCCGCTGCGGTCACCGGCCGGCAACGGCAGCCAGACCTGCACGGTCTTCGGCTGCAGGTCACTGGGTGCCCCCAGCGCCGGCACGTCCGTGCGGGCGATCTCGCGACCGCGCGCGTCTTCCAGCATTGCTACGGCCACGCCGGTGCCGACATGGCCCAGGCTGTGCACGGTCACCTGCAGCTGGCTGCCGTCGATGCGTACGTCGCCGCGACCCACGCCCAGGTCCGGCCGTGTTTCCACCGGTGTTCCCTCGGACACGCGTTCGAACTCGAACACCTCGGTACGCCCGGGACGGAACTGCAGCGCCACCGAAGCGCTGGTTTCCAGCTGTACGCGGCGTTCGGCGGGCGTGCCGTCGATGTGGCCATCGCCATCGGCATCCACGCCGCTGCGTATCCGCCAGGTCCCGCTGGCCACGTTCCAGCCGGTCATGTCGGCGCCGATGGTGCGCGTGCCCAGGTTGTAGCTGGTAACGGTGAAACGTTCACGCGACGGCGCATGCACCAGCAGGGCGACCTGTTCGGCCGCTCCATCGCGGTCGAAGCGCCAGCTGACGGTGTGGCCGGGCCAACTCTGGTTGCGCTTCAGCGCGATCCCACCCAGGCGTGCGCGCTGGAGGAATTCACTGGGCGCTTCCACGCGGTCGGACCACCAGTGGCCCTCGGTGTTCATGTACGCGCGCTGCACTTTCGCCTGCAGGCCGTCGGCATGCAGGGCGGCGATGTATGACCTGTCGCCGCTGGCCTGCCAGGCCATCAGGCTGGCGAAGCCGGTTTTTCCCGCGTCGGCCTCGGCGCGCAGCAGCGGATACCAGTCCTGTTGCCGGCCCAGTACGTCCACGACGTTTTCGCCCAGGTTGGCCAGTGCGCCCGGGCCGCCACGGGCCACGCGGTAGTCCAGTGCCTGCAGGTACTTCGCATCGCCGCTCCAGCGCCACGCCGCCCAGAAGGTGTGCATCGTGTCGCCACTGCCGGAGCCGTTGTTCAACTCGCCGCCGCGGGTGGCACCGCTGGCCCAGTTGATCTCGTTGGGCAGGGTGAAGCGTCCCTTGTCGTCCTTGCCTGCGTGGGCCAGATAGCCATCGGCCAGGCCGATCACCAGCCCGCGGCCGGTGGGATCGGCGTTGTACTGGCCCAGCAGGAACGCCGGGTGCAGCACCGGGAACGAATACGGCTTCTGCCACTGCCAGTTCGGTTCGCGGTAGACCTTGTTGCCACCGAACCAGTTGCTGGAGAACAGCAGGTGGCCCTGCGGGTTGCGCAGGATGATGCGCTCGTCGAAGGCCTTCACCGTTTCCATCAGGCGTTCCAGCGTCAGCGGATCGCCCCAGTTGAGGTAGAGCATGGCGCTGTTGGTGTTGATGCCTTCCTCATAGGAATGCAGCTCGTCGGTCTCGATGGTACTCAAGCCGTTGCTGAACATGCCGTTGCGGTACACCGCGTCGGACAGCGCGGTCAGCGAGGCGTTCAATCGATCCGGCTGCACGCCCATCAGGGCCAGCCCCGGCCACTGCTGGGTCAGGTCGGAATCGTCCGAAATGCCACCACCGAAGTCACCGTAGGCCACCTGCCGTTCGTCGATCCACCAGTCGACGAACTGCCGCACCTGCGCCAGGTCCTGCACCTGGTTGAATGCCCACGCCGGCACGCCCCTGGGCACGGCAGGCGCCGTGTAGGGCGGGCGGCCCTGGCTGTTGTAGCTGATGTAGTTCCAGTACAGGCGGCCGAGTTCATGGTCCGGGTCCACCCGCAGCAGGTCGCTCAGGTCCGCGTACACGCGCGCGTACAGGCGCTGGCGCTTGGACGTGGTGTGCTCTTCCACCAGGAAGCCCCAGTTGTCGCGGACCTGGTTGAAGCGGTCGGCCACGTGCTCCTTCAGCGCGTCGGCACGCGGCTTGAACACCAGCCGGACCTGCGCACCGTCGAGGGCATCGGCATCGAAGCCTGGTGCGGCCGAGGCGATGCTCAGCCACAGGCTGTCCGGGGTGAGGATGCGATCGCGCAGGTCCAGCCACAGCGTGCGCGCCTGCCGTGGCGGCACCGACACCGATACATCGATCATGTCGCGCGCCGGCCAGATCGGATCCTTGATGCGGATATTCAGCGGGATCAGTCCATCGTGGGTGGGCGGCAGGTCCAGCGCGGGAAGGTCGATGGCCACGCCGTCCAGGCCGTCGTGCATGTTCTCCCAGCTGTAGGCCCAGCTGCGGATCAGCGGCTGGTTGGCCGGCGCGTCACCTACCCCGGAAGGAATCAGCACGTGCACGATCGGCTGCGGATGTGCGGGCAGGGTGCCGGCATCCCGGCGGCGGGAACCGGCGCCCTTCGGCAGCGCCATCACCGTGCTCCGTTCGGCGGCCGGGAAACGTCCGTCGATGTAGCGGCGCAATGCGTCCAGGTTGGTGTAGTCGGGCAGCGCGTGGCTGTCGATGATGTAGGTCTGCTTCACCGTGCCTTCCGGCTCGGTGCCCTCGCTCACGTGGTAGGCCCAGATTTCCTGGATCGGTGTTTCCTGCTCGACGTTGCTGAAACGCAGCGCGCCGCCGCGCTGCGCGGCAATGTCGTCGACGCTGCGCACCACGCCGCGCGGGCGCCTGACCAGCACGTCGGTGGCATGTCCGGCGTCGGGCCCGTGGGAAAGGGTGCCGAAGGCCGCACCACGGATCTCCACCCGGTTCACCGTTTCGGTGGCCGGCAGGGTCAGGTCCAGGTGCTGGCCGCCTTCCACATAGGTGTTCCAGTCCGGAAGCTGGAAGTAGTCATTGCGGCCGGGCAGGCGCGAGCGGTTGTACACGCCCGGCCAGGTGGTTTCGGCGATGCCATCGGTGGCCTTCCACATCCACGCCTTCAGGTCGCGGGTGTCGGCGAATTCGATCTTGCGGATGCGGGTGCCGCCGGCCGCCAACGCTGGGGGTGCAGCCCCTTCCCAGCCGAAGCGGTGGCGCCAGGCGCGCGTGCCATCGCCGATCGCCACGGCGCTGGCTGGCTCGCGCCCGCGCGCCAGCGTTGCCACCGCCGGCGCATCCAGCATGCGGTCGTAGACCCGGATGTGCTGGAAATCGCTCCCACGCAGGAAGTTGTAGCGACTCTGCACCTGGTACGGTGCCATCACCCGCCCGGCCAGGCCGAGCTGGTCCAGCGCGGCATCGTAATCGCCGGTGGCCTGCGCGCGCGCCACTTCGCGGCCATCGATGAACAGGCGCACGCCGTGGTCCTCATCCCAGGCGAAGGCCAGGTGCAACCACTGGTCGGGACGCGGCAGTGCATCCATGCGGAACGACACGCGTGTGCGCGCCAGGTTGGCATCGGTGACGAAGGCATCGAAGCCGTGCCCGTTCCAGTCGATGCGCAGCCAGGCCATGTCCCAGCTGCTGTGGTCGGCGTAGCCGACGCGGAAGATCACGAACGGCGCTTCTCCCACCGCGTAGCGTGAACGCCAGTCGAAGGCCAGTGTGCCGCGCTGGGCCAGGATGTTGCCCGGCGCGTCCCAGGCAAGCACGCCGTCGTCTTCCCATTGGATGGCCTTGCCATGCTCGCCGTCGTCGACCACCGCGACCTTCTCGCGAAAGTTCGCTACGGCCTCACCGTGAGCGGTCACGGCCTGCAGGCCGTGATTGGCATCCACATGGAAGAGCAGGGTGGGGACATCGGCGGCGGCCGTCGCGGGGCCTGCAGCCAAGGCCATTGCCAGCAGCAGGCAGCGGGACACGGTCGTGCGGTGCGGCATGGAGACATTTCCTTTCAACGGGCGACGGCCGGCGGCGGGCCGCCGGACCGTAGCAAGGCCACGCCGCAGCGGCACCTTGCGGCGCAGCAGCGGTCATGGCGAACCGCGGCGCGTATCGGCACGCGCCGCCGGCGTTGCTCAGAACTTGTAGCGCACGCCCAGCAGGAACTGGCGGCCGGTTTCGGTGTACTGGAGTGGCAGGCGGCCGGTGGCGGGCGAGTACACCCATTCATCCGAGGCTTCGTTGGTCAGGTTGATGCCTTCCAGGCTCAGTTCCAGCTGGTCGCTGATCTTGTAGCGGATGGACGCATCAATGACCGTGGTGCCGGTCATGCCGTGGTAGCCGTCCAGGTTGAAGCCGGTTTCCTGACCGGGCACCTGGGTGAGGTAGTCATCGCGGTTGGTGGCGGAGACGCGGCCAGCGAAGGTCTCGCCTTCGTAGAACAGCGTTGCGTTCCATGACGATTTGGACAGGCCCAGCAGATCGTTCTTCATCACCGGCTGGCCAGCCGAGTTGATGTACTGGATCTTCGATTCGACCCAGGTGTAGTTCAGCTGCACGCCCAGGTTCGACCACTTGCCCGGCAGGAAAGTGAAGGGCTGGGTGTAGTTCGCCTCGGCGCCGTACAGCTCACCGCCGGGGGTATTGACTGGCCGGGTGAAGGTGAAGTCGTCGGTGGGCGAGGCGCCGGTACCGGTCAGCAGTTCGGCAGGCAGGCCGCTGTCGGTGTACGGGCGGTTCTCGCGCAGGGTCTGCACCGAGGTCTCGATGTCCTTGTAGAACAGGCCCAGGCCCGCCATCGCGCCTTCGGCGAAGTACCACTCGAAGCCCAGGTCGACATTGGTGGCGCGCGTCGGGTCCAGGTTGGGATTGCCGCTGGAGATGGTGCGCGCACCACCGGCCACGGCCACGGTTGCACCCGGCGTCAGGCTGCCCAGGCCCGGGCGGGTCATGACCTTGGCCGCACCCAGGCGGATCAGGAAATCGGGCGTGACTTCGGCCACCAGGTTGAACGAGGGCAGGGTGTCATCGTAGGTGCGGGTGGCGGTGGTGGAGGTGGTACCACTGGCCAGCGTCGACAGCCCGGTGGAGGTCTGCCTGGTGCGCACGTAGCGCACGCCGAAGTTGCCCGACAGCGGCAGCGAGCCGATTTCGGTGCTGAACTCGCCCATCAGGTAGGCACCACGGTCCTTCTCTTCCACGCTGCGCACGTTGTTGGCGCGCGGCGCGACGGCATAGATGCCGCTGTTGCTGTAGATGTCGAACTGGTCGGCGATTGCATCCAGGTTCGGCACCACCCAGTTGGATGGATTGCCATTGATGCCCTTCAGGCCGGCCTGGTTGATCATGTCCACGGGCACGATCCTGCTGCCGCTGGCGAAGGTCGGCACGGCCAGTTCGCTGGCACGGCGCAGTTCGGTGGTCTTGAACGTGTAGTCCTTGGCAAGCACGCCGCCCTTCAGGCGGAAGCCGGGGCTGATGTTCCAGTTGAAGTCGATCTGGCCGGTATCGAAGTCGTTGTCCACATACTGCGGGCGCAGGCGGATTTCCGCCAGTTCCCAACCGTTGGGGTCGGTCGGGTCGATGCCGTAGTTGAGGATCGGGAAGCGGCTGTTGCCACGGTAGTCGTAGCTGTAGCCCTTGACGTCGTACTTGTCCATGATGACGGTGGTCTGCACTGGATTCTCGTGCCTGGAGCGCGAGATGCCCAGCTTGCCGGACACGGTGAAGTCGTCGCCGAAACGGTGCTGGCCGTTCAGGCTGATCTGCTTGAACTCGGTGCTCCACTCGTCGTGGCGGTTCTCGGTACGGATGTCGACGTTGTCGAATTCACCGTACAGCAGCGCGCCGTTGCGGATCTCGCCGTTCCTGACGATGGTGCTCGGCTTGCCGACCAGGCGCGGGGTGCTGCTGCTGCCACGGCTGAAGGAAATCGCTTCGATGTACTGCTCGTCGCGGGTGGCATCGATCTTCGAGTACAGCATGTCCAGCGATACTTCACTGGCATCGCTGGGCTTCCACTGCAGCGAGCCGGTCACGCCCAGGCGCTTCTGCTCGTGTTCCATCTGCACGTAGCGCGGGAAGCGCGGGTGGAATACATCAGCGGCGCGTGCGGCGGCGAACGGCGATGACGCAGCGAAGTTGCCATTGCTCGGGCCGTTGGCCCAGCGGCCGGTGTTGGAGCCTTCCTCCAGTGCCTGGCGCTCGGAGTAGGCCACCGACAGGAGGGCGCCGAAGGTACCATCGGCGAAGGTGTTGGAGACCAGCGCGGCCAGCCGCGGGTCGGCCTTTTCGGCCATCTGGTTGTAGCCGGCCTGGCCGCTTGCGGCGAAGGTGAAGCCGTCGTAGTCGAACGGGCGCGCGGTGCGCAGGTCGACCGTGGCACCCAGCGAGCCTTCCTCGACGTCGGCCGAGGCGGTCTTGCGCACCACCAGCTGCGAGAACAGGTCCGAGGCAAACACGTTGAAGTCGAAACCGCGGCCGCGGTTGGTACCACCGCTCTGGTCACCGGCGCCGACGGTGGTCAGCGCTTCCATCCCATTGATGCGCACGCGGGTGAAATCCGGGCCCAGGCCGCGCACCGAGATGTTGCGGCCTTCGCCGGCTTCGCGTGTGATCACCACGCCCGGAATGCGCTGCAGCGATTCAGCCAGATTGAGGTCGGGAAACTTGCCGATGTCTTCGGCGACGATGGCATCGACCACGCCGGCCTCGCCGCGCTTGATGTCCAGCGCCTTTTCGACACTGGCGCGATAGCCTGTGACGTTCACCGTGTCCAGGTCGGTAGCGGTCTGCTGCTGGGCGGCCGCGCTGGTGGACAGGGCGAGTCCCACCCCCAGGGCCAGCAAGGTAACCGGTGTCTTTTTTCCATGGATCCGAGATTGCATGCCTTTCCCCTCTCCCAAAGGTCTGGTATCGCAGCTGCGCGGCGAAATGACACCGCTAGTCAAAACCGACGTTAGCAGCACCACCGGGATCGGGCATCTTGCACCGCAACAGATTTGCAATGTCTCCAAGACGCTTGCAGGACAAAGGTTTCGACATATCGCCCAAGCGCTCTCAAGGCGTCTTCCGTCTAGAATGACACCGCTAGTCAATCGCCACGCCCCTCGCGTGGTCCACTTACACGCCATGCAGTGTCCCATGCTGGTGGCACGCGTGAAGGAGCTGAGATGGGTCGTATCGTGTGTTTTGGAGAGTTGTTGCTGCGCCTGGGTGCCCCCGGCAACGAACTGCTGCTGCAGTCGCCGCAACTCCAGGTCCATGTGGGAGGGGCCGAAGCCAACGTGGGTGTCTCGCTGTCCCGGCTTGGACATCAGGTGGCCATGGTCAGCACTGTGGCCGGCAATGCGCTGGGGGCGCATGTACTGGGTGAACTGCGGCGGCACGGCGTGGATACGCGCGGTGTGCGCGAGGACGCCGAGGGCCGCATGGGCCTGTACTTCCTCACCACCGGCGCGGTACAGCGCGCGAGCGAAGTGGTCTACGACCGCGCGGATTCGGCGTTCGCGCGCAGCACTGCAGCCGACTACGACTGGCCAGCGCTGCTGCAGGACGCGCAGTGGCTGCACGTCTCCGGGGTCAGCCCGGCGTTGGGCCCGCACGTGGCGGCGGCCACGCTGGCGGCGGCGCGCGCGGCAAGACAGGCCGGTGTCCGCGTCTCCTTCGACGGCAATTTCCGGCCCCGCCTCTGGCAGCGCTGGGGAGGCGATGCGCAGGCGGTATTGCGCGAACTGTTCGCGCAGGCCGACATCGTGTTCGCCGACTACCGCGACATGGAGGTCGTACTGGGCACCCGCTTCACCCAGCCGGATCTGATGGAGCGGATCGACGCGGCCGCTGCCGCCGCGTTCGGTGCCTTTCCGCAACTGCAGTGGATGGCCTGCACGCAGCGGCAGGTGCTGAGCGTGGACCACCATGTGCTGGGCGCTGTGCTGCTGGGTTGCGACGGAACCCGCGCACAGGCCCCACTGCGTCATCTGCAGGGCATCGTCGACCGCATCGGTGGCGGTGATGCCTTCGCGGCCGGCATCCTGCATGGCATCCTGTCCGGCCTTGATGCCGACGCCACCGTGCGGTTCGGCCTGGCCGCCGGGGCGCTGAAGCACTCCATCCCCGGCGATTTCAATCCTGTCAGCGAAGCTGACGTGCTGGCCCTGATGGGCGAGGAGCGATTCGATGTCCGCCGCTGATCCGCGCGTACGCGCGGTCCTGAAACTGGCACCGGTGATTCCGGTGTACACCCCCGAAAACGTGAATGACGCGGTCGAAGTGGCCCAGGCCCTGTTCCGCGGCGGCCTGCCGGTGATCGAAGTGACCCTGCGCACGCCGCAGGCGCTGGACGCGATCACGGCCATGGTCGAGGCCGTACCGGACGCGGTGATCGGTGCCGGCACCGTGCTTACCCCGGCGCAGATGCAGGCGGCGAAGCAGGCCGGAGCGCGTTTCGCGGTGTCCCCCGGCGCCACGCCGGCACTGTACGCGGCCGCGCACGATGCCGACCTGCCGTACCTGCCCGGTGCGGCCACGGCCTCGGACCTGATCCTGGGCCTGGAGCACGGCCAAGACACGTTCAAGTTCTTTCCCGCCGTGCAGGCCGGCGGTGCCGCGCTGCTGGCGGCCTGGCACGGTCCATTCGCCGACGTGCGCTTCTGCCCGACCGGTGGCATCAGCGCGCAGACCGCGCCGCAGTTCCTGCACCTGCCCAACGTGCTGTGCGTGGGTGGCTCGTGGTTGACCACGCCGGCACTGCTGCAGACCCGCGACTGGGAGGCCATCGAGCGCCTCGCCCGCGAGGCCTCGGTGCTGGCCAGCTGAACCCGGCGCACGGATCTTCAAAGGTTTGATCGTGATCAAAGCGCCGGCCTCGTGCCGGCGTCATTCTGTGGGCAAGCGCACTACGGAGATCCGAACATGAATTCCACCATGAAGGCCGCTGTCGTGCGCGAGTTCGGCAAGCCACTGGTCATCGAGGAAGTCTCGGTACCACGCCCGGGGGCGGGCGAGGTACTGGTCAGGATCGAGGCCTGTGGTGTCTGCCACACCGACCTGCACGCCGCCGAGGGCGACTGGCCGGTCAAACCGAACCCGCCGTTCATCCCCGGTCACGAGGGCGTGGGGCACGTCGTGGCCGTGGGTGGCGGGGTCGGGCACGTCAGGGAAGGCGACAGGGTCGGCATCCCCTGGTTGTACTCGGCGTGTGGCCATTGCGAACACTGCCTGGGGGGCTGGGAAACGCTGTGCGAAACGCAGCGCAACACCGGTTACTCGGTCAACGGCGGCTTCGCCGAGTACGCACTGGCCGATGCCAACTATGTCGGCCTGCTTCCAAAGGACGTGGGCTTCGTGGAGATCGCGCCGGTGCTGTGCGCCGGCGTGACCGTCTACAAGGGCCTGAAGGTCACCGACACCAGGCCCGGTGACTGGGTGGCGATCTCCGGCATCGGTGGCCTGGGCCACATGGCCGTGCAGTACGCCCGCGCAATGGGCCTGAACGTGGCGGCGGTGGACGTGGATGACAACAAACTGGCGCTGGCGCGGAAGCTCGGCGCGCAGGTCACCGTCAACGCGCGTACCACCGACCCGGCCGCCTTCCTGAAGAAGGAGATCGGTGGCGCACACGGTGCACTGGTCACCGCGGTGTCGCCGAAGGCGTTCGAGCAGGCACTGGGCATGGTCCGCCGCGGCGGCACTGTCTCGCTCAATGGCCTGCCGCCCGGCAACTTCCCGCTGGATATCTTCGGCATGGTGCTCAACGGCATCACCGTACGCGGCTCGATCGTCGGCACCCGCCTGGACCTGCAGGAATCGCTGCAGTTCGCTGCCGAGGGCAAGGTCGCCGCCACCGTCAGCACCGACCGCCTGGAAAACATCAACGACGTGTTCGCGCGCATGCACGCGGGCACCATCGAAGGCCGCGTCGTACTGGACTTCGCCGCCTGACCCTCCGTGCATGGCCGCCGCCGCTCCGTCCCCCTCTCCCACGGACGCGGCGGCCATGCCGATCCATCGGTAGTGCCGGCCGCTGGCCGGCAACGCGGGCACTCTGTGGCAGCCGTACAATACGCGCATGCCCGGCGTGCTCAAGATCCTGTTCCTGTCCATCGTTGCCCTGCTCGGCGGTGTACTTTCACTTGCGCTGGTGAGCAGCGTCGCCAGCTGGCTGCCGCCGCTCCTGGGCATGCCGCCGGACAACAACAGCGCGCAGCTGGGCTGGGACCTGGCCTTCAGCGTGCTCGGTGGCATCGCGGGTATCGCCTTTGCCACCTACTACGCGCCCTGCTGGCCGCGTTCGCACGGCTTCTCGATCTGGTCGCTGATCGCGCTGGGCTGCGGCTACGCCATGTGGACCACGGGCGCGGATTTCCCGTTCTGGTTCGTCATTGCGCTGCTGGCGTCGCTGCCGCTGCAATTGCTGGCCGGCTGGTGGTTTGGCCGTCGTCCCTCGCGCGATGCAAGGTGATGCCGCCCCTGTAGAGCCGAGCCTGTGCTCGGCTTTCATGCACATTTACACAGGCAGCCGAGCATAGGCTCGGCTCTACAGGTCCATCCGCGGCAGCGTCTGCTTCAACGCATCGATGCCCTGCCACGGATCCGCTTTCAGCCGCTTCGCGCGCGCCAGCGCCTTGGCCATCGAAAACGCATCCGCCGCACCGACGCGTGCCAGTTCCTCCCAGCGCAGCGGTACCGCCACACCGGCACTTTCACGCGCACGCAGCGACCACGAGCACACGCTGGTGGCGCCCCGCGTATTGCGCAGCCAGTCGATGAAGATGACGCCGCCACGCTTGGCCTTGCTCATGGTCGACACGTAGTGGTCCGGCGCGCGCTCCGCCATCGCCCGGGCAAATGCCTCGCAGAACACCCTGGCCTGTTCCCAGTCGGCCCTGGGCTTCAGCGGCACCACAACGTGCACGCCCTTGCCACCGGACAACCGCACGAAGCTCTTCAGGCCGGCCTCCTGCAGGCGGTCACGGACGTCACGCGCAGCGGCCTTCACCTGTGCCCAGCTAACGCCTTCTCCAGGGTCAAGATCGAACACCAGCCGATCCGGATGCTCGGGGTCGGCGACGGTTGCACCCCAGGGATGCAACTCCAGGGTGTTCATCTGCACCAGCTGCAGCAGGCCCCGTGCGTCGTCGATGTAAACGTAATCCTCGCGCCCGCTCTTCTGCTGCAGCGGCACCGCATGTACCGCATCGCCCAGGCCGGCACCATGGTGCTTCTGGAAGAAGCAGGCCTTGCCGACGCCGTCCGGGCAGCGCAGTAGTGACAGCGGACGCGCGCTGATTTCCGGCAGGATCCAGCGCGCCATGCGCTGGTAGTAGTCGGCCACGGCGCCCTTGGTCAGCTTCTGCTTTGGAAAAACCACCCGCTCCGGATGAGTAATCTGGACCTCGCCTCCAGCTTCGGTATCTGCGATGTTCATTCCAAGGTCCTCCTTCGGCGTGTCGCTGCGCAGCCGCTTGAAACCAGCCTGGCGCAGGTAGGCCGCCGCGTCGGATCCCCCTGCGCGGGCGTGTCGTCAGGCGCCGGCGTCTGCCCTGCGCCGCCGCCAGGTCGGCGCTCTCGCCGGTACTGCTCCAACGACATGCTCAACCTGCCTTGCGGCGTGCAGCGGTCTTCTTTGCAGCTTTCTTCGCAGTCTTCTTGGCTGCCTTCTTTACCGTGGATTTGGTGGCTCCTTTCCGCGTTGCCGTCTTTTTCGCTGGCGTGCGCTTGTTGGCATCCAGGCTCTTCTGCAGCAGCGCCATGAAATCGACCACATTGGTGCTGGCGTCCTCGCGCGGTGCAGGCTCATCGTCGACCCGCGTGGTACCCCCCTTGGACTTGATGCGCTTGTTCAACACCTGCTGCAGGCGCTCGCGGAATTCATCGTGATACTGCGACGGATCCCAGTCGCCGGCCATCGACTCGATCAGCTGTTCGGCCATCGCCGTTTCCTTGCTGGTGATGCGATAGTCGGACAGCTTGCCGGTGGGCAGCTTGTACTCCTCCGGATCCACCAGTTCCTGTGGATAGCGCAGGATCATCAGCACCAGTGCGTCCTCATGCGGCATCACCGCGCACAGGTACTCGCGTGTGCGCACGACCACCCGCGCGATACCGACCTTGCCGGTGCTGCGCAGGGTCTCGCGCAGCAGCACATAGCCTTTCTCGGCCTTCTTGCCGGGCACCAGCAGATACGGTTTCTCGTAGTAGCGCGGATCGATCTGCGATGCATCCACGAACGATTCCACTTCTACGGCCTCGTGGCTTTCTGGTGCCGCCGAACGGATATCGCCTTCCTCCAGCACGACATAGCTGCCCTTGTCGTACTCGTAGGCCTTGACGATGTCCTTCCAGGGAACTTCCTCGCCCGTATCGGCGTTGACCCGCTCAAAGCGGATCGGCTTGCGATCGCGGGAGTCGAGCATGCGGAACTGCAGATCGACCTTGCGCTCTCCGGACATCAGTGACACCGGCACATTGAGCAGGCCGAACGAGAGCGTGCCAGTCCAGATCGGGCGGGCCATGGGCGTACCTTTGGCGGAGCAGGGCATCCAGCTTCGGATGGGCGGTGTAAACCACCCGTGTCGATACCGTGCACGCGGGTTCTACGGAAAACGGTAGTGCCGGGCACTGGCCGGCGGAACTCGCGGCCTGAAGTTTCCCGGGGTTGCCGGCCAGCGGCCGGCATTACTGCAGCAACGGCCTCACCGCCGCCGCCGGGATATGGTCCAGCGCGCGCCAGGCGTCCTCCACGACCGGGCGTGCCTGCGACCAGCCCAGCCGCGACTGCCCGCGCATCTGTTCCCAATGCTCGGCCAGTTCCTCGCAGGTATCGCCAGCATCACCGCGTGGCCAATCCGCGGCATGGGTCGTCAGCGCGAAGGCATATACCGGGCACAGATCGCGCCAGTTGCGGTGGCTTTGGCCACGCCTCTCCTCGTAGTCGCTGATCATGTACTGCAGGTAGTCCTGCGCCACCGCCTGCGGATCTTCCTGGCGGCGCGTGCGGCGCTGGGCAGTGCGCTGGCCGAGTGGATCGAGCAGGGCGTTGAACACGGACGGTGCGGGTCGTTCAAGACGGGGCATGGCCGGCTCCTGCAGCGGGGGCGGGTGGGCAGGAATACGCGCGGTGCCGTTACCGGGGGGTGAGCGAGATGTTCATGACGCCAGGTTCGCGACGGCTTTACCTGCGGGGCGGTGTAGTGGAATCCCCCCAAGGGCAGGTACCAGACCATGAGCCGAGAGACCTCGCGAGACCCGCTGCGGGAGAACCACCCGCCCATTCCCGGCGAGCAGCGCGGCAAGCGCGATGCCGACAACGCCGACTACCGCGGCACCGGCGCGCCGTTCTTCGATGCCGAGCACGACCACCTGCCGGTGAAGCACGAGGCTGAACAGGCGGCCCAGGACCGCAAGGATGGCGGTGACCGCCACCGTGGTGGCCAGGAGAGCCCGCTCAAGCGCCGCGAGCGCAAGCAGCGCGCCAGCGACAACCAGGACGAGGCGCTGGAGGAGACGTTCCCGGCCAGCGACCCGACCTCGCCGTTCGTGCCGGCCAAGGCCCCCGACTGACCGGTAGTGCCGGCCGCTGGCCGGCAACGTCTGGGCTGCCCTGCACAAAGCGATGCCGGCCAGCGGCCGGCACTACCAACTCAGCGCCACGACCATTGCAGGCCGACGTTGGCTCGCCGTCCCGGTCCCGGCTCGTAGAAGCGACCATTGCCGTCATTGACGATCACCGAGCCGATGTAGGCTTGGTCCAGCACGTTCTCCAGCCGGGCGAAGGCGCGCAGCTCACCGCCCGGCAGCGTCCATCGACGGCCGGCTTCCAGGTGCAGCAGGGCGTAGCCCGGCGCGCGCTCGGTGGCCACGTCATTGACCACAGTATCGCTGCTGGCCGAGGCCTCCAGCGCCCACTGCCACTCAGCGGGGCTCCACTGCAGGCGTGCGAAGGCCTGTTGGCGGGGCACGCCGGGCAGGCGGCTGCCTGCGGCCACCAAGGTGTTCGAGGTCAGGTAGAGCGAGCGCACCTGCGCCTGCAGCCAGGTCCATGCCAGCTGCAGTTCCAGCTGTTCGCCCAGCGGCTGCCGGTACTGCAGTTCCATGCCCTGGCGGCGGGTGCGGCCGATGTTGCGATAGGTGCTGCGCCCGCCGATATTGCTGGCAACTGCCAGCTCATCGTTGGTATCTGCGCGGAATACGCTGACATCGAGCTGGGCTCCGCCTTGCGCGTGCCACTTGCTTCCAATCTCCAGATTGCGGCTGCGGGCGGCCGCCAGATCCAGCGCCAATCCCGCCTGGCCGTCGGCGCGATAGCCCAGTTCGTTGAAGGTAGGCGTTTCGAAGCCACGTCCCACCGCCGCGTGCAGCCGCCACTGCGGGCTCGCTTCGAAGCTGATCCCGGCCGCCGGCGTGGTCGCCTGGTAGCGCCGGTGACCACTGTCATCCGGGTTGCGGGCGGTGATGTAGCGATCGTCCGAGTTGAAACGCACGGTGCTGTGGCGCAGGCCGGCCAGCAACGACCAGCGCGGGCTCCATTGCCACCAGGCCTGGGCGAACTGGTCCACGTTCTGCACGACGTCGATCTGGTCACGACGCAGCCGTCCACGCACGCCCAGGGCGCTGCCGAGGAAGTTCTCATGGCCGGTGCGATGCTGGCGCTGGCGGTCGGCGCTGAGCCCGGCCACCAGGTCCAGCGGCCGGCCGGCAAGGTCACCCTGCCAGCCCCAGCGCGCGTCCAACCCGCCGTAGCCGCCCTCCAGATCGATCACCCCACCGGCATGCAGGGGGTTGGCCTGGGCGGTCGGTGGGATCGGCAGGTATTGGCGTACCGCGCGCTGGCCGGCATAGCCCATCAGCTGCCAGCGCTGCGGCCCGGTTTCACGTGTCCAGCGCAGGCCGGCCTGCTGCTGGCGCACCGATTTGCGGGTGTTGTACTGGTGCGCGACTGCCGTGGCCTGGCGCGGATCAGCCGCCACCTGGGCACGGGTCAGGCCCAGCGGGTCCTGCGCATCCGGTGCATCAAGCGCATTGAGCAACAGCTCCAGCCGCCCGCCGCCCAGCTCGCCCCCGATGCGCGCGTTGAGCGATTCACGGCGTGCTTGGCTGTGATCGCGCCAGCCATCGGTGCGGAAGTGATTGGCGGCGATGTTGTAGTCCAGTACTTGGCCGGCCCCCTTCAGCTGTGCACCGACGCTCAGCGTGTTGTCGGCACCGGCGCTGAGCCGCAACCGCCACGGGTCGCCGGCCTGGCCCTGTTCGCTCCAGACCTGCAGCACGCCACCGGAGGAATTGCCGTAGAGCGCGGAAAACGGCCCACGCAGCACCTCGATGCGTTCGGCACCAAGCAGGCTGGCATGTGACAGCTGGCCTTGGCCATCGGGCATGGTTGCAGGGACCCCGTCGATCAACACCCGTACCCCGCGCACCCCGAAGGTCGAACGCGCGCCGAAGCCACGGATCGACAGCTGGGTGTCCTGGGCGAAGTTCTGCCGGTCGCGCGCCAGCAGACCGGGTACCCCAGCCAGCGCTTCGGACAGCTGCGCGCCGGTGCCAGCGCGGCTGGCATCGATCCAGACCGTGTCCTGGCTGGCCGGCAGCGCGAACAGGTCGATGCCCGGCACCCGTGCAGCCTGTACCTGCACCGCCGGCAGGGCGGTGGGCGCAGGCGCGGCCATCACCGCCCAGGGCGACAGCAGCAGGGCGGAAAGCGGCAGGCTACGGCGGCGTGCGGCAGTTTTCATGATTCAGGTTGATGGGTCGGGCGGCAACGCACGCCATGGTACGGGGCCGTGGATGACGATGGCGGCGGCCAGCCCCCGGCAGGCTTTGTTACGATGGGCTGTTTCCGGCCGAAACGCCGCAGACCGCGTAGCGCACTTCCTCCCCCTTTCCGTCTACCGAACGAGTACCGCCGTGTCCTTCTTTGCAAACGTGGAACTGGTCCCAGGCGACCCGATCCTGGGCCTGACCGAGGCGTACAACGCCGACAGCCGCCCGACCAAGGTCAACCTGGGTGTGGGCATCTACTACGACGAGAGCGGCCGCATTCCGCTGCTGCGCGCCGTCAAGCAGATCGAGCAGCAGCTCGCCGCTGAAGCCAAACCGCGCGGCTACCTGCCGATCGATGGCCTGCCGGCGTACACGCAGGCCACGCGTGAGCTGGTGTTCGGCAAGGATTCGCCGCTGCTGGCCGCTGGCCGCGTGACCACCGCGCAGACCGTTGGTGGCAGCGGTGCGCTGCGCGTCGGCGCCGACGTGCTGAAGAAGCTGCTGCCGCACGCCACCGTTGCGCTGAGCAACCCGAGCTGGGAAAACCACCGCGCCGTGTTCAGCGCGGCCGGCTTCGAGGTGCTGGATTACACCTACTTCGATCCGACCACCCACGGCGTCAACTTCGACGGCCTGCTGGCGGACCTGAGCAAGCTGGAAGCCGGCACCGTGGTGCTGCTGCACGCCTGCTGCCACAACCCCACCGGTGCCGACCTTACGGTCACCCAGTGGAAGCAGGTCGCACAGCTGCTGAAGGACAAGCAGCTGTTCCCCTTCATCGACATGGCCTACCAGGGCTTCGACAAGGGCATCGAGCAGGACGGCGCAGCAGTGCGCATCATCGCCGAAGCCGGCATCGACAGCTTCATCGTCGCCAACTCGTACTCCAAGTCGTTCTCGCTGTATGGCGAGCGCGTGGGTGCGCTGTCGATGGTGGCGCCGACCGCCGCTGACGCCAAGGCCGTGCAGTCGCAGGTCAAGCGCGTGATCCGCACCATCTACTCCAGCCCATCCACCCACGGTGCTGCGCTGGTGGCCGGCGTGCTGACCAACCCGGAACTGCGCGCGATGTGGGAGCAGGAGCTGACCGAGATGCGCGAGCGCATCCATGCCCTGCGCCAGGGCCTGGTCGAGAAGCTGGCCGCTGCAGGTGCCCCGCAGTTCGGCTTCATCAACGAGCAGGCCGGCATGTTCTCCTACTCCGGCTTGAGCCGTGAGCAGGTCGAGCGCCTGCGCGACGAGTTCGGCATCTACGCCGTCGGCACCGGTCGCATCTGCGTGGCCGCGCTGAACCAGAACAACCTGGAATACGTCGCCAAGGCCGTGGCCACCGTCGCCAAGGGCTGAAGCAACGCTCCAGTAGCTTGAGGACAAAGGCGCCGAAAGGCGCCTTTGTTTTTTGCGCCCTGGTCTCTGTAGAGCCGAGCCTACGCTCGGCTTGTGCGGCATGAAGGACGAAGAGCAGCCGAGCGCGGGCTCGGCTCTACAGAAGGAAGGCGCCACGAGCGCAACGCATCTGGAAACGATTACGCCTTCCCGCGCTCACGCACGCCCCCGCCATACGGGCGACAATAGGCGTTTTCCCGCTGCCGAGACCTGCCCGCCCATGTCCCGTACTTCGTTGACCCGCTTCCTGATCCAGGAACAGCACGCCGGCCGCATCAATGCCGACCTGCGCCAGCTGATCGCCGTGGTGGCCCGCGCCTGCACCAGCATCTCCATCGCCGTCAGCAAGGGCGCCCTCGGTGGCGTGCTCGGCGATGCCGGTACCGGCAACGTGCAGGGTGAAGCGCAGAAGAAGCTGGACGTCATCAGCAACGAGATCCTGCTTGAAGCCAACGCCTGGGGTGGCCACCTCGCCGCCTGCGCCTCGGAGGAAATGGACCACAGCCAGCCGGTGCCGGACATCTATCCGCGCGGTGATTTCCTGCTGCTGTTCGACCCCCTCGATGGCAGCTCCAACATCGACGTCAACGTCTCCGTCGGCACCATCTTCTCGGTGCTGCGTTGCCCGACCAATGTCGAACTGCCGGGCGATGACGCCTTCCTGCAGCCGGGCAGCAAGCAGATCGCCGCTGGCTACTGCATCTACGGGCCCAGCACCCAGCTGGTGCTGACCGTCGGCCATGGCACCCACGCCTTCACTCTGGACCGCGAGAAGGGCGAGTTCGTGCTGACCACCGAGAACATGCAGATTCCGGCGGCCACCCAGGAATTCGCCATCAACATGTCCAACCAGCGTCACTGGGAAGCGCCGATGCAGAGCTACGTCAGCGACCTGCTGGCGGGCATGGAAGGCGCGCGCGGCAAGAACTTCAACATGCGCTGGATCGCCAGCATGGTGGCCGACGTGCATCGCATCCTGACCCGCGGCGGCATCTTCATCTACCCGTGGGACAAGAAGGATCCGTCCAAGGCCGGCAAGCTGCGGCTGATGTACGAAGCCAACCCGATGGGCCTGTTGGTCGAACAGGCCGGCGGCGCCGCCTGGACCGGCCGCGAACGCATCCTCGACATCCAGCCCGACCAGCTGCACCAGCGCGTGCCGGTGTTCCTGGGTTCGCGCGAGGAAGTGGCCGAAGCCGTGCGCTACCACCACGCGCACGACGACGCGCAGGGCTGATTGGCGGTTGCCTGACGACGGTCATGGCAGATCGATGACATGACCGTGGGGTGACACCGGGGGCGGCAAACGGCACCATCAAGCCGTTGCCGCCTAAGGAATGCACGCATGCACGAGCAGGGCCCGGTCGATTTCATCGAAGTCATCCACAACGCGGTCCCCAGCGAGGTCTGCGCGGCGATCGTCGAGCGCATGCGGGCGGCGCGTGGCCTGCAGCCCGGTGCCGTGGGCAGTGGTGTGTTCCCGGAACTCAAGCACAGCAAGGATCTACGCATCAGCGGCCTGGACGGCTGGCGGGATGTGGACCATCAGCTGCAGCACGCGGTGTTCAACGGCCTGCTGACTTATCTACGCCGTTATCCACAAGCATTGATCGCGCCGCTGATGTTGCAGATCCAGGACAGCAACGGGCAACCGCGACGCCTGTCTGCCGAGGACTTCCCCGACATGCCGCCGCAGCAGCTGGCCGATCTGGCCCGTACCTGCCTGCGCCCGGGTGCGATCAACCTGCAGTGGTATGCGGCTGGCGAGGGCGGTTATCCGTACTGGCACTGCGAGCTGTACCCGAAGGACCCGCAGGCCGAGACCCTGCACCGGCACGTGCTGTGGACGCTGTACCTCAACGACGAGTTCGAAGAGGGAGAAACCGAGTTCCTGTTCCAGGAGCGGAAGATTGCACCGCGCACCGGCAGCCTGCTGATTGCGCCGACGGCGTTCACCCATACCCATCGGGGCAACAGGCCGCAGGGTGGGGACAAGTTCATCGCCACCAGCTGGATCCTGTTCCAGAGTGCGCAGAAGTTGTTTGGGGGAGGGTGAGGGCATCGCGCCCCTTCCGACTGGAGCCGGTATCCAGGCAAGTTCGTTATGCCGTCGGTGGATTACCGGGCCTCAGGAGAGCAGTAGTAGTCGCCGCTCCTGTCCGAGTCCCAGTAGGTTCCTCCATAGAGCTTCACCGTACTGCCCCTTGTCGTCAGCTCTACCGAGCGCGCCAGGCGATCCTCGCAGAAGACCATCAATCTGTAATCGCGCTGCCGTTTGTCTTTCTGCAGTCGCCACCGCTTCTCTGCGGCTTGTTTGATGAAGAAAGCGGCGATCTGCTCTGGATCAGATTCGAGTTCGGCGTCGAAGACGGCCCCCAGGAACGTGACCTTCGGTAAGAACGTAACGTTCGTGGGATGGACCCCTGAAGGGAGTTCAAAGGTATCGGTGGCAGCGCGCAGTTCTGCTTCTGTTGGCTTTCCGGTCCAATCGCCACGTCCGATGGATCCAAACATTGAAAGATAAGTACCGCTTGTCAGGGCCGCAATGACAGTGCACAGGAGCAGATGGCGCAACGGTACCTTTTTCAAGGCCCATTCTCCGACTGTCGTTGTTCGTCGCAACTTGAATCCCCCAAGGCTTCAGTCGTCTTTGCCCCGTGCACCGGATCATGGATGCTCGACGGAGCGAGGGGCTTGCGAGGACGACGGCGATACAGGATCCCTCCCGCTGCCCCACCAAATATGGCAGTGCCGAGGCCGATCAGCTCTTCGCTGCCTAGCGGATCCGCTGACAGCAATTTGGCCACCGTCAGTAGAAGAAAGTTCCATGGGGGCATCCACAGGAACGCGATGCCCAGCCAGTAGATGAACTTCATTTCATGCGCTCAAGGATCCGGAAGCGTCGACTCGACCCGGTAGGCGGAGCTGTTCTGCATCCATGATGCTGAACTCCCCTCTCCCCAGTCCCCGCCTTTGCTGCGGATTGTTACCGTTGCGTGGCGCTGCGGTCCAGCGTTCTAGAACAGACTGCCCTGCGGTGACTCTTTCTTCGGCGGCAACGGCTTCTGGAACCGGCTGCAATCCAGCTTCGGCCAATGGCTGTTCTGCGCATTGAAGCCCAGCCGCTTGCGTGCCAGCTTGAAGCGGTTGCTCAACAATTCCGCATACACACCCTGGCCACGCATGCGGGTACCGAACTGGCTGTCGTAGTCCTTGCCGCCGCGCAGCTGCTGGATGGTGCTCATCACGTGCGCGGCGCGATCGGGATGGTGCGTATCCAGCCAGTCGCGGAACAGCGGCGCCACTTCCAGTGGCAGGCGCAGCAGCACGTAGCCTGCGGTGCTCGCACCTGCGTCGCGTGCGGCTTCCAGCACGGCTTCCAGCTCGCTGTCGTTGATCCACGGAATCACCGGCGCCACCATCACCCCGACCGGAATGCCGGCTTCATGCAGCCGCTTCATCGCACGCAGCCGTGCGTGCGGTGCCGATGCGCGCGGTTCCAGCTTCGCGGAGAGATGCGGGTCCAGCGAGGTCACCGAGAAATGCACGCTGACCAGGTTCTCCGCCGCCAGCGGTGCGAGCAGATCAATGTCACGCTCGACCAGCGCGTTCTTGGTGATCAGCGAGAACGGATGCTTGGTTTCCAGCATCACTTCGATCAGCTGGCGAGTCAGTTTGAACTTGCGCTCGATCGGCTGGTACGCATCGGTGTTGATGCCCAGCGCGATCGGCTGCGGCACGTAACCCGGCTTCGACAGTTCCTTGCGCAGCAATTGTGGTGCATTGGTCTTGGCGAACAGCTTGGTTTCGAAGTCCAGGCCCGGCGACAGGTTCAGATAGGCATGAGAGGGTCGCGCGAAGCAGTAGGAACACCCATGCTCGCAACCGCGGTACGGGTTCACCGATTGGCTGAAACCGACATCCGGCGAGGTGTTGCGGGTGATGATGCTGCGTGCGGTTTCGGCGCGCACTTCGGTGCGCAGGCGCGGCGTGAGGAATTCCTCGCTCTCGTCCACCGCCCAGCCGTCGTCCACCGCCTCGCTGACGGTGCTCTCAAAGCGCCCGGCAAGGTGGGACGTGGAACCTCTGCCCTTGATCGCGATACCCATTGTGGCAGGGTACGCCGGGGCTGTCTCAATGGCTGCGACGCCGTCTGAAGGGTTCAGCGGGATGCTGAGCCGGGCGTGGGCTCGGCTCTACAAGGCACCCGTATCACCGTAGAGCCGAGCCCATGCTCGGCTGCACCCCTCGGTCACAGCAGCGCCAGGTACCCCCGCACCGTGGCGTCCAACCCGTCATACAGCGCCTCGCCGATCAGCGCGTGGCCGATGGACACCTCCAGCACGCCCGGCACATGGGCCAGGAAATCGCGCAGGTTGTCCTGCGACAGGTCGTGGCCGGCGTTGACGCCCAAGCCCACCGCCTGCGCCCGCCGCGCCGCAGTGGCGAACAGTTCCAGCATCGCCGCAGCGTCGCCAGCCGCGTGCGCTTCGGCGTAGGGGCCGGTATACAGCTCGACACGATCTGCACCGACTTCGGCCGCCTGCTCCAGCAGTGGGTTGCCAGCATCGACGAACAGGCTGACCCGGCAGCCCATCGCCTTCAGTTCGGCGATCAGTGGTCGCAGCCGCTCGGCATCCCGCTCGAAGTCGAAGCCATGGTCGGAGGTGATCTGTCCATCGCCATCCGGCACCAGCGTCGCCTGCGCCGGGCAGGTCTGCGCGCACAGCGGCAGCAGGCCTGGGTAGCCCTCGCGCGGCGGCGCGAACGGGTTGCCTTCGATGTTGAATTCCACGCCACGCGCACGGGTCAACGTGGACAGCGCCAACACGTCCTCGGCGGTGATGTGGCGGCGGTCCGGTCGCGGATGCACGGTGATGCCATGCGCGCCCGCATCCAGGCAGGCCTGGGCGGCACGCACCACGTCCGGTTCGGCACCACCGCGCGAATTGCGCAGGACGGCGATCTTGTTGACGTTGACGCTGAGCTGGGTCATGGAACGGGACTACTTGGAAAGAGGGGATGGATCGTGGTCGATGGGGTCTTCATCACGGCGGGCCTGGGCCTGCTCACGCAGGCGGCGCAGTTCTTCGGCATCGACCAGCGTGGACGGATCGCGCTGCAGATCACCGAAGCGGGCCACGTAGCGGCCACGTACCCAGGCCAGCAGGAAGGCGAGGGCGGCCAGCAGGCACAGGCTCATCAGCCCGGCGCTGGGAGTCTTCAGCGCGAAGGCGAAACAGCCCAGCGCCAGCAGCAGGTACAACCAGTACATAGTCGGGCTCCCCGGGTGATCGGCGCAGTGTAGCGCTGCGTCAGAGCAGCGGCGAGGCCAGCCGGGCGAAGGCTTCCGGCAGGCGGTGCAGCCACAGCGAGCGGCCGGCCTGGTCGTGCACCCGCGTGGAACGGTCGAATTCGCCCTGCAGCAGTTCGGCCAGGGCAGCCACCCGGTCACGGTCGCTGATCATCATCGACAGCTCGAAGTTGAGCCGGAAGCTGCGGTGATCGAAGTTGGCGCTGCCGACGATGCAGACATCATCATCGGCGATGAAGGCCTTGGTATGCAGCATGCGTGGGCCGTACTCGTAGATCTTCACCCCTGCGTGCAACAGTTCATCGAAGTAGGAGCGGGCGGCCTGGGTCACGAACCAGGAATCGCTCATCTTCGGTACCAGCAAGCGCACATCCAAGCCGCCGAGTGCAGCCGAGGTCAGCGCCATCCGCGCCGCTTCACCCGGCACGAAATACGGTGTGACCAGCCACACGCGCTCGTGCGCTTCCTGGATCGCCGCCACATGCAGGCGATGGATCGTTTCCCAGCCCGAGTCCGGGCCGGAGACCAGCACCTGGGCGTTGATCGCACCGTCACCGCGCAGCGGCATGTCGGCTGGCCACAGGCGGGCGATGTCCATGCGCGAGGGATCCTGCCCGCTGGCGTAGAGCCAGTCCTCGGCAAATACCAGCTGCAGGCTGCGCACTACATGGCCGCGGATGCGCATGTGCAGGTCGCGGTAGGCATCCGCCCTGCGGCTTTCATCCTCGTCGTCGGTGATGTTGATGCCACCAGTGAACGCCAGCCGGCCGTCGACGATCACCAGCTTGCGATGGGTACGCAGGTTCAACCAGGGGCGCTTGAACGGCTTCAGCAGCTGCCGTGGGTGGAACCAGATCGCTTCACCACCGGCGTCGAGCAGCGGCTGCAGGAAGCGGCGCGGCAGGGCGGAAGAGCCCACGGCGTCGAGCAGCAGGCGAACCTGCACGCCGGCCCGTGCGCGTTCCACCAGCGCGTCACGCAGGGCGGTGCCGGCATGGTCCGGGTTGAAGATGTAGTACTCCAGATGCACGTGGTCGCGTGCCTGTGCGACGGCCTCAAGCAGCGCCGCGTAGGTCGCCGCGCCGTCCACCAGCCATGTCACTTCGGTGGCGCTGCTCGGCGCAAGCCCGGTCGTGGCCTGGGCGATCTTGGCCAACTCGGTGCAGTCGGCGTCGGGTGGGCAGACGTCGCTGTAGTGCTCCATGCCCGACCGCGCGCGGCCACGGCGCAGACGCTGCCGCTTCACCTTCTGCGGGCCCAGCAGGTAGTAGATGAACAAGCCGAGGTAGGGCAGCAGCGCCAACGACAGGATCCAGCTCAGCGTGGCGACCGGCTCACGCTTCTGCAGCATGATCCAGCCGGTCAGCGCGAGCAGGTACAGCAGGTAGGCCACCGCCAGGATCGAGCCAAGGTGGGCGATGCCGTCGAGCCAATGACGCAGGGAGTCGAAGAGGGCGAGCATCCGCCGATCATAGCGGTCCAGGCCGGCAGGCATAAAAAAAACGCCCCTGTCTCCAGGGGCGTCTGCAGTCGCGTCATGACTGTTGTGTTGCGGTGTAGCGATTACTGCTGCACAAAACCGATCTTCTTCATCTGAGCGTTCTTCGCAGCGGCCAGAACCTTGGCCATCACGTCGTACTCGGAATCAGGGCTGGCGTCGATGCGCAGTTCCGGCTGGTTGGTCGGGTCACGCTGGACCTCCTGCTCCATCCGCTGCTGCAGCTCACTGGTATTGATCGGGCTGTTGTTCCACGAGACCTGGTTGCTGGCGTCGATCTTCAGTTCGATCGGCGGCGGCGGTTCGACCAGCTGCGGCGGTGGGTTGAGCACGCGCTGCGGCAGGTCCACGGCGATCGGGTACGTCATGATCGGCGCGGTCACGATGAAGATGATCAGCAGAACCAGCATCACGTCCACGAGGGGCGTGACGTTGATGTCTGCCATGGGGCCCTTGCCACCACCACTACTGAATGCCATGGCTTATTGCCCCTTTTCTTTGGTCGCGACGAAGCCGACGTCAAGCATGCCCTGCTCCTGCGCGACCTTGGTCAGGTCGTTGATGACACGCATCTTGGTGGTGCGGTCACCACGCAGGTTCAGCGGCGGCTGCGGGGTCTGCTGGGCGGCGGTCGCCAAGCGCGACTCGAGAGTCTGCTTGTTGATTTCTTCGTCGTTCCAGTAGATCGAGCCGTCTTCCTTGACTGCCAGGGTGATCGGTCCGGAACGCTTTTCAGCGTCTTCCGGCTTCTGGATCAGGTTGGCTTCCGGCAGATCCACCTTGACCTTGTGGGACATCAGGGGCGCCGTGATGATGAAGATGATCAGCAGCACCAGCATCACGTCCACGAGGGGCGTAACGTTGATGTCGGCCATGGGGCCGCCGCTGTTACCACTACTGAAAGCCATAACGGGCTCCGTCTAGATCTTGGTGACTACTTACGTTCGTCGCTGGGTGACGCGCGCCGCAATCAGCGGACGCGCGAGCCGGTGGCGAAGAAGTCGTGCAGGTCGTGCGCGAAGGTATCGAACTTGCTGATGGTCGCGCTGTTGATCTTGCTGAAGAAGTTGAAGGCGAACACGGCCGGGATCGCGACGAACAGACCGATCGCGGTCATGATCAGCGCTTCACCCACCGGGCCGGCAACGGCGTCGATCGAAGCGGAGCCGGTGGCACCGATCTTGATCAGCGCGCCGTAGATGCCCCACACGGTACCCAGCAGACCGACGAACGGAGCGGTTGCACCGACGGTGGCCAGCAGGGTCATGCCCGACTGCAGCTTGTTGCTTTCGCGGGTCACGGCCTGACGCAGGGCGCGGTCGACGAACTCCGAACGGCTCAGGTTCTCACCCACGCCGCCGGTGGCGCCGCCTTCAGCGCGCTGGTGGTGGGCAGCCGCCTGGGCAGCGTCCAGGGCGATCTTCGAGAACGGCTCGGAAGCCGGCTGTTCTTCCATCGCACGGATGGCGTCCTGCGCGTTCGGGGTGTCCCAGAACAGGCTGACGACGCGATCGGCGGCGCTCTTCAGGCGGGTAGCACGGAAGATGTTGATGACGGTCCAGTACCAGGACATGGCCGACATGACGACCAGGGTCAGCAGCACGACCCAGGAAACCGCGAAATCACCCGGCTTGGTGGTCATTTCGTGGATCAGGTGCTCGAAGCCCATCTGCGACAGGGCGTTGGACGGATTGCCCCCGGCAGCAGCGGCGATGAAAATTTCCTGCAGCATGACGCTTACCTTTGTTGTGTGTGGTGATAAAGGGTGTAGCTAAGCTAAACAATCGAACCGGGAGCGGGGGTGGCCGGCGGCCACCCGGGCGCATCAGTTCAGCGCAAAGTTGACCGGAACGCGAACGCGACCTGCCGTCTTCTTACCGCCTGCTTCAGCGGCGTTGAAGCGCCACTTGCGAGCCGCTTCCATCGCAGCACGGTCCAGGTCGCGGTTACGGCTGGACTTTTCCACCGTGACATTGGTGACGTTGCCGCTGGCATCGACATCAATGATCAGGATCACTTCGCCCTGGATACCTGCGCGGAAGGCTGCCGGCGGGTAGCGCGGCGGATTCATGGCCTTCGACGAGATGTCCACGCTGGCCTCGATCGAGGTCGGCGGTGCCGGCGGCGCCGGAGGCGACGGCGGGGTGACGATATCGTTCGGGCGCGGCTCCGGCACGTCGACAACCGGCGCCTGCGGCGGCGGCGGTACGGGCGACGGCTTCGGCGGCGACAGATTCTTCACCGGCGGTGGCGGAGTATCCTGCGGCGGCGGCGGCGGCGGCGGCGGTGGGGGCGGCGGCGGCGCGTCGACGATGGTCACCATGACGTTGCGCTCCTTCTCCGCAACGGCCTTAGGAGCCACGGCGGGAATGAGGAGCATCATGAAGGCGGCCAGATGCAGGGCAATTACAAACGCGATGCCGACGATGCGAGGCCAGCTCAGCCCCTTGTCATCGGGTTGTTCGTACCGGTGAACGACTAGTTGTTCCGTCATGCGCCAAGAGCTCAATAGTGGGGCCGGGATGCCGGGGGCGGAATCCCTGATCAGCGGTGCATGACACCGCAGGAACCTCCAAGCTTATACCAATCCTGAGCGCCTGCGCATCAACTGTGCAGGCATTCAGGCGTTATTCCTACTTACTTCAGGTTGATGATTTTTTTGGCATCAGCCTGGTTCTTCACGCCCTTCGCCAGCGCCTGCTGGGCGGCCTGCTTGGCCTCGGGGACGCGACCTTCGGCATGCAGGACGCGTGCCAGGTTCAGGTAGGTCTCACCGTCCTTGGACAGCGGGGCAGCCTTCTGCCACGCATCGATCGCCTGCGGCACCTGGTCGGAGTAGTAGTAGGACTGGGCCAGCGCCAGGTAGACCTGGTAATCCGGCTTCAGGATGCCCTTCTGCAACCCTTCGTTGATGACCGCGATGACGTCCTTTTCCTTGTGTTCGGTGTTGGCATAGATCGAGTACAGCTGCTTGTACTCGCGCTCTTCGGTGAGCTGGCCGCTGCTGCGCAGCTTGTCCATCACCGCGGCGGCCTTTTCCATCTGGTCGGCCTGCATGTACATGCTGGCCAGATTCAGCTGGGCTTTCTTGTCGTTCGGGTTCTTGGCGGCCAGAGCCTCGGCTTCCTTCACCGCTTCGCCGGACTGGCCGGCTTCGGCGAGGGCCGCCATCAGCAGCTGGTTCCAGTTGTCCTTCGGTTCGGTGGCACCGGCGATGGCCTGCTTCAGCACCGGGATCGCTTCCTGGTAGCGCTCCAGCTGGTACAGCGCCTGGCCCTTGGCGATCAGCTCTTCCGGCTTGGTCGACTTGCTCTCGGCGAAGTACTTGTCCAGGGTCGCCAGGCCTTCGGCGGTCTGGTCTTCCTGCAGCTGCAACTGGCCCAGCATCAGCATGGACTGGAAGTGGCCGTTGTTGTCCAGGCCGTTGAACTGCAGGACCTGCTTCAGGTAGGCAATGGCAGCCGGGGTGTCGTCGGTCTGGTAGGCAGCCTGCGACGCCAGCTGCGCGGCCAGCGACTTGTCATACTCGTTCGCGGCGCTGTCAGCCAGGATCGCGTCGGCCTGCGTGCGCGTCTCCGGGAACTTTTCCTTGTTGTAGCTGTCAATCATTTTCTGAAGCTTGCTGCCCAGCTTGGCCGATGCCTTGACGGTCGGCTCCTGGCGGGTCGCGTTGGGGTACAGCGCTTCGGCCTTGGCCTGCTTGCCGCCGCGGTTGCCACGCTCGGAGGAACGCGAGGATTGCGCGAAGGCATCAGTGACCACGGCGCCGGTCAGGGCGGTCGCGACGAGGACGGAAAGCACAGCTTTGTGGTTACGGAAAATCATCGTTCACCTCGATCGAACCGCCGGATAGCGGCAAAGTCGGACTGTCAGAAAAATCTGAGCCGCCAAACGTATCAGAAACAGATGGCGTGAGAAATCGTTTTATGTGCTGCAATACAGCATAGAACTGCGCACTCATCCGCACTTTGGCCGCAGCCCGGCGGCCTGCGCCTGCTGGTAGACCGGCGTCAGCCCCGGCGCATCGCGCCGCAGTTCCTGGATGCGGTTGGCCGGATCAGGGTGGGTGGACAGCCACTGCGGGCTGCGGCCACCACTGGCAGCCATCATGTTCTGCCACAAATCGACCGCCTGCCCCGGGTTGAAGCCGGCCTGGGCCATCAGTCGCTGGCCGATTACGTCGGCCTCACTCTCCTGGGTGCGCGAGCCGGGCAGCAGGAAGGCCGCCTGCGCGCCCATTCCGCCAAGCTGGTTGACCGTGCTGGCGGCACCTTCACCGTACGCCGCACCGGCCAACGCACCGAGCACCGCCAGTCCGGTCTGTGCGCCCATCTGGCGGGTGATGCGCTCTTCGTGGTGACGGGCAATGACATGCCCGATTTCATGGCCGATTACGGCAGCCAGCTGATCCTGGTTCTTGGCGACGGTGAAGATGCCGGTGTTCACGCCAACCTTACCACCGGGCAGGGCAAAGGCGTTGGGCTCCTTGTCGACGAACACGGCCGTCTCCCACCGTACGCCACGGTATTGAGGCGGCAGCTGCGCGACCAGAGCGTTGACCACGCACTGCACATAACCGTTCTGGCGGCCGTCGGTGCTGATCTTTTCCTTCTGCTTGGTTTCGGCGAACGCCTGTGCGCCGAGCTGGTCCAGCTGTGCCTGCGACACACCGCCCACCATCTGCCGGCGGCCGGTAGGGGAGGTCGTGGTCGCGCAGGCGCTGACCAGGGTGGTGATGACAAGGGCCAGCAGCAGTTGTTTCATGGGTCCACCCCCGTGTTCATATGCGCAGTGTGTAGCGTAGCGGCTTAATCTTTCGTCAAGCGGACACGGCGTTACGTTGCCCCGAAAAACACAAGCGCGGCAAGCGCCACGCCGTTGTTCAGGGCGTGCGCGGTGATCGCGGCCCAGAGCGTGCCGGTGCGCTGGTACAACCAGCAGAACGCGGCGCCCATGCCGCCATAGACCAGCCACAGCTGTGCGATTTCGGCCGGGCCGTTTGCACTGGTGCCAGGGATTTCATGGATCAGGGCGAAAGCAAGGCTGCTCAGTACAACACCCAGCCACGGGCGCCCCGCCTTCCACAGGCGTCCAAACAGCACGCGGCGGAACAGGAGTTCCTCGTAGGCCGGTGCCAGTACCACCGCGAACAGCATCAGGAACAACGGGAAGCGCGCGATCGCGCTCTGCATCAGCGCCAGGTTGGTGGGGACCGGTTCGATGCCGAACTGCTTGGCCAGGAAGGCGATACCGTTGCTGCCCAGCACGATCAGGGTCGCCACCAGCAGGGTCCAGCCCCAGGTGGAGGGGCGGCGCAGTGCCTGGCGCGACGCATGACGTTCGGCGGCGTTGGCCGGCCGTCGCCAGAAGTACAGCAGCAGCGCGGCGCCGCCGGTGGCAAACAGCGCCATGAGAATCTGCGCAAGTGCGCCGGGCTGGCCCAATGACGCGGCCACCGAACTGGCGTCGGGTGCGCCAGCGCCGGCCTGCGCGGTCGCGTAACCGACCACCACGCCACGGTACAGGCCCCACAGCACGCCGCTGATCAGGCTCAGGCCGAACAACGTGACAGCGGCGATGCCCAGGTCGATGAAGAACCCCGCCAACGGCGAAACCGCACGCGGCGCCACAGAAGACGGCGGGACCGGGGGCGGAGCGGAAACCGGGGCGGATGCGGACATCAGGTACCTGCGTTCAAGAGTCGAAAGCCGGCGCGCCTCCCCGCGCGCCGGCCGTGTCCGGATTGTGTCAGATATCCAGGTTTGCGACCTTCAGCGCATTGTCTTCGATGAAGTCGCGACGCGGTTCGACGACATCGCCCATCAGCGTGCTGAAGATCTGGTCGGCAGCGACAGCGTCTTCGATGCGCACCTGCAGCAGTCGGCGGGTCTCCGGATTCACCGTGGTGTCCCACAGCTGCTCCGGATTCATTTCACCCAGGCCCTTGAATCGCTGGATCTGGCGGCCGCGCTTGGCCTCCTCGAGCAGCCAGTTCTGTGCCTTGGCAAAGCTGTCCACTTCGATCGACTTGGCGCCGCGGGAAATGGTGGCGCCTTCGCGGATCAGGCCGTGCAGCAGCTTCGAGGCCTGATGGATCGCGCGCAGTTCGCCGCTTTCAAACGCCGACATCGGCAGCGCCTGGACGTGCTGTTCGCCCATGTGGCGACGGGTCACCAGCACAGCGGCCGGGCGCTCGTCGTTGGCTTCCTGCAGTTCCAGCGTAAAACGCGGGCTGCCCAGGCTGCCCTGGTTGAGCCGCTTGGCAAGTGCATCCAGCCCTTCGCCTTCACCCGCACTGCGCAGGCTCTCCAGGTCCATCGGCACGAAATCGACCAGCGCTTCAAGCAGGTTGCGGTCGTAACGATGTGCGTTGCGCTCGATCGAATCCAGCGCGGCCGCGTAGGCCAGAAGCAGCTTCTCCAGCGCAAGGCCTTCGATGCCCGGTTCGCCGGTGGCCGGCACCAGCGTGGCGTTTTCCACCGCGCTGCTGGCCAGGTAACTGTCCAGCGCCGGGTCGTCCTTCAGGTACAGCTCCTGCTTGCCCTGCTTGATCTTGTACAGCGGCGGCAGGCCGATGTAGACGTAACCGCGCTCGATCAGTTCCGGCATCTGACGGTAGAAGAACGTCAGCAGCAGGGTGCGGATGTGAGCGCCGTCGACGTCGGCGTCGGTCATGATGATGATCTTGTGGTAACGCAGCTTGTCCGGGTTGTACTCGTCGCGGCCGATGCCGGTGCCCAGCGCGGTGATCAGCGTACCGACCTGGTCGGAGGACAGCATGCGGTCGAAACGCGCGCGTTCCACGTTGAGGATCTTGCCGCGCAGCGGCAGCACTGCCTGGTTCTTGCGGTTGCGGCCCTGCTTGGCCGAACCACCTGCCGAGTCACCCTCGACGATGAACAGTTCGGACAGCGCCGGATCCTTTTCCTGGCAGTCGGCCAGCTTGCCCGGCAGGCCGGCGATATCCAGCGCGCCCTTGCGGCGGGTCAGGTCGCGCGCCTTGCGCGCGGCTTCACGCGCGCGCGCGGCGTCGACGATCTTGCCGGCGATCGCCTTGGCTTCGTTGGGGTTTTCCTGCAGGAACTCTTCCAGGCGCGCACCAAAGGCGTTTTCCACCGCCGGACGCACATCGGAACTGACCAGTTTTTCCTTGGTCTGGCTGGAGAAGCTCGGGTCCGGCACCTTCACCGACAGCACCGCGATCATGCCTTCGCGCATGTCGTCGCCGGTCAGGTTGATCTTGGCCTGCTTGGCGATGCCGTTCTGCTCGATGTAGTTGTTGAGCACGCGGGTCAACGCACCGCGGAAACCGGCCAGGTGGGTACCGCCGTCCTTCTGCGGAATGTTGTTGGTGAAGCAGTACATCGTCTCCTGGTAGGAGTCGGTCCACTGCAGCGCTACCTCCACGACGATGCCGTTGTGCTCGCCGGTGACCGAGATGACGTTCGGATGCAGCGGGGTCTTCAGCTGGGCCAGATGCTCCACGAAGCTGCGGATGCCGCCTTCGTAGTGGAAATCATCGCGACGGCCGTCACCGCGCTCGTCGGCAAGGACGATCTTGACGCCGGAGTTCAGGAACGACAGCTCGCGCAGGCGACGGGCCAGGATGTCGTAGTGGAATTCCACGTTGTCGTGGAAGGCGACGGTCGACGGCCAGAAGCGCACCGTGGTGCCGCGCTTGGTGGTGGTTTCCAGCTTGGCCAGCGCGGTCACGGCGGCGCCGTTGCTGAACTCCTGCTGGTAGTGGAAGCCGTTCTGGAACACATCCACCACCAGCTTCTGCGACAGCGCGTTGACCACGCTGACGCCGACGCCGTGCAGGCCGCCGGAAACCTTGTAGCTGTTGTCGTCGAACTTGCCGCCTGCGTGCAGGACCGTCATCACCACTTCGGCAGCGGACACTTCGCGACCAAGCTTGGCGCTCATCTGCTCGTGCTTGCCGGTCGGAATGCCGCGGCCGTTGTCGGACACGGAGACCGAGCCATCGGCGTGGATGGTCACTGCAACGTGGTCGGCGTGGCCGGCCAGCGCCTCGTCGATCGAGTTGTCGACCACCTCGAACACCATGTGGTGCAGACCGGTACCGTCATGCACGTCACCGATGTACATGCCGGGACGCTTGCGGACAGCCTCCAGGCCTTCCAGGGCCGTAATGCTGTTGGCGTCGTAGTTGCCGTTGTTTGCCGGGGTGTTCTGTTCGTCGCTCATTGCGCTTGCCGTAGGCTCCGCAGGTCGGCCACCGCGTGGAGCGGTGTGCCGAGAATGAAAGGATTCCAACCCGAATTATACCAGCCGGGGTCGTGCGGCCCTGGTGCGCCCACTATGGCACAGCCATGATCTGTGCATGTTCCACGTGGAACCGGGCGATGTGGGTCAGCGCCTGCAATGCCGCCGGAGTTTCGGTGGCGGTGATGAAGATCTGTGCCGGGCCATTGAGCAGGCGCTCCAATACCCGCGCCTGGTGAGTGCGATCCAGTTCCGAAGCCAGATCATCCAGCGCGATCACCGGCCACTCGCCGCGCTGCTCTGCGTAGTCCTCGGCCTGTGCCAGCAGGCACGCCAATGCCGTCAGCTTGGCCTGGCCGCGAGAGAGCGCGTCACGACCGGGAATGCTGTGGAAATCCACGCTCCAATCGGCCCGGTGCGGCCCGACCGAGGTGTAACCGGCCTGGCGATCACGTTCCCGTGCCAGAAGCAGGGCATCGGCCAGAGGAAGCTCATGCCGACGCCACCCCGCACTGAGTTCCAGGCCCTGGATGCCGAGCTGCGGCGCCAGGCTGGCAGCCAGCGCCACGGTGCGCTGCTGCAAGCGCTCCAGGTAGTGCTGGCGGCGGCTGGTCAGCGGTTCTCCGGCCTCGGCCAGCTCGTGATCCCAGGTATCGAGCATCCGCGACGGCCCGCCCTGCTTGAGCAGGGCGTTGCGCTGCTTCAGCGCCCGGGAGTAGCGGCGCCACAAGGCCAGAAAATCCGGTTCCACGTGGAACAAGCCCCAATCGAGGAAGCGGCGGCGGGGTTCGCCACCACCACTGACCAGTGCATGGCTCCCGGGTTCGAACGTCACCACGGCCAGTGCTGCGCAGAGATTGCCCAGCTGCGCGACATCTTCCCCGTCCAATCGCCCCTTCCAGTCCTGGCCACTGTGGCGCAACCCGGCCTTCCGGCGGTGCGGCGGGTGGTTGGCGCGTTGTTCGTCCCATTCGACGAAGATTTCCAGGGCTTCCTGGCCCTGGCGCACCAGACCATCGCGTACCCGGCCTCGGAAGCTCCGCCCATACGCCATCAGATGCAGGGCTTCGAGCACGCTGGTCTTGCCGGCACCGTTGTCACCGGTCAGCAGGTTCAATCCCGGCTGGGGCGACAGGTCCACCGCACTGAAGCGACGCAGTTGATGCAAGGCGAGGCGGCGGATCTGCATGGGGCGCGAAAGACCATCCGCACGAGGCGGTAGAGGGGCAGGGAATCCATCAGCTTACTGCATCGGTCAAGCCGGGCGCGGTGGCAGGCCGGTCGAGCCGAAGGTGCAGCTTCTGCACCCAACGATGGACGCGTTCCACGTGGAATGCGGATGACGCGCTCGCACGTTCCGGGCTGCAAAGGCCCGAAATTTCTTCAAATCTGCGCGAGGTTCCAGCGTCCAGGCCCTCGGATTTCGCCGATTTCGCGAGCACTCCAGGGCCACCCGCTGGACACCTCGCGGGTGGCTCCGGCGGATGACCCCGCCGATTCCTTCAAATCTGCGATCCGATGCCTTGGAGGGTTCCACAGATTTCAAAAAATTCAGGACGCTCGTTCCACGCTGTCCACAGCAGGGATGTATGACTTATACACAAGGTATGGGCAATCTGTGGATAAAAAAGCCCTTTTGTTAAGCGCTCAAAACTATCCACAGGTTCCCCCCCAGCCCGAGAACCGTCTATACAGGGGGTTTCAGACTTATAAATCCTTTTAAAAACAAATAGATAATACATTTTTCCACGAAATCTGGCTCTACCATCACCACCACGCTTTAGATTTATACCCAGATTTAGAAGCTAGGACTTCCCCAAATTGCCCCCGAGCCGGTCTGTGGACAGTGCCGTTTGCAGAAGCGGAGGACCTCCTCCAGGAAGAGGATCTGCTGCTTCCAGCAGTGAAGATCAGGACAGCGAAGTGGGATATGCGAAGAACTCGCTGCCAGAACCCCAAAAACATGGAGCCCGACGAGCACTGCAAGGCGACCCCCCAGGGTCCTGAATCCTGAGTTGCTTCGAGCAAGCGAGATCGAGTTGGTCTGAAGCCAAGCAGGGCGCGTCCGGACTTTCTCCGATCTGTTTCGACAATGCTCCACGTGGAACATAAAAAAACGCCCGGGAGGTCCCGGGCGCTTCTGGGTTCCACGTGAAACAGCGTTTCCGTCAGAGACGCAGCGGCATCACCACGTGGCGCGACTTCTCGCTGCTGGACTCACGCACCAGCGCCGAGGAGTTGGAGTCGCGCAGTTGGACGATCACTTCCTCGTCGCGCAGGGCGGAGAGGGCATCCAGCAGGTAGTTCACGTTGAAGCCGATGGCCAGATCGCTGACCGTGGTGTCGGCCTCGATCTCTTCCTGGGCTTCTTCCTGTTCCGGATTGTGCGCGCTGATCTTCAGGTTGCCCGGCGAGACTTCCACGCGAATGCCGCGGTATTTCTCGTTGGACAGGATCGCAGCGCGCTGCAGCGAGGCACGCAGTGCTTCACGATCAACCTTCACTTCGCGGTCGGCGCCGATCGGGATCACCGCTTCGTAGTCCGGGAAACGGCCATCGATCAGCTTCGAAGTGAAGGTGACATCGTCGCGCTTGACGCGGACGTGGCTACGGCCAACTTCCAGCTCGATCTCGCGATCGCCGCTTTCCAGCAGGCGCTGCAGCTCGGTCACGCCCTTGCGCGGCACGATGATCTGGCGCTTGGAACCGCTGGGCTTGGCCAGGTCGGTTTCGCAAAGGGCCAGGCGATGACCGTCGGTGGCGACGGTGCGCAGCGCATCGCCGCGCAGGTCGAACAGCAGGCCGTTGAGGTAGTAGCGCACGTCCTGCTGGGCCATCGCGAACGCGGTGCGCTCGATCAGCTCCTTCAGGGTTGCTTCGCCGATGGCCACGCGCTCGGTGGCTTCCACCTCGTCCACCGACGGGAAGTCATTGGACGGCAGGGTGGCCAGGGTGAAGCGGCTGCGACCGGCCTGCACGGTGATCTTGTCACCGGTCTGCGAGACGGTGATCCGGCTGCCGTCGGGCAGGGCGCGGATGATCTCGAACAGTTTGCGGGCGGGAATGGTGGTTTCGCCGTCCTGGGCATCTTCAACCGCGATCCGCGACACCATCTCCACTTCCAGGTCGGTACCGGTCAGCGACAGCTGGCCGTTCTGCACCTGGACCAGGAAATTGGCCAGAACCGGAAGGGTCTGGCGGCGTTCGACCACGTTGACGACCTGTGCCAACGGCTTGAGAAAGGCTTCGCGCTGCAGTGTGAAACGCATGTGGTTCCGTGCCCCTATGCTTTAAAAAATGTGGAATAAATCAAAAGCTTGGTGGTGCTGGTAGAGACAGAATCGCTGGAAAACAACGCTAAGTCTTTGTAAATAAAAGAGTTTCTGGCCTCGAAACCCTCTGTATTACCGACCCCCAGAGGGTGGGGAAAGCTGTGGATAACTCCGGCGCGATTTCAAACGCCATTTTTATCCACAACGTGTCCCGCGCTTGCTACCGGATTCTGCACCGTTTTGTGCGATGACGCCTCATCGGCATCCGTGCATCATTCGCTCAGCTTCCGGATCAGCTTGTCCCAGTCCTCGCGAAGCTTGCCGTCGGTTTCCATCAGGGTCCGGATCTGGCGGCAGGCATGCAGCACCGTGGTGTGATCGCGACCGGCAAAGGCGTCGCCGATCTCGGGCAGGCTGTGCTCGGTCAGCTCCTTGGTCAGGGCCATGGCGACCTGGCGCGGGCGGGCCAGCGAGCGGGTCCGACGCTTCGACAGCAGATCCTTGATCTGCAGGCCGTAGTAGTCGGCAACGGTTTTCTGGATGTTGGGAATGCTGATCGCCTGCTGCTGGGCGCGCAGCAGGTCGCGCAGGGTTTCCTGGGCGAATTCGGTGGTGATCGCGCGGCCGGTGAAGTTGGCGCGAGCGGTCAGGGTATTGAGCGCACCTTCGAGGTCGCGCACGTTGGAGCGCATCTTCTTGGCGATCAGGAACGCAACATCATCGGGAATCTCAGCGCCACGTTCGCGCGCCTTGGCCAGCACGATCGCGGCGCGGGTCTCGAAGTCGGGCGGTTCGATCGCGACCGACAGGCCCCAGGCAAGCCGCGACTTCAGGCGCGCTTCCAGGCCTTCGACCTCGCGCGGATAGCGGTCGCAGGTCAGGATGATCTGCTGCTTGCCATCGAACAACGCGTTGAAGGTGTGGAAGAACTCTTCCTGGGTGCGGTCCTTGCCGGCGAAGAACTGGATGTCATCGATAAGCAGCGCGTCGACCTGCTGGAACTGGCGCTTGAACTGATCCATGGTCTTTTCCTGCAGGGCCCGGATCATCGCGCTGAAGAACTGTTCCGAACGCAGGTACAGCACCTTCGCGCCCGGATTGGCCTGGCGCATGGCGTTGCCGGCGGCGAACATCAGGTGGGTCTTGCCCAGGCCGGTGCCTCCGTACAGCAGCAGCGGGTTGTGCGCGCGGTCGCCCGGCTTCTGCGCTGCCTGGAAGGCGGCGGCCAGGCCCAGCTGGTTGCTGCGGCCTTCGACGAAGTTGGCGAAGGTGTAGTGATTGTCCAGATTGCCGGCAAACGGCACCTGCGGTTCGCTGGACACAGGCGCCGACGGCGTGGAAACCGGCGCGTTCTGCGTCTCCACAGGGCGCGGGCGCGAGCCGATTTCAAGAAAAACGTCGCTGAAACCGGCGAAGTGAGCCAGCAGTTCGCGGATCCGGGCCAGGTACAGCTCGCGGACCTGGTCGACGATGAAGGCATTGGGTGCATACAGCACCAGGCTGTCCACGCGCAGATCGGCCTGCAGCGGCTTCAACCAGGTATGAACGTCTTCGGGCGGGAACTCCGCTTCGAGGCGCTCGAGACTACGGGACCAGGCATCCATCAGCAATAATCGTCCGGTGGCCGGTGCATGGACGCGACAAGGCGCCCAGACACAGGCCGGAAAGGGGGGAAATGGATGGCTCAGACTACCACCGAGCGCCCGCCTTCGGAATGCTTGTCCCCTACTTATTCACAAAAACATCCACAGCTATTGCACAGCCCGGTGAATTCGCGTAGTCCCCAGGGGTTGACGTGAGGGGGGAGACCTCTCTAGAATTTCCGGTTCTTTCCGTCCCATTCATACGAGAGGCCCCCAATGGCCACGAAGCGCACCTACCAGCCCAGCAACCTCAAGCGTAAGCGCGACCACGGCTTCCGTGCCCGTATGAAGACCGCTGACGGCCGCAAGATCCTGTCGCGTCGCCGCGCCAAGGGCCGCAAAGTCCTGAGCGCCTGATTGCCATGCCGCACATCGCGGCAGACGCAATCCCTTCGACAGTGAATACTGCAGACCCGCGCAAGCGATTCCCTCGCTCTGCGCGGGTTCGCACGCGTGCCGAATATTCAACGGTCTTCAACGGCGCCCGCCGTGTGTCCGATCCGCTGATGACCCTGCACTGGCTGCCGGCTGACCGGCCGGCCAGGCTGGGTCTGGCGGTTTCCCGCAAGGTTGATCCGAACGCCGTCGGGCGTAACCGGATCAAGCGCGTCCTACGCGACATCCTGCGTCAGACACGTACCGACATCCAGCCAGGCGACTTTGTCGTCGTGGCTCGTAGTGCTGCGCGTTCCGCCAGCAACGACGAGATCCGCCAGGCCTTCCTGCGCCTGCTGCGTCGCCTGCGTGCATTGCCCACGCCGGGCGTGGACGGCACAATGCCGCCGCCTGATGGCATCGCAACTCCTTCTTTGACCGAGCCGGCATCGCGTCCCGGCCCCGCCGAGCCTGTCCGCTGATGAACCAGACCCGCGTATTCCTCATTTTTGCCTGGCTGATGGTGGCCGTGCTGCTGTGGATGGAGTGGAGCCGTGAAAAGGCTGCCCCGACCCCGGCACCGACGACCACGTCGGCCCCGGCCGCTGCACAGAGTGTCCCGGGCGCGAACCCCGGTGCCATCCCCAGCGCCCAGGTGCCGGGCGCCCCCGGCCAGGCCGCCGCACAGGCCCAGGCCAGCGCTACCCCGGCCAGCCAGCGCGTGACGGTCACCACCGACGTGCTGCGCCTGGTGCTCGACGGCGGCCGCGTGCTCGACGCCGAGCTGCTGCAGTTCCCGCAGACCAAGGACGAAGGCAGTCCGCCGGTCCGCCTGCTGACCGAAGACCCCGCCCACCCGTACAGCGCGATCAGTGGCTGGGCCAGCGAAGACAAGAACACCCCGGTTCCCGGCGCCGACGGCTTCAAGCTGGTGGGTGACACCACCGACTTCGTGCTGGCCAAGGGCCAGAACGAACTGCAGATCCCGTTCGTGTGGACCGCCGACAACGGCGTGACCATCAAGCGCACCCTGACCGTCTCGCGCAACGAGTACGCCGTGCGCTTCAAGGACGAAGTCAGCAACGCCGGCACCGCGCCGTGGAACGGCTACGTCTACCGCACCCTGGACCGCACCCCGACCATCCTGTCGCGGAGCATGACCAACCCGGATTCCTTCAGCTTCAACGGTGCCACCTGGTACGATAATGACAAGAAGTACCAGCGTCGTGCGTTCAAGGACTACCTGGAAGACGGCACGCTGAACCAGAACATCACCGGCGGCTGGCTGGCGATGCTGCAGCACCACTTCTTCACCGCCTGGATCCCGCAGAAGGACCAGACCGCACACTACGTGCTCTCGCAGGTGGCCGGTCGTGACCTGATCGAAGCGCGTGGCCCGGCCTTCACCGTGGCGCCGGGCCAGTCGACCAGCACCGAAGCCCGCCTGTGGGTCGGCCCGAAGCTGGTCAACCTGATCGCCAAGGAAGATGTGCCGGGCCTGGACCGCGTGGTCGACTACAGCCGCTTCTCGATGATGGCGGTGATCGGCCAGGGCCTGTTCTGGGTGCTCAACCAGGTGCACAAGCTGGTCGGCAACTGGGGCTGGGCGATCGTCGGGCTGGTGGTGCTGCTGAAGCTGGTGCTGTACCCGCTGTCGGCAACCCAGTACAAGAGCGGCGCCAAGATGCGTCGTTTCCAGCCGCGCATCGCGCAGCTGAAGGAACGCTATGGCGATGACCGCCAGAAGTTCCAGACCGCGATGATGGAGCTGTACAAGAAGGAAAAGATCAATCCGATGGGCGGCTGCCTGCCGATCCTCATCCAGATGCCGATCTTCTTCGCCCTGTACTGGGTGCTGGTGGAATCGGTCGAACTTCGCCAGGCGCCTTGGTTCGGCTGGATCCAGGACCTGACCGCACGCGACCCGTACTTCATCCTGCCGGTCATCAACGTGGCGGTGATGTGGTTCACCCAGAAGCTGACCCCGGCACCGGGCATGGACCCGATGCAGCAGAAGATGATGCAGTTCATGCCGCTGGTGTTCGGCGTCATGATGGCCTTCATGCCGTCCGGCCTGGTCCTGTACTGGGTGGTCAACGGCGGCCTGGGCCTGCTGCAGCAGTGGTGGATGACCAAGCGCCATGGGGGGGAGCCGGTCCCGGCCACCACCGCTCCGGCGCCGGTCAAGAAGAAGTAATCCCGACCGCAGGTCACCTGCTTTGTAGAGTCGACTGTTAGTCGACTGGCGGACGAGCAGTCGACTAACAGTCGACTCTGCCGCTTCGATCGACGCGAGAAGCCCGCCGCAAGGCGGGCTTTTCGCATGCGGCGGTAGAATCGCCGGCACATCGTCCCTCCCGCCCTCGAGTCCGCCATGCCGCGTGCGTCGTCGTTCCGCCTGTTCCTGCCCCCGCTGTTGTTGACCCTGGTCGTTGCCGGTTGTGGCGACAAGGATGCGAAGGCGCCGGCGACCACCGTCACCCAGGCGAGCGCGCAGGCCGCGGCCGCCGCCGATCCCGCGGCCGCACCGATGCTGGCGGCCCTGCAGAAACAGCTCGACGGTTACCGCCGGATCATCGTGCTGCTGGCAGACGAGGAACAGCAGTCGGCCGCCGACCGCGGCACCTCCACGCGTGTGGGCCAGCAGCTGTTCCACGATGGCCTGGAACAGCGCACGGCGATCGCCGCGCAGTTCGACACCCTGCTGCGCGGCTCCAGCCCGCAGCGCTTCGCCACCCTCGGCACCGTGCTGGACTACATCGAGTCGGCGCCGGAACTGTTCGACGCCGACCGCCTGGCCTTCCGCGAAGTACTGCGTGATCTGCATGAGCGGATCAGCACCGATTCCTCGCTGCCGGCGGTGAAGCTGCACCAGCGCATCGGCGAGGACCTGGAGGCGCTCGATGAGATCGAGCGCAACTACAACCAGGAACTGACCCGCATCTTCAGCCGCTTCGAGCGCACCCGCGCCATCGAGCTGAAGCGCGAGAAGTGGGAGGACTACATCGCCCACCTGCACAAGGACTACAGCCGCGAAGCGATCCTGCGCGACTACGGCGTGATCGAGCCGTACCCGATGTCGATGAAGGACAGCGACCGCGAGATCTTCGGCCGCGACCTGCCGGCCAAGACCGTGGTGCTGACTTTCGACGACGGTCCGCACAAGGCCTATACCGATGAAGTGGTGGCCATCCTCAAGCGCTATGACGTGCCGGGTGTCTTCTTCGAAGTGGGCCGCAACCTGGGCAAGGTCGAGGCCGACGGCAAGGTCAGCCTCGGCCCGATGGCGAAGATCAGCCGCAACCTGATGGAAGAAGGCTATGCGGTCGGCAACCACAGCCTGACCCACGCCCAACTGTCGCGCACCACCGGTGACGCGCTGCGCCAGCAGGTGCTCGACACCGACACGCTGCTGAGGGATGTCGACAGCAAGCGCGCGCCGCTGTTCCGCTTCCCGTACGGCGCGCGCAACGCCGAAGGCCTGCAGCTGCTCAACGAGGCCGGACTGAAGTCGATCATGTGGAACATCGATTCGATGGACTGGGCCGACCCGGTGCCGGAATCGATCGTGCAGCGCGTGCTGGACCAGGTGAACAAGGAACAGCGCGGCATCATCCTGTTCCACGACATCCACGATCGTGCAGTGAAGGCACTGCCGCAGATCCTCGACCGGCTGATCGCCGATGGCTACCAGTTCGCCGGCTGGAACGGCCGCGACTTCACTGTCGCCCGTGCGCGAAAGGGCGATACCGGTGCCGCGACCGTCACCACCGGCTACGAGAAGTCGTGGGCGATCGTGGTCGGCATCGACAACTACGCCAAGTGGCCGAAGCTGGAATACGCCAGCCACGACGCGCAGGCGGTGGCCGATACCCTGACCGGGCAGTTCGGCTTCCCGTCCTCGCAGGTGATCGTGCTGAAGAACGAGCAGGCGACCCGCAACAACATCCTCGCGGCCTTCCACGATCGCCTGGCCGATGACCGCACCGGCAGGAACGACCGCGTGTTCGTGTTCTTCGCCGGCCATGGCGCGACCCGCCAGCTCGCTTCCGGGCGCGACCTGGGCTACATCATTCCGGTCGATTCGGACCCGAAGGAACTCGCCACCGACGCCATCGCGATGACCGACATCCAGAACATTGCCGAGAGCATGCAGGCCAAGCATGTGATGTTCGTGATGGATGCCTGCTACAGCGGCCTGGGCCTGACCCGCGGTGGGCCGTCGTCGTCGTCGTTCCTGCGCGAGAACGCGCGTCGCAGCGCGCGGCAGATGCTGACCGCCGGTGGTGCCGACCAGCAGGTAGCTGATGCTGGCCCCAACGGCCATTCGGTGTTCACCTGGGTGCTGCTGCAGGCGCTGGCCGGCAAGGGCGACCTCAACGGCGACGGCCTGATCACCGGTACCGAGCTGGCCGCCTACGTGGCGCCGGCCGTATCGGCGGTCTCGCACCAGACCCCGGCCTTCGGCAGCCTGCCCGGTTCGCAGGGCGGCGAGTTCGTGTTCCAGGTGCCGGACAGCCAGGAATTCCTCAACGCCGATACGCGCCAGCTGACCGCCGATGCGATCGCGCTGAACAACAAGGTTGAAGCCGCCAGCGAAGCCAAGGGCAGCCAGGCGCCGGTGACGGTGGCCGACCTGCAGGGCGGCAAGGCCAAGCTGGTGGTGCCCACTGCGGGCCCGGCGTCGGATCGCCAGCGCGCGCAGCAGGCCAATGACCGCGGCCTGCAGCTGTACCGCGAGAAGCAGTACGACGAGGCGGTGGCGCAGTTCACCGAGGCACTGAAGCTGCGTCCGGACTTCGCCCAGGCCGCCAACAACCTCGGCTTCGTCTACTACCGCCAGCAGCGCTATGCCGAAGCGGCGCGCTGGCTGGAGAACACGCTGAAGATCGACCCCTCGCGTGCAGTGGCCTATCTCAACCTGGGTGATGCCTACTTCAACGCCGGCGACAAGGCCAAGGCCAAGCAGGCCTACACCACCTACCTAGCCTTGCAGCCGCAGGGCAGTGGCGCGGCACAGGCGCGCGCACAGCTGGAGAAGCTCTGAGCCATGAACGACGCGATCCGCACCGACACCATCGTCGCCATCGCCAGTGCCCCTGGCGCCGGCGGTGTCGGCCTGCTGCGCCTGTCCGGCCCGCGTGCTGCGGCCATCGCCAATGCACTGGGTGCACCTGCACTGCGTCCGCGCCACGCGCACTACGCGCGCCTGCGTGATGCCGAAGGCGAGGTCATCGACGATGGCATCGTGCTGTGGTTCCCGGCACCGAACAGCTTCACCGGCGAGGAAGTGGTGGAACTGCAGGGCCACGGCAGCCCGGTGCTGCTGCAGCAGCTGGTCGCGCGCTGCATCGCGCTCGGCGCGCGCCAGGCGCGGCCGGGTGAGTTCAGTGAACGGGCATTCCTCAACGGCAAGCTCGACCTGGCCCAGGCCGAGGCCATCGCCGACCTGATCGCCGCGGGCGACAACCGTGCCGCGCGCGCGGCACGTCGCTCGCTGGATGGCGTGTTCTCGCGCCGCATCGACGCCGTGGTCGAGCAGCTGGTGCTGCTGCGCATCCACGTGGAAGCGGCCATCGACTTCGCTGACGAACCGCTGGATACGCTCGGTGGCGCGCAGGTGCGGTGTGGGCTGGAACAGGCGCGCAGCGATCTGGCCCTGCTGCGCCGCGATGCCGAACGCGGCCGTCGCCTGCGCGATGGCCTGCATGCGGTGCTGATCGGTCCGCCGAACGCCGGCAAGAGCTCATTGCTCAACGCGCTGGCCGGCAGCGAACGCGCCATCGTCACCGACATCGCCGGTACCACCCGCGACACCCTGCGCGAGACCATCCGCCTGGACGGCCTGGAGCTGACCCTGGTCGACACCGCCGGCCTGCGCGACGGCGGTGACGCCATCGAACGCGAAGGCATGCGCCGCGCCCACGTGGAAATCGAGCGCACCGACCTGGCGCTGATCGTGCTGGATGCGCGCGATCCGGCGGCCGGCGAAGCGGCGCTGGGCGAGGCCGTGGCGGCGGTGCCGCACAAGGTCTACATCCACAACAAGTCGGACCTGCTGGATGCGCTGCCGATGCTGGACGACCCGGACCGTGTGTTCGTCTCGGCTGCGACCGGTGCCGGCCTGGAGGATCTGCACGCGCGCCTGCGCTTGATCGCTTCGGCCGGGGCAGGGGAGCAGGCGGATGGCGAGTTCTCCGCGCGCACGCGGCATGTGGATGCAATCGAGCGTGCGCAGGAGCACGCGCAGCGCGCCGATGGCGAGCTGGCGCAGGAGCACCTGGAACTGGCCGCCGAAGAGCTGCGGCTGGCGCATGACGCGCTGGGCGAGATCACCGGGCAGATGAGTGCGGATGATCTGCTGGGAAGGATCTTCTCCAGTTTCTGCATCGGCAAGTAACTGTAGAGCCGAGCCCATGCTCGGCTGCTCTACCCGTCAGCCGAGCATGGGCTCGGCTCTACAGGTGCAGGCTTCCCCCACCTGTCACATTGCCGCCGCATACTGACGCCCATCACATACCGCTTGGGGAAGTCGCAGTGAAGTCGTGGGGTTGTGCGTTGCTGTTGTCGCTGGCCGTGGCACCATCGGTGGCCATGAGTGCTGAATCCTCCACCCCGGCCGCGCCCAAGGTGTCGGTCTATGGCCATCGCGGGGCAAGCGCGTTGCTGCCCGAGCACACCCTGGCCGCCTATGCCCAGGCCATCGCCGATGGCGCCGACTACATCGAACCGGACCTGGTCATGACCAGGGATGGAGTGATGGTGGCTCGCCACGAGAACGAGATCAGCGGCACCACTGATGTGGCCTCGCATCCGGAGTTCGCCAGCCGCCGCACCAGCAAGGTCATCGACGGGCAGAAGGTCGACGGCTGGTTCACCGAAGACTTCACCCTGGCCGAGCTGAAGACCCTGTACGCACGCGAGCGCCTGCCGGAGCTGCGCAGCTCCGCCTATGACGGGCAGTTCCGCATCGCCAGCCTGGATGAGATCCTGGCCTTCCTGGTTCAGCAGGCCGGGCGTGCCAACCGTGGCATCGGCCTGGTGCCGGAGATCAAGCACCCGACCTACTTCCAGTCGATCGGCCTGCCGATGGAAGACAAGCTGCTGGCCGCGCTGCGCGGCAACGCCTATACCAACGTCGGCCCGGTCACCATCCAGTCGTTCGAGACCGCCAACCTGCGCTACCTGCGCGGCAAGATCCCGCGCGGCAGCAACATCCGCCTGCTGCAGCTGCTGTGGAAGGGCGACACCCAGCCGGCCGACATCGCCAAGGCCGGTGGCAAGCTTACCTACGCGCAGATGATGGCCCCGGCAGGACTGAAGGACATCGCCAGCTACGCCGACAGCATCGGCCCGGAACTGCGCTCGATCATTCCGCTGGACGCCAACGGCGCGCTGAGCACTCCGACCACGCTGGTACAGGCCGCACATGCAGTGGGGCTGATGGTGATTCCGTACACCTTCCGTCCGGAGAACCACTTCCAGGCCAGCAACCTGCGCAAGGGCGCCGACACCGCGCGCAATCCCGAAGGTTCGATTGCCGAGATGCACGCCTATCTGGCGACCGGCATCGATGCGTTCTTCACCGATGATCCGGCGCTGGGCCGGCAGGCGGTGGATGGCATGGGCGCGGCGGGGAACTGATTCTCCCGGTAGTGCCGGCCGCTGGCCGGCAACCTCATGAACCTTCGGTGGGAATTCCCGGGTTGCCGGCCACCGGCCGGCACTACCCCACCTCTCAACCGCGCGGTTCGTCCGGCCGGCGGAACGGAATCACCACGTAGTCCTGGCCCTCGCGCGGCTGCCACAGCACCGGCACGCGCTGCGGTGACGGCGGCTCCAGCTCGTCGTCGGCCAGCGGTTCGGCCTCGTCTTCTTCGTCTTCCCAGCTGTAGCGCGGGCGCGGCGGCAGCGGGTCGGCATTGCGGAACAGCAGCGCGGCGATGATGCCGGCGAAGGCGCCGCCCATGTGCGACTGCCAGGACACGCCGTCGGCATGCGGCAGGATGGTCATCAGCATGCCGCCGTAGAACAGCATGCCGATCAGGCCGGTGGCGATGGCGGTGCGGTCGCGGCGCAGCAGGCCCAGGCTGGCCAGCAGGAACATCAGGCCGTGGGTCACGCCGCTGGCGCCCAGGTGCACGCTGCCCGGATTGCCCAGCATCCACGCGCCGATGCCCGAGCCCAGCCACAGCAGGGGCAGGGCGCGTACGGTTGCTTTCGGGTAGACACTTCCAGCCAGCGTGCCCAGGATCAGGATCGCGATGCTGTTGGCGGCGATGTGCTCGACCGAGGCATGCAGCATCGGGCCGCCGATCAGGCCAAGCAGGCCCTTGGCTTCCAGCGGCGCGACCGCCCAGGGCCGCCAGTCGAAGGTGCCCTGCAGGGCGAACACGGCCACCAGCACCAGCACGGCGGCCAGGCTGACATTGAACGCCCGCAGGATGCGCGAGCGGTCATTGCGGGGGGCCGGTACGTCGCCGGCGGGCAGGGGCGCGTTGTTGTCCATACCTCAGCAATGGCGGTGACTGGCGCGAAACCAAGGCCACCGCAACGGGAGAGTGGGTGCGGCCGACGGGACAATCCCTCCGGCCGGCCATGATCAGGCGTGGCCGGAGCCTTCCTTCGGCGGGTACTTCAGGCTCAGTACCACGGTGGCGGCGATGATGACCGCGACCACGCCCAGCGACACCGGGGTCGGGATCTTGAACAGGTCGATGATCATCATCTTGATGCCGATGAAGCCCAGCACCAGCGCCAGGCCATACGGCAGCAGGTGGAAGCGGTCGGCCATGCCGGCCAGCAGGAAGAACATCGCGCGCAGGCCCAGTACCGCGAACACGTTGGAGGTGAGCACGATGAACGGGTCGGTGGTGATCGCGAAGATCGCCGGGATGCTGTCCACCGCGAAGATCACGTCGGTGACCGCGATCAGGATCAGCACCGCGAATAGCGGGGTGAACCAGCGCACGCCGTCGCGCTTCACGCTCAGCGCGTTGCCGGCGTAGTCGGGCAGCAGGCGCAGGTGCTTGCGCATCCAGCGCAGGGCCGGGTTGGTCTCCAGGTCCGGCTCCTGGCCGGCGGCAAACCACATCTTCCAACCGGTGAAGAGCAGGAAAGCACCGAATACGTAGAGCAGCCAATGGAACTGGCTGATCAGCACGCTGCCGGCGAAGATCATGATCGTACGCAGCACGATCGCACCCAGGATGCCGATGATCAGCACCTTCTGGCGCTGCTCATCCGGCACCGCGAAGTAGCTCATGATCATCAGGAACACGAAGATGTTGTCGACCGCCAGCGCCTTCTCGACCAGGTAGCCGGTCAGGAATTCGAGGCCGACCTTGTTCGCTACCACCTGGCCGGCGGTCTCATTCAGGTAGTACCAGAGGCCGGCATTGAACAGCAGGGCCAGCGCGACCCAGCCGATGGACCACCACAGGGCCTCCTTGAAGGTGACCTTGTGCGGTCCACCATGGCGCATCAACACGAGGTCGACCAGCAGGGCGATGACCACCACCGCTGCGAAGCCGCCCCACAACCACACGTTACCGATCGTCTGCATTGGGAATGTCCGTTGGAAAGATGAATGCCAGGCCGGACGGCGAGGATCTGCAACGGAGGATCGGGAGGGGGATCCAGGGACAGAGCTTCGCCAGTACGGCGAAGGTCTCGCTCGCAGTTCCAGTCGGCTGGAACTGCCGTTGCACCGGAGCCTGCGGGCTCGAAATGACGGCGACAACGTCTGGGAGCTACTCCCCTTCTGCTGCCGATTCTGCGGCCTGGCCGGGCCGCCGTCAAATGCCGCGCCGGGCCCTGGATTTCCGGCCCCCGGTGCCCCCCGGCTACAATGACCGGATGAATACCCCCCTTCCGATTGTCCGCCTCAAGAATGCGTGGCGTTCCAGCCACCCGTGGATCTTCCAGAAACTGGTCGAGAAGCCGACCGTCCGGCCCAAGCCCGGTTCCATCGTCGACGTGGTCGGCATCGATGGCGAGTTCATTGGCCGCGGGTTCTACAACGGGCACTCGCGCATTGCCGTGCGCATCCTTGAGACCGACCAGAACGTGCCGGTCGATGCTGGCTGGTTCTCGCGCAAGATCGCCCAGGCGGTGTCGCTGCGCCGTGAGGTGCTGAAGCTCGACGCGGTCTCCGACGCCTGGCGCGTGGTGCACAGCGAAGGCGACGGCCTGTCCGGCCTGGTGGTGGATCGCTACGGCGACCTGGTGGTGGTCGAGTTCTTCGCCGCCGGCATGTTCCGCCACCGCGAATGGATCTACGACGCCCTGCGCGAGCAGTTCCCAGGCTGCCGTTTCCACAGCTTCGCCGACGAACACGTGCAGAAGCAGGAGAGCTTCGACTTCCACGGCAACACCACCACCGAAGCGGCGGTGATCACCGAGTACGGCATCAAGTTCCGCGCCGACCCGGCCGGTGCACACAAGACCGGCTTCTTCGCCGACCAGCGCGAGAACCGCGAGTGGCTGAGCCAGCAGGTGGAAGGCAAGAGCGTTCTGGACCTGTGCTGCAACACCGGTGGCTTCGCCGTGTACGCAGCAGCGCGTGGCGCCTCGGAAGTGGTCGGCATCGATATTGATGAGGACGTCATCCAGATCGCCAAGGGCAATTCGCGCCTGAACAACGTGCGCCCGAAGTTCATCCAGTCCGATATCTTCCCGTGGCTGCGCGACGCCGCCAACCGCGGTGAGCAGTACGACGTGGTGATCCTGGACCCGGCGAAGATGACCCGCGACCGCGACCAGGTCATCACCGCACTGAAGAAGTACCTGGACATGAACAAGCTGGCGCTTGGCGTGGTGAAGCCGGGCGGCCTGTTCGCCACGTTTTCCTGCACCGGCCTGGTGGCCGAGGACCAGTTCCTCGACATGCTGCGCCGCGCGGCCTATTTCTCCGGCCGCACGATCCAGATCCTGAAGGTCGCCGGCGCCGGCCCGGACCATCCGTTCATGGCCCACGTGCAGGAATCGCGTTACCTCAAGGCCGTGTTCTGCCGCGTGGTGGATTGACCGCGTGACTGCCGATCTCTGTAGAGCCGAGCCCACGCTCGGCTGATCTGTCTGGCAGCCGAGCCCATGCCCGGCGCTACAAAACGGCGGGCCACAGCGCTATCGTCGGGCTCTTCCCAACACCGGTGAGAGCCCATGCCATCGTTGCGCCACCTGTCCTTCGTGCTTGCCGTGGCGCTGTGCGCGCCACTGTCCGCCCAGGCCATCGAGTTCAGCACGCAGGAGCTGGCCCGCGCCAAGGCCCTGCAGCAGCGCCTGGTCACCCTCGACAGCCATCTGGATACGCCGGCCAATTTCGGCCGCACCGGCTTCGACATCGAACAGCGCCACGACCGCAACGCACTCTCGCAGGTGGACTACCCGCGCATGGTCGAAGGCGCGCTGGACGGCGGGTTCTGGGCGATCTACACCGACCAGGGCGACCGCAGCCCCGCCGCTCACCTGGCCGAACGTGACCACGGGTTGCAGCGGTTGCTGGAAATACGCGAGATGCTGGCCGCCAACCCCGAGCGGTTCGCGCTGGCACTGACCGCCGACGACGCGGCGCGGATCAAGGCGGCCGGCAAGCGTGTGGTCTACATCAGCATGGAAAACGCCAGCCCGCTGGTGGCCGATCCCAGCCTGCTCTCGTTCTACCACCGCGCCGGCCTGCGCCTGCTCAGCACCGTGCACTTTGCCAACAACGAGTTCGCCGATTCGGCCACCGATCCCAAGGGTGCGGAATGGAAAGGACTTAGCCCGGCCGGCAAGGAGCTGGTGCGGCAGGCGGTGAAGCTGGGCATCGTGATCGACCAGTCACATGCATCGGATGCGGTGTTCGACGATCTGCTGGCAATGATGCCGGTACCATTCGTGCTGTCGCACAGCTCGGCCAAGGCGGTCTACGACCACCCGCGCAATCTCGACGACGCGCGCCTGCGCAAGCTGGCCAAAGCCGGCGGCGTGATCCAGGTGAACGCCTATGGCGGCTACCTGATCGACACCGCGAAGACGCCCGAGCGCAAACAGGCCGAGGAAGCGCTGAGCAAGCAGCTGGGCGGCTGGGAAGGCATGGGCATCGAACAAGGCGTTGCCCTGCTGAAGGCCGAACAGGCACTGGACCACGAGCACCCGGTGCGGCACGCCAGCCTGGACGACTTCTTCGCCCACTTCGACCACATCCTCACGGTGGTCGGCCCTGAGCACGCGGGCATCGGCCTGGACTGGGATGGTGGTGGCGGACTGAGTGACCTGCCCGATGTCAGCCAGCTGCCGAAGATCACCGCGTGGCTGCTGCGCAAGGGCTATACCGAGAAGCAGATCGCCGGCATCTGGGGCGGCAACCTGCTGCGGGTGATGCGCCAGGCGCAGGACTACGCCGCAAAGCAGGGCGGTTGAAACGCCCTGCGGTGGTGCCGGCCAGCGGCCGGCACTACCGGTGATCGGTCTATTTCGCGATCAGCGCATTGCGTCGGCTGTACAGCAGGTACAGCACCAGGCCGGCCACGTTCCACAACAGGAAGTACAGCTGGGTGGTGTGCGGCAGGCTGATGAACAGGTAGATGCAACCCAGCGCGGCCAGCGGGCCAACCACGAAGGCCAGCGGCGTGCGGAACGTGCGCGCGCGGTCCGGCTCGCGCAGCCGCAGCACCACCAGGCAGATGCCTACCGCAGTGAACGCGGCCAGGGTACCGGCGTTGGCCAGTGCGGCAATCTCGTCCAGGCGCGCCACGCCGGCCAGCGCGGAAACCACGACCGCAGTGAACAGCGTGGTTGCCACCGGCGTGCCGGTACGTGCGTTCACCTTGGACAGGCGACGCGGCAGCAGGCCGTCGCGGCTCATCACGAAGAAGATGCGGCTCTGGCCGTACAGGAAGGCCAACAGCACGGTCGGCAGGGCGATGATCGCGATCACGCCGATCACCATCGCCGCGGTCGGATGGCCCAGCTGGCGCATGATCAGCGCCAGCGGCTCGGCGCTGTGGCCGAACACCGCGTAGCTCATCGCACCCACGGCGGCCAGCGCCACCAGCACGTAGACGATGGTGCAGCCGATCATCGAACCGATGATGCCGATCGACAGGTCGCGGCCCGGGTTCTTGGTTTCCTCGGCGGCGGTGGAGATCGCATCGAAGCCGTAGAAGGCGAAGAAGATGATCGCCGCTGCCGCCATCACGCCGTGCTCGACGCCGTCGGGGCCCATCGACTTGGCGAAGCCGTACGGCATGAACGGCTGCAGGTTGGCGCTGTCGAACGCGGGCAGGGCCACGGCCACGAAGATGGCCAGCGCGATCAGCTTGAACACCACCAGGATGGCGTTGAGTGTGGCGCTTTCCTTGGTGCCGGCCATCAGCATGCCGGCCACCAGCCAGGTGATGATGATCGCCGGCAGGTTGATCATGCCGCCTTCCACGTGCGGGCCGGCCGCCAGCCAGGCCGGCAGGTGCACGTTCCAGCCGAACTGGGTGTGGACCCATTCGAGGAAGCCGACGAAGTAGCCGGACCAGCCCACCGCCACCGTACTCACCACCAGCGAGTACTCCAGGATCAGGCTCCAGCCCACCACCCAGGCGAACACCTCGCCCAGCGCACTGTAGCTGTAGGTGTAGGCACTGCCGGCGGCGGGCATCATCGTCGACAGCTCGGCGTAGGACAGCGCCGCGCAGGCACAGACCGCACCGGCGATGGCGAAGGAGATCAGCACGGCCGGGCCAGCCAGGTTGGCACCGACGCCGATCAGCGTGTAGATGCCGGTACCGACGATGGCGCCGATGCCCAGCGCGATCAGGTGCGGCCAGCTGAGCGTCGGGATCAGGCGCCTGCCGGCTTCGTGGACGGTGACGGAATCTAGGGACTTGCGCCGGAACAGGGACATGCAGGCCTCGGAAGGGGTGACTTAGAACGACAAGTTCCCGAGTGTGACCGAACGCAGCGCAGCATTACCACTGACGGGGGTCATGATTGCCGGCGCGCGCGCTGCACCGCGACCAGACTGCCGGAATCGGCATAAAGCAGGCCGGGGCGCCAGAGGCGGTGCCGGCGAACAGCAGGGCCAGGCCGAGCAGCGGCAGCCGCCCGTTCATCCGTTCAACCCCAGCCGGATGCCGAACCCCACCAGGAACAGGCCGGCCACGCGGCGCAGCGCATCGCTGATCCGCGGGTGCTGGATCAACCGGCGGCGGGCCAGGTTGCCCACGCCGATCAGCATCGAGCAGTAGGCGATGCTGAGCACCAGGATGATGCCGGCCAGCGCGGCGAAGGTGGCGATGCCCTGGTGTGCCTTCGGATCGATGAACAGCGGCAGGAAGGCCATGTAGAACAGGATCGCCTTCGGGTTGAGCAGGCTGACCAGGATCGCCTGCTGGAAGTAGCGGCCCGGCTGCATGCGGATCGGACCAGCATCACCGCCCTCGTGCTTGGGCGTGCGCAGCAGGCTGATGCCCACCCACACCAGGTAGGCCGCACCCAGGTACTGCACGGCGTGGAACACCAGCGGGTTGGCCTTGAGCAGTGCGGCCACGCCGGCCAGCGCCAGCCACATCAGGATCTGGTCGCCGACCAGCAGGCCGGCCAATGCGGTGTAGCCGCCACGCACGCCGCCACGGCCGGTGGCGGTCAGCAGGGTGAAGGTGCCGGGGCCGGGCAGGGCGAGAAACACCAGCACGGCGACCAGAAACGTCCACAGGTCCTGGATGCCCATCCACGGCATGGCGGTGTTCTCTCTTACGCGGGGCCGCCATTGTCGGCCAGCACCACGGCGGAGGACAGGGGGCCGGTGGGGCCAACCGGCATGCCAGACAGCAGCGGTTGCAGGTGCTGGCGCAGCTGCGCGTGCAGCTGCCGCACCGCGGGTGAGAACTGCTTGCGGTGCGGGCACACCAGCTGCAACGGGATGTCGCTGCCGACACCGCCCAGCAGCAGCTGCAGGCGCCCGGCCAGCACGTCCTCGCGCAGGTCCAGCCAGGACTTGTAGGTGATGCCTTCGCCGGCCACGGCCCAGCGCCTTACAACATCGGCGTCGTCGCAGACCAGGGGGCCGCGCACGGCAACCACGGTACGACGCCCATCGACGTCGAAAGACCAGCGATCGTAGGCACGACCGCTGAGCTGGTAGACCAGGCAATCGTGCTCACGCAGTTCGTCCAGGCGCGTGGGCGTGCCCCGTCGCTGCAGGTAATCGGGCGAGGCCGCCAGTACGCGCCGATTGCCTTCCAGCAGGGGCAGGGCGACGTAGTTGGCGTCGTCGAAGTGGCCGATGCGGATGGCCACGTCGACCGGGTCGCGGAACACATCGGCCACTTCATCGGACAGGCGCAGGTGCAGGCGCAGCCGGGGATGGGCCGCGCGGAACGCGCCCAGCCAGGGCAGCAGCAGGTTGCGGCCCAAGTCCGACGGCGCCGACAGCTGCAGGGTGCCGTGCAGTTCGGCGTCCTCGGCCTGCACGCGCGCCTGGCCCTCGCGCAGGGTGGCCAGCACGTCCTGTGCGTAGGGCAGGTACAGCGCGCCCTCGCCGGTCAGGCGCAGGCTGCGGGTGGTGCGCACGAACAGGCGCAGGTCCAGCTCGCGTTCCAGCCGCGCCACTGCCGCGGCGACCTGCCCCGGCAACAGGTCGGCCTCGCGGGCCGCTTGCGAAAAGCTGCCCAGCGCAGCAGTGCGGACGAACAGCTGCAGATCGTCGAAGCGGATCATCTTCATCGCCAGAGTGAAAGTGCTGCCCGATTCTGCGCCTTTCTGCGAGACCGCGTGCGGCGCAACCTGTCGCCTCCTTCCCCACTGGACCGCTGCCATGCGCGCCATTGCCTACACCCACGCCGGCCTGCCGATCGATGATCCCCAGGCCCTGATCGACCTCGAACTGGAGTTGCCGCAGCCCGGCCCGCGCGACCTGCGCGTGGCGGTGCGCGCGGTGGCGGTGAACCCCGTCGACACCAAGGTCCGCCGAGGCGTGGCCACCGACGGCCCGCGCGTGCTGGGCTGGGATGCGGTCGGCATCGTCGATGCGGTGGGCAGCGAGGTGACCCTGTTCCAGCCCGGCGATGCGGTCTACTACGCTGGCGTCATCGATCGCCCGGGCAGCAATGCCCAGTACCAGTTGGTGGACGAACGCAGCGTCGGCCGCAAGCCGGCCAGCCTCGATGACGCCGCTGCCGCCGCACTGCCGCTGACCGCGATCACCGCCTGGGAGCTGCTGTTCGACCGCCTGCGCATTCCCGAGGACGGGGGCGAAGGCCAGACCCTGCTGGTGATCGGCGCTGCCGGTGGTGTCGGCTCGATCCTGGTGCAGTTGGCGCGGAAGCTCACCAGGCTGACCGTGATCGGCACCGCCTCGCGCCCGGAGACCCAGGACTGGGTGTATGCGATGGGCGCCCACCATGTGATCGACCACCGCCTGCCACTGGCCGAGGGCCTGGCGCGGCTGGGCATCAGCGAGGTGCAGCACGTGGCCAGCCTGACCCATTCCGACCAGCACTACGCGCAGATCGTGGAGCTGCTGGCGCCGCAAGGGCAGTTCGGCCTGATCGATGACCCGGGCCAGGTGGATGTGATGGCGCTCAAGCGCAAGGCGCTGTCGCTGCACTGGGAATCGATGTTCACCCGCCCGCTGTACAAGACCGCGGACATGCAGCGCCAGCATGAGCTGTTGAACCGGGTGGCCGAGCTGATCGATGCCGGCGTGCTGCAGACCACGCTGGGCGAGCACTTCGGGCGCATCGACGCGGCCAACCTGCGCCGCGCCCACGCGCTGCTGGAAAGCCACCGCGCCAAGGGCAAGATCGTGCTGGAAGGCTGGTAACACCAGGCCTTTCCCGCGTCGTTGGGGTCAGATCCTTTTCCCTTTGGGAAAGGGATCTGACCCCTGCCTCAGGCCACGCCGTTGTCGACGTGTTCGGCGAAACCGGGCTGCTGGCGCAGGCGTTCGAACCAGGCCTTCACGTTTGGCAGTGTGGGTTTTCTGCCGGGCGTGCTGCGCCAGCGCTGGGTCGACAGCCCCAGCACGATATCGGCGAGGGTGAAGGTGCTGCCCGCCACGTAGCCATCGGTAGCGGTCAACTGCGCGTCGAGCACGCCCATCAGCCGGTTCCACTGCGCCAGGCTGGCCTCGGCACGGGCATCGTCCGGGTAGTCCGGATGCTGGCGTACGCGCGCCATGAACACGTGCCGCCAGGCGCTGTTGAGGTCGCTGGCCTGCCAGTCCATCCACTGCTCCACCCGCGCGCGGTCCTGCGCCGCACGTGGCAGCAGATCCTCGCGTCCGGCGCGCGCGGCAAGGTAGCGGCAGATGCTGTTGGATTCCCACAGTACGAAGTCGCCATCGCGCAGCACCGGCACCTGCCGGTTGGGGTTCAGCGTGGCCAGCAGATCAGGTGGGGGGACCGGCTCGTGATGCAGGGGCAGATCCAGCCCCGCGCACAGCCACAGTACCTTGCGCACGTTGATGGAAGTGGGCTTTCCGTATAGAGCGGGCATGGTCCTGACGCAGCAGCTGAGACTCGGCCAGCCTACACTTGCCCCATGCAAACCGAATACCTGCTCATTGCCGGCCTTCTATTGGCCGTGCTCATCCTGCAACTGGTCGCCCTGCTGCGCCGTCCGCCGCATGACCGCCTGGAACAGGCCGTGCGCGAGGAGGCCCGCGCCGGGCGCAGCGAACTGCGCGAACAGCTCGATGGCTTCGCCCGCGCGCTGACCGATCTGTCCACCCGCACCGATCAGCGCCTGGACCTGCTGCGCGAAGCGCTGGGCGAAGATGCCCGCAAAGCGCGTGCTGAAGTGGCCGACAGCCAGCAGCGCGGCGCAGCGTTGATGGGGCAGCGGCTGCAGGAACTGCGCGGCCAGCTGGAGACCTTCGGCCAGCAGCAGGAGGCACGCATCCATGCGTTTGGCCAGCAGCTGCAGGAGCTCACTGCGCGCACCGATACCCAGCTCGGGGCGCTGCGCCAGACCCTGGTGGACGATGCACGCAAGGGCCGCGAGGAGGGAGCGCAGTCGCAGCAGCGCCTGACCGACAGCCTGGGCCTGCGCCTGCAGGAACTGACCCAGCGCAACGAGCAGCGCATCGCCGAGATGCGTGCCACGCTGGAGGAACAGCTGCGCGCGCTGCAGAACGACAACGCCCAGAAGCTGGAGCAGATGCGCCACACCGTGGACGAGAAGCTGCAGTCGACGCTGGAAACGCGGCTGGGCAACTCCTTCAAGCTGGTCTCCGAGCGCCTGGAACAGGTGCAGCGTGGCCTCGGCGAGATGCAGCAGCTGGCCACCGGCGTGGGCGACCTCAAGCGCGTGCTGACCAACGTCAAGAACCGCGGCAGCTGGGGCGAAGTGCAGCTGGAGAACATCCTCGAGCAGACACTCACCCAGGAGCAGTACGCGCGTGCGGTGAGGGTGCGCCCGGATAGTGGCGAGATGGTCGATATCGCCGTGCGCCTGCCGGGCCGCAGCAGCGACGACACGCCGGTGTGGCTGCCGATCGACTCCAAGTTCCCGCGCGAGGATTACGAGCGCCTGCTGGACGCACAGGAACAGGGCGATGCCGAGGGCGTGCGCCTGCAGGGCATCCAGCTGGAGCGCGCGGTGCGCGTGCAGGCCAAGTCGATCTGCGACAAGTACATCGTGCCACCGCACACCACGGACTTCGCGGTGATGTTCCTGCCCACCGAAGGCCTGTATGCCGAGGTGATCCGGCGTCCGGGCCTGGTCGACCTGCTGCAGCGCGAGCACCGTGTGGTGGTGGCCGGACCGACCACGGTCACCGCGTTGCTCAACAGCCTGCAGATGGGCTTCCGCACGCTGGCCATTGAAAAGCGATCCAGCGAAGTGTGGGGCCTGCTGGGTGCGGTCAAGAGCGAGTTCGGGAAGTTCGCCGGCATCCTGGAAAAGGCCGAGAAGCAGATCACTACCGTTGGCCGCAGCATCGGGGAGGCCAGCCGCAAGACCCGTACCATCGAACGCCGCCTGCGTGGCGTGGAGTCGCTGGCGTCCGAACAGGCGCAGTCGCTGCTCGGCGACCTGGCCGAGGGTGATGCGGTGGCCGAGGAGGAAGGCAGTGACGGCGAGGGCGACGAGGCCTGAGCCACACTGACACGCCGCCTGCATCGCCGATGGGTATGCTGGCGGCCTGTCCGCTTCGACCAGGTACCACCATGCGCCTGCCCCGCTTCACCAGCCTTGTCCTGACCGCGCTGCTCGCCGCCTGCAGCAGCACGCCAACGACTGTGGACACGACCACGCAGGCCGCCTCCAGCATCCCCGAAGCGGACGAGGCGTACCGTGAAGCGCGCGACGTGGACTGCCAGGCCGCCGGTGGCACCCTGCAGCGGCTCGGCCGGCTGCAGCGCGAGCAGTGCGTGATTCCCTATGCCGACGCCGGCAAGGCCTGCAGCCGCAAGAGCGACTGCAGCGGCCAGTGCCTGGCCACGGGCGACGTGGCCGCCGGCAGTGCCGTCACCGGTACCTGCCAGCGTGACGTGCGCCAGAACTTCGGTTGCCGCCAGCGCATTGATGACGGCAAGGCGCAGGGCACGATCTGCGTGGATTGAATCCTGCCTGTAGAGCCGAGCCCACGCTCGGCTGATGCCACAGCAGCCGAGCGTAGGCTCGGCTCTACAACCGCGCGCACAGCGCTATGCTGGTGGGCCATTTCCCGCTGTTGCCGGAGCCCCACGTGAGCACCCCGATCCAGGACATTTCCCTCACCACCATCGACGGCCAGCCGTCCTCGCTTGCCGACTACCAGGGCAAGGTGCTGCTGCTGGTCAACGTCGCCTCCAAGTGCGGCCTGACCCCGCAGTACGAAGGCCTGCAGGCGCTGTATTCGGAAAAGCACGCGCAGGGCCTGGAAGTGCTGGGCTTCCCCGCCAACAACTTCCTCGGCCAGGAGCCGGGCAGCGAGGCGGAAATCCAGCAGTTCTGCCAGCTTACCTACGACGTCAGCTTCCCGATGTTCTCCAAGATCAGCGTGGCCGGTGACGACACCCACCCGCTGTACCAGCAGCTGACCGCCGCCCAGCCGCAGTCGATCGGCGAGGGTCCGCTGCGTGAGCGCCTGGCGAGCAAGGAGATTCCGATCCACGCAGCGCCGGCAGTGCTGTGGAACTTCGAGAAGTTCCTGGTTGGCCGCGACGGCAAGGTCATCGCCCGCTTCGCCCCGGACGTGGCTGCCGATGACGCGCGCCTGCGCGACGCCATCGAGGCCGCGCTGGCGGCTTGAGGAAAGCGTGCCAACCGAGGTTGGCATCTGCCGGAAAGAAAAACCCCGCCGAAGCGGGGTTTTTCATGCGCTGCAGACTGGACTCAGTGCGTCCACTGCGGCATCGGCATCGCATCGACCGGGATCGGCGAATTGGCATCGTCGTGGCCACGGTCGCGCTTGCTGCGCAGATCGTTCTCGATCTGGTAGTTGCGGCGCTGCATCCACGCATCGCGGACCAGCGAGTACTCGTCCACGGCGGTGTCACGCAGGTCGTCGACCGCCAGCAGCTGCGCGCGGGTATCCACCAGCTGCAGGCCCTGCAGGCCGATGCGGACCTTGTCCTCCTCGATGCGGCGGATCGGCGACAGCGGAATGTCACCGGCCAGGCCGAATACATCGCGTACGGTGCGCGGGCCGAAGAACGGCAGTTCCACGTAGCGCGAACGCCGCCAGCCCCACGCACCCAGGGTCTGGCCGAAGTCTTCATTGCGGCGCGGCACCATCGCCTTGCTGGCCGGATCGAACAGGCCACCGATGCCCAGCGTGCTGTTCATCAGAAAGCGGCCGAGGCTGTCCCAGGCATCGGCACCGCGGCCCTGCAGCAGCTGGTTGGTGATGGTCACCGGTGCCCGCAGGTTGCTGAAGAAGTTGCTGACGCCGGTGCGGGCGAAGCGCGGCACTACGTGGGTGTAGGCCGTGGCCAGCGGACGGGCAATGCCGCGGTCGACCGCGTTGTTGAACTTGTGCACCTTGCGGTTGAACGGTTCCCATGGGTCGTAGGCTGCCGCACTGCCGGTGTTGCCGCTGCCGCCATAGAGGGCATCGAAGTCGTCATCACCACCGGGGGCGGTCGCCGCTGCGGCCCTGGCCGCATCGGTGTCGGCGCCGCGGGCCGGTACGGAGGGGGGCGTGGCCGGTGCAGGGGCGGCAACCACGGCTGCGGCCGGCGCGGCACCAATCGTAGCGGTATCGCCGGTGGGGGCGGAGGTCTCGGCGATGGTGCTGGCCGGGACCACGGTACTGGCTGCCGGTGCATCGCTGCGTGCGGGCTTGCCCGCGCAGGCGGTCAGCGCGGCGGCCAGGACGATCAAGGGGAGAGTGCGTACGACGTTCATGTCAGCTCGCAGCAGAAGTAGCGTTGAAATCCAGGTCGGGCGACAGCCGGTAGGCTGCGCTCAGCTCGTTGTAGCCGGCCGGCGCGCCGGAGACGACCAGTGGGTGACCGCTCCTGCTCGCGCGTGCGGCCAGCTCGGCCAGCAGCGCCAGGCCGGCGCTGTCCACGCGGTCCACCTCCCCCAGCTCCAGCCGTGACAGCTTTGCCGGCAGGGCCTGCAGCTGCGGCCACAGCGCGATCACCGCGGCACGGTCGAGCACCCCGCGCAGGCGCAGGGTGTCGCCTTCCAGCAGTGCCAGTGCGTTACTTGCCATTGCCCGCGGGCCCGGCCTGCATGCTGCCGCTGTGCAGTTCGCTGGCCACCTGCTTGATGCCCTTCTGGCGCAGCGGGGTATCGAACTGGTTGCGGAAGGTCTGCACGTAGGAAATGCCTTCAATGTTGACGTCGAAGATCTTCCACTGGCCGTTCACGTTGCGCATCCAGTACTCGACCGGAGTCGGCTCGTTGCCGGCGCGCACCAGTTCGGTGCTGACACGCACGCCACGATTGCCCGGCAGCGGGCTTTCACCCTTCAGGCGGAAGCTTGGCTTGCCCTGGATGTTGAGCAGGGTCGAGCCGTAGCGCTGCATCAGGCTGTCGGCCATCGCATCGGCGAACAGCTTGATGTCGGCGTCGGAAGCGCCGCGGGCGTGCGGGCCCAGCACCAGGCGCGCGGCGTAGTCGCGGTCGAAGGTGCGGGTCAGTTCGCTGTCGATGTAGCTGCGCAGGCTGGCCGGGTTGCTGGTGAACTCGCTCTTGCGCTGCTGCAGCGTGGACAGGATGCGGCTGCTGGCATCGATCACCACCTTGCCGGCCTGGCTCTGCGTTGCGGCAGCGGCAGGTGCGGCGGCCTGGGCCTGGGCCAGGAACGGGGTGGCTGCCAGCAGCGCCGAGGCGAGCAGGGCCGGGATCAGTTTCATTTTCATGGTTGCGGTTCCGTTGCAGGCGCCTGCGCGCCATCGTTGGGCTTCTGAGCAGCGCCGCCACCGGCGCCGCCACTGAACATGTACTTGCCGACCAGCTGGATCAGGTCCACGGCCGGCTGGGTGAAGACGATCTCGTCGCCGGCCTTCAGCACGTCCGGGTCACCGCCCGGCTGCAGACCGATATAGCTCTCGCCGAGCAAACCACTGGTGAAGATGCCGGCCGAGGTGTCCGCCGGCAGGTCCTTGACCTTGCTGTCCATGCGCAGCGTCACGATGGATTCGAACTTCACCGGGTCCAGGTCGATCGAAGCGACCTGGCCGACGGTCACGCCGCCGATCTTCACCGGCGCCTGCTTGCGCAGCTGGCCGACCTGGGAGAAGCGCGCCTTCAGGTCATAGCCCTCACTGCCCCAGCTCCAGCGCTGGTTGGTCGAGGCCACGGCCAGCACCAGCAACGAGGCCAGAGCCAGCAGCAGGAAGGCGCCGACGGAAAATTCGAGTCTGGGACCGCGGATGGCCATGTGGATTACCTGATCGAGTCGTTGTGGCCGCGCGCGCCTGCGCACGGCCGGGGGAGGGTTAGGTGAACAACATTGCCGACAGCACGAAGTTGAACATCAGCACCAGCAGCGAGGCGTTGACCACCGCACGGGTGGTCGCCACTGAAGTGCCTTCAATGGTCGGCTCGGCGTGGAAACCAACATAGGCGGCCACCAGCGCGGCAGTGCCGCCGAAGATCGCCGACTTCAGCATCGCCACGCCGAAGTCGTCCCAGAAATCCACGCTGTTGCGCAGCGCCGACCAGAACACGCCGTTGTCCAGGCCCAGCACGTGCACGGCTTCGAAGTAGCTGGCGCTGATCGCCAGCGAACAGAAGATGCCGGTCAGCAACGGCACGGTCAGCACCGCCGCCCAGAAGCGCGGCGCTACCGCCTTGGCCACCGGGTCGATCGCCATCAGCTCCAGCGCCTTGATCTGGTCGGTGGCACGCATCAGGCCCAGTTCGGCGGCGATCGAGCTGCCGGCGCGGCCGATGAACAGCAGCGCGGTCAGCACCGGTGCCAGCTCGCGGTACAGCGACAGGCCGAGCAGGGTCGACAGCGCGTCGGCCGCACCGAAGGTGGTCAGCGTGCGGTAGCCCTGCAGCGTCAGCACCAGGCCGACAAAGGCACCGCCGACGGCGATGATGGGCAGCGAGCGCGCGCCGATCTTGTAGATCTCGCGGGTCAGCTCGGCAAGGAAATCACGCGTGGGCAGCGAACCGCGCAAAACGGTCAGCGAGAAAAGGCCGGCGCGGCCAAGCGAACGGGTGGCTTGGACGAACGGCATCAGGCAACCCTCGCGCGCGGCGCGGCATCGAACGGGATGGGGCCATCGGGCTGGCCATGCAGGAACTGCCGCAGCAGCGGGTCCTGGCTGGAATGCAGCGCCTCGGGCGTGCCCTGGAATACGATGCCGCCATTGGCAATCGCGATCACCTGGTCGCAGATCGGCAGGGTCTCGTGCACGTGGTGGCTGACGATGATGCTGGTCAGGCCCAGGCTGTGGTTGAGACGTTGGATCAGGCTCATGATCACCCCGGAGGCGATCGGATCCAGCCCGGTCAGCGGCTCGTCGTAGATCATCAGCGGCGGGTCCAGCGCCAGCGCACGGGCCAGCGCCACACGGCGCGCCATGCCGCCGGACAGCTCGCGCGGCCAGGCATCGGCGGCGGCCAGCAGGCCCACCGCATGCAGCTTCATTTCCACCAGGCGGCGCAGCACGGCGGTCGGCAGGCGGGTGTGCGTGCGCAGCGGCAGGGCGACGTTTTCGGCCACAGTGAGGTCGGTCAGCAGGCCATTGCCCTGCAGCAGCACGCCCACGCTCTTGCGCATTTCCAGCAGTGCGCCGCTGTCATGCGGGATCGGCTTTCCGAACAGAGTGACCTCGCCGGCGACCGGGCGCAGTTCGCCGGTCAGTGCCGCCAGCAGGGTCGACTTGCCGCTGCCGGACGGACCGAGCACGGCAGTGATGCTGCCCCTAGGCACCTGCAGCGACACGTCGCGCAGGATCGTGCGCCCGCTCCGGTCGATGCGGACGTTGGATAACTGCACCAGACTGGAGGTGGAAGCCGACATGGGCACCATTAACGTTTTTTAGACATCGAAGGATCGGGCCCGTCGGCTGAACATAAGCAGACTGGACGGTCCAGTATTGTTGCACGGCAAGGCCTCGCGTAGGCCGGGACAATCGGCCGGCGGGCCGGAACAATCCGTACCGCTGGCGGGCCAACCATTGAATACTGCCTGCCGTGCTGCACACTGTGCATGATGAGTGACCCGGGCAGCGATTTCCGCCTCTACCATTCCAATTCCCTGGACGTGCTGGCCGCGCTGCTGGCGCGCAATGTGCGTGTGCCGGTGCAGGGCCAGCCGCTGCTGGCGCCGGAAGTGGTGCTGATCCCGCAGGTGGCGATGCGGCGCTGGCTGCAGGCGACACTGGCCGCGGAATTCGGCGTCGCCGCCAACCTCCAGTTCCTGACCCCCGGCGAGTTCGTGGCGCGGGCGCTGAAGGCCAACGTCAGCGGCGAGCAGGACGATCTGGACGCGGCCGGCCTGCACTGGAAGCTGTATCAGGCACTGCGCGACCCGGCGCTGCTGGCGCAGCCGCCGATGCGCGCGCTGCAGTCCTATCTTGCCGGCGATGACGCATTGAAACCATGGGCGCTGGCCGGCGAGCTGGCCTCGGTGTTCGAGAAGTACCAGGCCTGGCGCCGCGACTGGCTGCTGCGCTGGGCAGCCGGTGCCGATCCGGCCGACCCTCAGGCGATCCTGTGGCGCACCATCACCCGCGGCCGCGACTACCGCGCCCGCCGCATCCAGGAGTACCTGGACCGCTTCGAAGGCGCCGGCCAGCCCCTACCGCAGGGCCTGCCGCCGCGCATGTCCGCGTTCGCAACGCTCAACATCTCGCCTGACGTGCTGCGTGTGATGGCCACCCAGGCACGGGTAGGCGAGCTGCACTTCTATATGCCCACCCCGGTGCAGTCGTACTGGGGAGATCTGCAGACGCTGGCCGAGCGCCTGCGCAGTGGCGCACCGGATCCCTTCGGTGAAGCGGCCGGCGAGAACCGGCTGCTGGAAGCGTGGGGTGCGGCCGGGCGCGACTTCATGGCGGTGCTGGGCAGTTACGAGGTGGTGCATCCGGCCGGCGAAATCGCCGCCTATTCCGATCCGGAGGAGGACACCGGGCCAAGCCTGGACGAAGGTGGCCTGTCCGACAGCCTGCTGCATCGCCTGCAGCGTGACCTGTTCCACCGTCGCGCGCTGCCCTCGGGTGAACTGCGCGACGGCCTGCGCAGCGACGACCCCAGCCTGCAGGTACACGCCTGCCACACCCGCCTGCGTGAGTTGCAGGTACTTCACGACCAGCTGCGCAGCCTGCTGCAGGACCCGCGCTTCGACCCGCCGCTGCAGGCACGTGAGATCGCGGTGCTGGCGCCGGACATCGATCCCTATGTGCCGTATCTGGAAGCGGTGTTCGGCGGTCGCGGCGGCGAGGAGGAACACATTCCGTATGCGCTGGCAGACAGCAGCCCGCTGGCGGGCGAGCCGCTGGCCGATGTGTTCGTGCATCTGCTGGGCCTGCCGGTCTCGCGCTTTGGCCTGAACGAAGTGCTGGACCTGTTGGCCAGCGCCCCGCTGGCCGAAGCGGCCGGGCTGGAAGCGGTGGACTTCGACCGCCTGCATGGCTGGCTGCAGCAGGCCGGTGCACGCTGGGGCCTGGATGCGAAACACCGCAACCAGCACAAGGCACCGGCCGACGACGCCTACACCTGGCAGTTCGCGCTGGATCGCCTGGTACTCGGCCATGCCACCGGCAGCGAGGCCGACGTGGCCGGCGTGGCGCCGTGGATCGAACTGGAAGGCGGTGCGCTGGACGCGCTGGACCGGTTGCTGCGCCTGCTGCGCGTGCTGGCGGTCTACCAGCGACGCCTCGGCGAGCTGCTGACACCGGCGCAGTGGCGGCAGCGTCTGCTGTCGCTGCTGGACGCGCTGCTGCCGACCGCGCCCGGTTCACCCAACAGCCAGCGCGCGCTGGAGCGACTGCGCAAGCTGCTCAACCAGTTTGCCGACGATGCCGCCAAGGCCGGCTTCGAGGACGGCGTGCCGCCTGAAGTGGTCCGCGCACATTTCGCCGGCGCATTGGGCGAGGCCGACACGCGCGCACCGCTGCTGACCGGTGGCATCAGCTTCGGCCGCATGGTGCCGATGCGGCTGCTGCCGTTCCGGGTGATCTGCGTGCTCGGCCTCAACGATGGCGATTTCCCGCGCCGGGACCCGGCCGCGGGCCTCAACCAGCTCACCGCCGAGCTGGATACGCCGCGCCGCCGTCCTGGCGACCGCTCCACCCGCGAGGATGATCGCTTCCTGTTCCTGCAGCTGTTCGCCGCCGCGCAGGAGGTGTTCTATCTCAGCTATCTCGGCGCCGATCCGCGCGATGGCAGCGTACGTGAGCCGTCGGTGCTGGTCAGTGAACTGATCGATGCCGCCGCCGCGTATCACCTCGATCCGCCGGCGGCGGTCCGCGATTTCACCGTGCGCCACGCACTGCAGCCGTTCTCACCGGCTGCCTTCGGCGATGGCGATCCACGTCGCTTCAGCTATCGCCGCCAGTGGCATCCGGCCGCCGGGCGCCTCAGCGGCCAGCGGGGCGACCTGCAGCCGTGGTTCGATGCACCATTGCCGCCGCCGCTCGACGACGCGGTGGAAGACGAGGTCGCACTCGATACCCTGCGTCGTTTCCTGTGCGACCCGGCCGGGCAGTTCCTCGCACAGTCGCTGGGGCTTCGCCTGGCCGACGAGGTCGAGGAGGTGGATGACCTGGAACCGCTGGTGCTGTCCGCGCGCGGGCCGGAAAAGCGCAGTGTGCAGGCGGCGGTGGTACGCGCCACGCTCAGCGGCGATGCCGAGCCGTTGTACCCGCGGCTGCGCGCGCGTGGCCTGCTGCCGTCGGGTCCATTGGGCGAGCGCCAGTTCGAGGTGGAGCAGTTGAAGACACGCCCGTATGCCAGTGCGCTGCTGGGCTGGATGCAGGGCGAACCACTGGAAAGCCGTCGCTACGAAGTGGACATCGATGGCGTGCGCCTGCATGGCCGCGTGGCCGATCGGCATCCCGAAGGGCTGGTGCGCCTGCGTGCCGGCACACTCAATGGCAATGCAGTGATCCGCCACGGCCTGGACTGGCTGCTGGCGAACGCTGCGGGCGATGCGTTGCCGCTTGTGCAGTTCCATGACGGCGGCGATGCCGGTCCCGGTCCGCACGTGCTGCCGGCATTGAGCGCTCCCGCTGCACGCGCAGCACTGCGCGCGCTGCTGCAGCTGCGCCAGCGTGGCCTGCGTGAACCGCTGCGCTTTGCCCCGTATACCGGCTGGGTGCTGTACAACGCGCCGGCAGAAAAGCAGCGCAGCGAAGGCTGGAAGCAGTGGCACGGCAGCGACCGCAGCTGGGGTGAATCCAGCAGCGATGCCTGGCAGCTGCTGCTGCGGGGTGCCGACCCGTTCGCCACCGATGCCGGCTACGCTGACCTGCTGCGCAACAGCCAGGTGGTCTTCAGCGCGGTGCGCGAAGGCCGCGCTCTCGGCACCGAAGCACGCCAGGAGGGCAACGCATGAACACCGCCATGGCCGAAGACGGCATCGAATCCCTCAGCCGCGATCCCTATCTGGCCCTGCCGCTGGAGGGCATCCGGCTGATCGAAGCCAGCGCCGGCACCGGCAAGACCTTCACCCTGGCCACGTTGTTCACCCGCCTGGTGGTGGAGCAGGGCCTGCGCATCGGCCAGATCCTGGCGGTGACCTTCACCGACGCCGCCACCCAGGAACTGCGCAAGCGCATCCGCGAGCGCCTGGCGCTGGCCGCGCGCCTGGTCGACCTGGAAGCGGCCGACGGTGAAGCACCGGAGGTGCGATTGACGCGCGACGTGCTGCAGCGCCATCTGCAGGGCGGCACCGAGAGCGCCGCCGCACTGAAACGCCGCCTGCAGGTGGCCGCAGACGAGATCGACCTGGCGTCCATCTTCACCATTCATGGTTTCTGTACGCGCGTGCTGCGCGAGCATGCGCTGGAAAGCGGCCACACCTTTGATCCGCCGGAACTGCTGGCCAGCGACCGTGAACTGCTGGAGGAGCTCGCGGCCGATCTGTGGCGCGTGCATGCCAACGACCCGGCCACGCTGGAGCCGCTGACCTGGCTGTGGTCGAGCCCCGACGCGCTGGCCGCCGATCTGCGCGCGCTGCTGGCTACGCCGCCTCTGCACCCGCTGCCACGGCCGGTGGCGCTGGCCGATCCACACCCAGCATTGCAGGCCACCGCCGCCGAACTGCAGCAGGCGCTGCGCGAGCATGGCGAGCAGTTCTTCATCGACCTGTGCGATGCCGTCGACAACAAGTGGATCAACGGCGTGTCTTACAAGCTGGGTTGGCTGCACCCGCTGGGCCGGCAGCTGCTGGCCTGGGCTGGCCGCGCCGACCCGCGCGAGCTGCTGGCCGGCGATCGCCTGCCGGCACTGCTGCCGGAGGTGCTGGCCAGCAAGACCAACAAGAAATTCGCCGAGCGCACGCCGTCGTCGCCATTGCAGGCACCGTTGGCGCGCTATGTCGTGCTGCTGGCGGAACGCGATGCCTGGTTGCGTGCCACCGCATTGAATTTCCTGCACGCGCTTCGCGCCGACGCCACGCAGCGGCTGCAGGCACTGAAGCGCGTCCGCCGGGTGCAGACCTACGACGATCTGATCGATGGCGTAGCGCTCGCCCTGGAAGGCCCGCAGCGACTGACGCTGGTCAGGCAGTTGCGCGCGCAGTACCGCATCGCGCTCGTTGATGAGTTCCAGGATACCGACGATCGCCAGTGGGGCATCTTCCACACCGTGTTCGGTGATTCGCCGGAGGTGCGCGAGCTGGGCCTGGCACCGGCGTTGTTCCTGATCGGCGACCCCAAGCAGGCGATCTACGGTTTCCGCGGCGGTGATATCCACACTTACCTGAAGGCCAAGCAGGTAGCGCAGCAGGCGCCGGTACTGGACCAGAACTTCCGCTCGCGACCCGCTGTGCTGCGCGCGCTGCAGGCGCTGTACGACAACGCTGGCGAAGACGCCTTCCTCGAACGCGACATCCAGTTCGAGCCGGTGCGGCCCGGTGGCGTGCGCAGCGATGCGGACTACCAGCGCGACGGCCATGCCGCCGCGGCGCTCACCCTGCGCGTGCTGCGCAGTGGCGGTGACAAGGCGATGAGCGCCGATGCCTCGCGCGATGCGGCGACCCAGGCCTGCGTGGCCGCGATTCACCAGATCCTGGTCGAGGCGCGTGCGGGCAATGCCGTGTTGCGTGGGCGCCCGGTGCAGCCCGGTGACATCGCGGTGCTGGTGCGCTCGCATCGCGAGGCCACCCTGGTACAGCGCGCACTGGCCGCGGTCGGCATTCCGGCAGTGGCAGCCGGCAAACAGAGCCTGTTTTCCACGCCTGAAGCGCGTGATCTGCGTGCGCTGCTGCTGGCACTGCTGCAACCGGCCGACGAGGGCCGCCTGCGCGCAGCGCTGGCCACGGTACTGCTCGGCCAGCGCGCAAGTGCGATTGCGGCGATGGAACGCGACGGCGACCTGCAACGCGGGTTCCAGGCGCAGCTGCTGCACTGGCGAGAGCGCTGGCAGCGCGGCGGGCCGTTCGCGGTGATCGCCGATGTCTGTGCCGCGCAGGGCGAGCGTCTGCTGGCGCTGATCGATGGCGAGCGCCGCCTCACCAATTACCTGCAGCTGGGTGAACTGCTGCAGGAAGCCTCCGCGCAGGCGCTGGGCATGCACGGGCTGCTGGACTGGTTGCAGGGGCAGATGGCCAGCGCCGACCAGGATGACGAGCAGCAGCTGCTGCGCCTGGAATCGGATGCGCGCCGCGTGCAGATCATCACCCTGCACAAGAGCAAGGGCCTGGAGTATCCGCTGGTGTTCCTGCCCTTCGTCGGCATCGACGGCGGCGCACCGAACACGGCCTCGCACTGCACGGTGCATGTGGGCGGCCAGCGTCAGCTGCACTGGAAGCTGGACAAGGACGACGCCTGGGAAGCGGCCACCGCGCAGCGCGAACGCGAGCAGCGCGCCGAGGATGCGCGCCTGCTGTATGTGGGACTGACCCGCGCCGAGCATGCGCTGTGGATCGCCGTGGGTGATCTGGCCGGGCTCGGCAAGACGCGGCTGGCGCCGCTGCTGGGTGACCTGCAGGCGCTGCGCGCGCTCGCCGATGTGCACATCGATGACAGCGAGGCGCCGGCCACGCTGCCGCAGCTGGCGGCCGAAGTGGAAGGTGAGCTTCCAGCCGTGCGTGCACTGACCCGGCGCGTGCCGCACGACTGGTGGGTCTACAGCTTTACCCAGCTGGCCCACGCAGATGCAGGCGTTGGCAGCGATATCGAAGCGGCCGCCACCGAGCTGCCGGCACCGGCCGCCGACGAACCGGCCGGCCCGGAACTGCCATTGGAACCGGCGCTGCCTGAACCCACCGCGGCCGCCGAGGACAACGCCCCGCTCGATCCGCGCTTTATGGGCAGTCGCTTCGGCAACGTGCTGCATGAGGCAATGGAGAACGTCGACTTTGCTGCATGGGCTGACTGGCAGCCGGGCCTGGAAGCGCCCGAGGGGCAGGCCGAGGTACTGCGCAAGGCGCTGCACGACGAAGGCTATGCCGACGTCGACCTGGACGACGGCGTGGCGGTGCTGGTGCCGCTGGTTGGCCACACCCTGACCGTGCCGCTGCCCGAAGGCGGCGCGCTGCACAGCCTGGGAGAAGGCGAGCGCCGCGCCGAAATCGACTTCCATTTCGCCATCGAACCAACCACGGTGCCGGCCCTGCTGCAGGTGCTGCATGCGCACGGCATTTCCAGTGGCCGGCGCGGCTTCGGCCAGCGCCGCCGCGTGGAAGGGCTGATGACCGGCATGATCGACCTGACCTACGTGCGCGACGGGCGCTGGTACGTGCTCGACTACAAATCCAACCGCCTGCCCGGCTACAGCCCGGACCTGCTGGCCATTGCCATGCGCCACAGCGAATACGACCTGCAGGCGCTGATCTACACCGTGGCCCTGCATCGCTGGCTGCGCTTCCGCCTGGGCGCGGCCTACGACTACGAGCGCGACATGGGCGGCATCCGCTACCTGTTCTGCCGCGGCCTGGATGCTGCCGGCAACGGCGTGCATGTGGACCGCTTCCCGTTCGCGCTGGTGGATGCACTCGACGCGCTGTTCGCAGGTGGCGAACAGGCCCAGGCCGAATTGGCCGCACGTGCCCGTGGGGCCAGCGCATGAGCCTGCTGAAGGAACTGCACCAGAAGGGCCTGCTGCGCACCCTCGATCACGCGTTGGCGACCAGCCTGCAGCGGTTGCGCGACGACACGTCGGACAGTGTGGCGCTGGCGGCGGCGCTGGCCTCGCTGGCGGTGTCGCAGGGCCATGCCGGGTTTGATCCGGCACAGCCGCAGCGGTTGCTGGACGGCGTGCCCGAGTGGCCTGCCGCGCAGGACTGGCTGGCGCAGCTGCGCGCATCGCCGTGGGTAGCGACGCCGGAGCAGGCCGATGCCATCGCCGAGGATGCGCCGCTGGTGCTGGAGAACGGCCTGCTCTACCTGCGCCGCTATCGCGAGTACGAGCGGCAGTTGGCGGCTGGGCTGCAGCGCATCGGCCGGCATCTGCTGCCGGCGCCGGACATGACGGCGTTGGCGCCGCTGTTCGCGCAGCTGTTCCCGCAGGCATTGAACAGTGAAGATCACCAGGCACGCGCAGCCGGCGTGACCCTGCGCCATCCGCTGGCACTGGTCACCGGCGGCCCCGGCACCGGCAAGACCACCACCATCGCGCGCCTGTTGCTGCTGCTGGCGGGGCAGGCCCGTGCCGCCGGCCAGCCGCTGCCCGAAGTGGCGCTGGCCGCGCCTACCGGACGCGCCGCCGAGCGCATGGCCGAGAGCCTGCGTCTGGCCGTGCAGCGCCTGCAGGAGAACGGCGTGGACCCGGCGCTGTGCGCGGCATTGCCCAGTACCGGCACCACCCTGCATCGCCTGCTCGGCGTGATTCCCGATTCACCGCGCTTCCGCCACCACGCTGATAATCCACTGCCGGTGGATGTGGTAGTGGTCGACGAAGCGTCGATGATCGATCTGCCGATGATGGCCAAGCTGGTTGACGCGGTCGCCAGCGGCACGCGGCTGATCCTGCTCGGCGATCCCGATCAGTTGCCCTCGGTCGAGGCCGGTGACGTGCTCAGTGCGATCCTGCGTGCCAGCGGTGATGGCATCGGCACCCGCGCCGATGATGCGCAGGCACTGCAGGGTCTGCTGCTTCCGGCTACGCTGCAGCCGCAGGCGGCACCACGCGCCTTCGCTGGCCGCCGCGTGCAGTTGCAGCGCGGTTACCGGCAGAGCGATGCGCTGGACCTGGCACCGCTGGCGCATGCCGTGCGCGAAGGCGACAGCAGCGCCGCATTGCAGCTGCTGCGCGGTGGGTCGCTGGCAGGCGTGCATTTCCACGAAGGCGAGGCCGATCCATTGCGCGGCCAGCGCGAGCACCTGCTGGGCCACTGGCGTGCACTGGCAGACGCGGCCGATCCAGCGCTTGCCCTGCAGCAGGCCGGGCGCCTGCGCGTGCTGACCGCGTTGCGCGAAGGCCCGCAGGGTGCGCGCGGGCTCAACAGCCGCATCGAACAGCTGCTGGCCGGCAACACCCCGGGCTACTTCCAGGGCCGCCTGCTGCTGGTCACCGAGAACAGCTACCGGCACCGCCTGTTCAACGGCGATATCGGCATCTGCCTGCGCGATGGCAGCGGCGCGATGGTGGCCTGGTTCCCCGGCGACAGCGTCGACCAGCCGCGCGCCTTCCACCCGGCCGCACTGCCCGCGCACGAAAGCGCCTTTGCGATGACCGTGCACAAGGCACAGGGCTCGGAGTTCGATGAAGTGTGGTTGCAGCTGCCGCGCCAGGACAGCCGCGTGCTGTCGCGCGAGCTGGTCTACACCGGCCTCACCCGCGCCCGCCAGGTGCTGCATGTGGCGGGCAGCGCAGAGGTGCTGCAGGCCGCATTGAAACGCCACGCCAGCCGGTTGGGTGGCCTGGCCTGGCGGCTGGGTGCGGAAGACGTGATCGAATTACCGACGCGTAGTGAACAGCCTACGGTGCAGGGCACGTTGTTTTGACGCGGGCGCGATGCGCTTCCTGTAGAGCCGAGCCATGCTCGGCTGATGGGCCACGGAGTCGAGCGTGGCTCGACTCTACAGAAGCGTACTTCGATCATTTCCACGCTCATCCACGCATGGCGTGGATCTACTGGCCATCAGGAAACTGTCGAAGGCGGGGTGGGTCCGGTTGAGGGGGCGTGAGCCGCATGGATGCGGCGACCGAGCTTACATGGACGTACTTGCAGCGTCCCCCGCAACCGGACCCACCCCGCCAACCTACGGAATGCAGGCTTCTGCCGTTGACGTTGACGTTGATTCGGCAGGGGCAGGGCGCAGCCCTGCCGCCCCCGTCATTCCGCGATCAACACCAACCCATCCGGGAACACGATCGCCGCTTCATCGGCACTCACATCGAAGAAGCCCACGCCGTGTTTCTCGGCCAGGTCCTGCACGCGGCCGTGCGCGCGCTCGGCCACCGAGTACGCGAACGCGCCATAGATCACCTCGCGGCCGATGCTGTACTCGGTCACCTCGGCACGGTCGTCATCGTCGTTGCTCAGCGGCCCGTTCAACGGCGGGAAGTCCTGCGCCATCTCCGCGAACCACGCCTGCAGCGCCGGGCTGCTGACCGCCGGGTCGTCGTACTCGTGGCGCTCGTTCCACTGCGTCTGCTTTTCGAACCAGGCGATGAAGGCCGCCGCCTCACGTGGAGCGGCGCCGGCCTCGAACACCATCATGTCGTAACTCATTGAACCGTCCTGTTGCAGCGCCAGGGTCGGATCCCTCTCCGGAGGAGAGGGCACTAACCCCTGCGCGGAGTCTGTGGACGCACAGAGTATCGCGCTACGGCTGCGTCGCTGTGCGCATCGCCAACCCCGGCGCCAATCCCTTCGCCTCCGGGAACAACGCAAAGCGCAGCCCGATCAGGCCCATCAGCGCCTCGTCGCGCGCCTTGCAGGCGGCCACGCTGCCGACCCGTCCCAGCGAGGTATCCAACCGCTCGCGCAATGCGTCGGCCGCCACCATCGGCTTGCGCGCCGCGATCTGCCGCCGGTAGTGCCCAGCGATCTCCTCCAAGATGTGCTCGACGGCTTCGCGGCTGCGCTCGGGCAGTTCCAGCCGTGCACGACGCAGCTGCAGGATGTTCAGGCCGATGCGCGCCTCGTTGAGCATGTCCACGGAGGCGATGTCGCTGCCCTCCGGCGTCGCCGCCAGGCGCGGGGCGAGCAGGCCCAGCAGGTCGAGCATGCGTGCGGCGAAGCGTTGCCGATCCTGCTGGCCACGTCCTTCGGCGGCTTCGGCCAGCGTGGTCCAGCCCTGCCGCACCAGCCGGCGTGCGGTCCACTCGGCACCTACCGAACGGAACAGGCGGGTCATCACCACTGCAAAGCCAATGCCGATGAACATCGCGATCGACGAGTTGAGGAAGGTCTGGATGTTGGCGCTGTAGGTGTTCTGCAGGCTCAACAGCGCGGCCAGGTTCACCGTCAGCGGCAGCGCGAACAACGCGCTCTTGGGGTGGTGCAGCATCAGCCCCAGCGGCAGGAACGCCACCGCCAGCACCAGTGCCAGCAGGCCGAAGTCGTGCACGGCCGGGAACACGCCGAACAGGTACACGCCGGCCACCACCGAGGCGACCATCGCCCACACCAGGAACGACACCATGCTCGGTGCCGGATCGTCCTGTGCGGCGAAGAACGCGGCGGTCACCGCGGCCATCATCGCGCCGTTGCCGCCGCCTTCCCATCCCAGCGCGATCCACAGCACGCAGTAGCTCATCAGCGCCACGCCGGCACTGAGCGCGGAGAACAGCGCCATGCCGTAGTCGACGTGCTTGTCGGCGGCCACCCGTTCGGTGCGGATGCGGTAGTGCGCACGGTCCAGCGGCGCGGTGCCGTGGTCGATGGCGTGCTGCAGGGTGCGGCAGTCCTGCCACAGGTCCACCAGTTCTTCCAGGCGCAGCAGCAGGCTGGCCAGCTGCAGGTGCTGCAGGTCGCGGTCCACCTGCGGCTTCAGCGCACTGATGCGTGCGCGCAGGCGGGCGTACTCGCTGGCATTGGTCGGCCCGTCGAGCCAGTCGTGGATGTCGTCGATCAGTTCCGGCAGGCCTTCCGGCAACGCCTGGCCATCGCTGCGCAACGCACTCAGGCGGTCGGCGATCGAGGACAGCACCGGCAACAGCAGCAGCATGCGCTCGCGCAGGCGCTCCATCGACACCGCCGACCCTGCATGGCGTGGATCATCGCGGCGCAGGAATTCGATCAGCGCCTCGAACTGCACCAGATCGGCGGCCAACCGGTTGCGTGGCGCGTGTGCACGGCCACGTTCCAGGATCTGCCGGCACCACTGTGCGGCGTCCTCCATCCAGTTGCCGATGCGGGCGCGCAGCATCGGCCGCACCGAGGCCGGGAACAGCAGCGAGGCGAACAGCACCGCCACCACCGTGCCGAGGATGATCTCCTCGCTGCGCGCCACCACCGTGTCGAAGATGGTTTCCGGCGAGGTCACTGCGGGGAAGCCGATGAAGGCGGTGGTGTAGCCGGCCAGCAGGAACGCATAGCCACGCGGGCCGCGGTTGAGCAGCGCCATGAACAGGCAGCCGGCCAGCCAGATCGACATCGCCGCACTCAGCACCAGCGGCGTTTCCACCAGCGCCGGCAGCACCAGCAGCGTGGCCAGGCCGGCCACCAGGGTGCCGACGATGCGGTACACGCCCTTGGCCCGGGTCGGGCCCAGCAGCGGCTGGCTGACGATGTAGACCGTGCCCATCGCCCAGTACGGGCGCGACAGGTTGCCGGCCATGGCGATGTACAGCGCGGTCACCGCGGCCAGGTAGGTCTTGATCGAGAACAGCCAGGCCTGGCGGTCGGTCAGCGCGTTCATGGCTTACTTCGCTGCGGTCGAGGCGTTGGGCGCGGTGGCGCTTGCCTGCCAGCCACCGCCCAGCACCAGGAACAGATGGATCTGGTCGCGCGAGACCTGCGCTTCGGCGGCCGCCAGCGTGGCATCGCTGGTGGCCAGGCTGCGGTCGGCATCCAGGCTGGACAGGTACGGCGTGCGGCCGCCCTGGTACAGCCGGCGGTTCTGCTCGGCAGCCAGTGCGGCCTGTTCCTGCGCGATGCGCAGCGACTGCAGCCGGCGCAGGTCCTGCGCATAGCGGTCCAGCGCGGTCTGGGTCTCGCGCAGCGCCTGCAGGACCGTGTGGTCGAACTCGGCCAGCGCCGCGTCGGCACCGGCTTCGGCGGCGTGGATGCGCGCGTGCGTGCCCGACGACGGCAACGTCCACGAAATCAGCGGGCCGATCGACCATTGCTGGGTCATCGGCGTGCCGAAGTCTTCCAGCAGGCCGGCGGCACCCACCGAGGCACCCAGGCGGATGTCCGGATACAGTTCGGCGGTGGCCACGCCAATGCGCGCGGTGGCCGAGGCCAGCTTGCGTTCGGCCTGGCGCACGTCCGGGCGGCGCTGCAGCAGCGCACGGCCATCACCGACCGGCAGGGGCTGCGCCAGGCCGGGGGCGTGTGCACAGTCGATCACGCCAGCCGGCAGCTGGCCCGGGGTCTGCCCGAGCAGGGCGGCCAGCGAATAAGCGGCCGCCGAGCGCTGCGCATGCAGCGGCGGCAGTGCAGCTTCCAGCAGCGCCACCTGGGCATTGGCGCGGGCCAGCTCCGGCGGCGTGCCACGGCCAGCCGCGATCAGGCGCTCGGTAACGGTGCGGCTGCGCTGTTGCAGCTGCAGCGAATGCTCGGCCACGTGCAGTTCGTGGTTGGCATGGCAGATTTCCAGGTAGCTGTCGGCCACCTGGGCGACCACACTGACCTGGGCCAGATCGCGCGCCGCAGCGACCGACTGCTCGTCGGCACGCGCTGCCTCGGCGCCGCGCTTGAGCTTGCCGAACAGGTCGAACTGGTAGCTGACCGCGAACTTGCCATCGGCCAGGTTGATCACCGGCAGCTCGTGCTCCTGCAGGAACGATTCGGCCGACAGCTGCGCGCGGCTGACGCCGGCCTCGGCCTCGTACTCGAAGCCGCCCGCGTCCAGCGCCTGTTCGTACACGGCGGCAGCGCGGCGCAGGTGCGCATCGGCGGCCTTCAGTTCCACGTTGTCACGCAGTGCCTGGGTGATCAGCCCGTCCAGCACCGGGTCGTTGTACAGCGACCACCAGCGGTCGGGCAGCGCCTGGTTGGCGGCCACCTGCGGGTTCTGCGTATCGATGAAGGCCGCATTGGCCTCCGGGCGCTTGAACGCCGAGCCTTCCGGCAGCGCGTAGTCCGGGCCGACGGTCCTGCACGCGGCCAGGCTGGCCAGCGCGACGATCAGGCCGAGACGGGGCAGGGTGGCGTTCACAGGCCCGCCTGTGTCGGCGCGGTGCCGACCTTGTCTGCATGCTTCGTGCTGTTGGTCTGTACGGTCACCGTGGCGGTACGGCCGGCAATCAGCTCAACGCCCTTTGGCACTTCGTCGATCGCGATGCGCACCGGAATGCGCTGCGCCAGGCGCACCCAGTCGAAGGCCGGGGTCACGTTCGGCAGCAGGGTGCTGCCGTTGCTGCGGTAGCGATCCTCGATGCCGGCGGCGATGCTCTCGACATGGCCGCGCAGCGGCGCCGATTCGCCCATCAGGCGGATGTCCACGCGCTGCCCCGGGGCCACGCCGCGCAGGCGGGTTTCCTCGAAGTAGCCGTCGATGCGGAACGAGCCGGTGTCCAGCAGCGCCAGCACCGGCTTGCCGGCCACCACGTAGTCGCCGACGCGCATGGTGCGGTCGTTGACCCGGCCATCGGCCGGCGCGCGCACCTCGGTGCGGCCCAGGTTGAGCTCGGCCAGGTCGACCGCCGCCTGTGCGGTGGCCAGCGCCGCCTGTGCGGCCTGCAGCTTGGCGCGGCGCACTTCGGCGTCCTCGGCGGCGACCAGGTCCTGCAGGCTGCGGTCGCGGCCGATCTCGCGGCGCAGCTGTGCCACCGAGGCTTGGCGCTCGGCCAGGCTGGCCTTGGCCTGCTCCAGCGCGATGCGGTAACGGGCGCGGTCGACCACGAACAGCAGGTCGCCCTTCTTCACCGCCTGGTTGTCGGCCACGTTCACCGTTTCCACCAGGCCCGAAACATCCGGCGCCACCTGCACCACGTCGGCGCCGACATGGGCGTCGCGGGTCCACGGCTCATCCATGTAATAGACCCACAGCTGGCGCAGCACCAGCAGGGCGACGATCACGGCTGCGCTGGTCAGCAGTATGGGCAGGGTCTTCTTCACGATCTTGTTCACGATTGCATCCAACGCAGGAGGTGGAACAGCAGGCCCAGCACGATTCCGTACAGCGCCAGGTTGAACAGCGCCGGGTGCCATACATGGCGATAGGCGCCGGCACGCTGCAGCAGCGCGTGCAGGCCGCTGTTGACCAAGTAGGCCAACAACATCAACCCGAGCAGGGTCGGGACGAACACTCCATGGAGACTGAATTCACCGGGCATCGGAAGGGGCGGGGGCGAGGTGGGGGAGGGGAGGGACAACAGAACAACGGCAACGGGCAAAAGCCGCTGGCGTGTGCACGGCAGCGGCGGGGTTCGGGGGCAGCGGTCTTACGTGATGCGGTCGGCGGCCTCGGCCAGCAGGCGCCATGCCTTCAGCACGGCGTGCAGTTCATCCATGGAAAGCTCGCCGAACACGTCCTGGCGCAGGCCGATCAACTGGTCTTCCAGCTCGCTGACCAGCGCATGGCCCGCGTCGGTCAGCCACAGCAGGTTGGCGCGGCGGTCGCTGGCGTCGCTCTCGCGGCGGACCAGGTCGCTGGCGCACAGCTTGTCCAGCAGGCGCACCAGGGAAGGACCCTCCATGCCCAGCTGCTGGGCCAGCGCCACCTGGCGGATGCCGCCGCCGGAGCGGCCGATCATCAGCAGGGGCATGGTGCAGGCGGTGGAGATGCCGTAGCTGCCGAGCCGACTGTCGGCCAGGCGCTGCCACTGCCGCCCTGCGTACAGCAGGCCGGAGCTGAGCTGCATCTGCAGCACGGTGCGCTCGTCGAGGGGTCGGTCCATAAGAGATAGATAGGATACTACTAATTTCATTCCTATCAATGGGTTTTTATGAATGGGTGGGTGTGTTGAGGAAAGCGTTGCGCCTGCCTGGTGTCGGGTGGGGCGGCGGGGGCCGGACGGGGCAGGACACGCCGCAAGTACGTCCCTGTAGGCTCGGCCGCGGCATCCATGCCGCGGACGGTCCTGCCCCGCCCGGCCCCCGCTGCCTTCCCATCACCCTGCGAGCGCGGTGGGTTGGCTCTTGGAAGCAAGAGCAGAAGCAGTGCGGACCAACGGTCCGCACCCACCAAAGCAGAAGACACCACAGCAGCGGCGCGCTGCTTCCGAAGCCATGAACCCCCGCCTTTGCCCCCGCTTTCGGGCGGTCCGGCCGCGCCCGCAGGAAACTGTCAGGGATGGGGAAGGGCGGCAGGGCAGGACCGCGAGGCGCATGGATGCGCCGACCGAGCCCCCATGGATGGGTTTACGGCGTGTCCTGCCCTGCCGCCCTTCCCCATCCAAGCCGATACCAAACAAGGCGCCGCCCGCCCCCCCGATGAACCGTCCCCACAGGACGACCCACCCCCCGGTCGGGTACGATGCTCGCCCCCCGTTCGGGACGCTGTACGCAATGAGCAAGAACAACGAAAAGGCCGCCCCGCAGGGCGACGTGACCCAGGACCAGGCCGAGGATGCCGTGCGCACCCTGCTGCGCTGGGCCGGTGAGGACCCGTCCCGTGAAGGCCTGCTGGATACCCCCCGCCGTGTCGCCGAAGCCTATGGCGACTGGTTCAGCGGTTACCGCGACGACCCGCGCGCCTACATGGAGCGGACCTTCGAGGAAGTGGCCGGCTACGACGAACTGATCGTCCTGCGTGACATCGAGTACGAAAGCCACTGCGAACACCACATGGCGCCGATCATCGGCCGCGTGCATGTCGGCTACCTGCCGGCCGGCAAGGTGGTGGGCATCAGCAAGCTGGCCCGCGTCGTCGAAGCCTACGCCCGCCGTTTCCAAGTGCAGGAGAAGATGACTGCGCAGATCGCCCAGTGCATCCAGGACGTGCTGCAGCCGATCGGCGTCGGCGTGGTCGTCGAAGGCGCCCACGAATGCATGACCACCCGCGGCATCCACAAGCGCGGCGTCAGCATGGTCACCTCCAAGATGCTGGGCAGCTTCCGCGACGACGCGCGTACCCGCGCCGAGTTCCTGCGCTTCATCGAAGTGGGCGGCAAGCGCTGAGCCGCTTGCCCGCACCGCGCCGGCCCCTGGTGGCCGGCATGCCCACGGCTGCCCACGCAGCCGCCGTGGGTGGCTGCTTGTCCCCACCAGACCTCATGACTCTTTTCGCTGCATGAAGCATCGCGAACGCATTGCCCGTTACCGTCACCTGCGCGAACAGCCCCAGTGGAAGCTGCTTGCCGCCGACCATGCCCCGGAAATCATCGGCCTGTTGCAGGGCCTGCTGATGGACGGCGAGCGCACGTTGCCTTCGTCGGTGCTCAACGAGCGCCTGCAGCGTGCGCTGGACCAGCTCAACGGCGACGAACTCTCGCGCGAGCTGCCGCGGACCGCGCAGGCCTACATCGCGCACTGGCTGGCCCAAGGCTGGTTGGAGCGCCGCCTGCCCGAAGGCGCCGACCAGGAACAGTACGAGCTGTCGACCGCAGCGCTACAGGCGATCCGCTTCGCCGACGGCCTCGAGCAGGCTCGCGTGGCCGCCACCGAGAGCCGCCTGGCACTGGTCATCGAACAGCTCTCGCAGCTGGCCGCCCAGACCGAGTCCGACCCCGATGCCCGCCTCTCGGCGCTGCGCGACGAGCGCGACCGCATCGACGCCGAGATCGCCCGCGTCGGCGCCGGCCGCGTCACCGCGCTGGATGGCAAGCGCGCCCTGGAACGTGCGCGCCAGATCATCGGCCTGGCCGACGAGCTGACCGAGGATTTCCGGCGCGTGCGCGATGACTTCGAGCAGCTCAACCGCGAGTTCCGCGAACGCATCATCGACGATGAAGGCGAGCGCGGCGACGTGCTGTCGCAGCTGTTCGAAGGCGTGGACGTGATCGGCGAGAGTGATGCAGGGCGCAGCTTCCAGGCCTTCTGGCGTCTGCTCAATGACGCCGAGCAGAGCGCCCAGCTCGATGCCGCGCTGGAAGCGGTGCTGGCGCGTGGCTTTGCCCGGCGCCTGGACCGCAACGAGCGCAACTTCCTGCGCGGCTTCACCAGCACCATGCTCGAGCGCGGTGGCCAGGTGCACGACGTGCTGCAGCACTTCGCGCGCAGCCTGCGCGGCTTCGTACAGAGCCGTGGCTATCTGGAGCAGCGCCGCCTCAACCAGCTGCTCAAGCAGGCGCAGTCCGAAGCGCTGGCGCTGCGTGACGAGTTCCCCGCACAACGCGGCATCGGCCGCGACCTGCAGCTGACCACCAGCCGCCTGCGTTCGTGGTCGCAATGGAAGCTGCACGATCCGCGCAGTGCCCAGGTCGATGGCAACGTCGAGTACAACGACGCGGCCGCGATCAGTCTGGAAAGCGTCGGCGATCTGGTCGCTTCGTCCGAAATCGACTTCCGCACCCTGCGCCGCGACCTGCACGACCTGCTCGATGCACAGCCGCGGCTCAGCATCGCCCAGGCCCTGTCGCAGCGCGAAGCGCCGCAGGGCCTCGGCAGCGTCATCGGCTACCTGTCGCTGGGCACGCGTTTCGGCAACGTGGTCGCCGGCGAGCAGGAGCTTGCGCAATGGCGCGGTGGCGACGGCCAGATCCGCCGCGCCCGCATCCCGCTGGTTTGGTTCACCCAGGAGAGACGCCATGAGCTGGCATGAAGATCCCATCGAAGCACCGCAGGCCGACGTGGCGGAAGACGCCTACGAGGCCGAGCCGGCGGCGACCATGGCGCAGCCCCGCCGTGGCAACGACGTGTACTACCTCGGCGACACCGGGCGCCTGCCGCTGGATGCGCGCCGCGCGCTGTGCCAGCTGCTGATCGGCCCCAGCATCGACCAGCTGCGCCACGCCAAGCTGTGGCCCGCGCTGATCCGCAGCGAAGCGGCCATCCGCTCATCGCTGGCGGACCTGTTCCTGGAACTGGTGCTCGACCGCGACAGCGGCGTGGCGTTCACCCGCCAAGCCGATACCGAAGACGTTGATGCGCCGGTGCTGCTGCGCACCTCGCCGCTGACCTTCATCGACTCGGTGCTGCTGCTGTACCTGCGCCAGCAGCTGGCCGAGGCCGATGCACGCGGCAACCGCGCGGTGGTCGCCGACGCCGAGATGGCCGAAGCGCTGGCCATCTATGAAAAGAACCTGTCCACCGACCGCGCCGGCTTCAACCGCCGCGTTGCCTCGGCGGTGCAGAAGATGAAGGACAACCACATCCTGACCCGCCTCAGCGGCCAGGATGACCGCCACGAAGTCTCGCCGGCGCTGAAGCTGCTGTTCTCCGCAGAAGACGTGTCCCAGCTTTCGGCGGTGTACCGCCAGCTGCGCGAAACCCCGGCCGCCGAGGCCTGAGAGACCCGACCATCGCATGGCTATCTCCAAGCACACTCCCGCACTGTTCAACGAAGGCCTGCCGGACCCGCGCCTGCAGCAGTTCCGCATGCGCCGCCTGCAGGTGCACAACTGGGGCACCTTCAACGGCCTGACCGAAGTACCGATCGCCGAGCGCGGCTTCCTGTTCGTCGGCCGCTCCGGCTCGGGAAAGTCGACCCTGCTCGATGCCATGTCCGCGCTGCTGACGCCACCGGCCATCGTCGACTTCAACGCCGCTGCGCGTGAAGCCGAGCGCAGTGGCCGCGACCGCAACCTGGTGTCCTACGTGCGCGGCGCGTGGGCCGACCAGCAGGACAGCGGCACCGGCGAAATCGCCACCCAGTACCTGCGCAAGGGCGCGACCTGGACCGCACTGGTGCTGGAGTACCGTGCTGGTGATGGCCGCGTGGTCAGCCTGGTGCGCCTGCTGTGGATCTCCGGCAACGGCACCTCGGCCGGTGATGTGCGCAAGCACTACATGATCGCCGAGCGCCCGTTCGACATCGCCAAGGACCTCGGCGGTTTCGACCTGGACCTGCGCAAGCTCAAGCAGAAGCTGTCCGACCTGCACCACTTCGACACCTTCTCCGGCTACGCCGAGCGCTTCCGCGACCTGCTCGGCATCGACAACGAGATGGCGCTGCGCCTGCTGCACAAGACGCAGTCGGCGAAGAACCTGGGAGACCTCAACGTCTTCCTGCGCGACTTCATGCTCGACACGCCGAAGACCTTCGACGCCGCCGAGCGCCTGGTCAGCGATTTCGCCGAGCTTGATGGCGCACACCAGGCGGTGGTCACCGCCCGCCGCCAGGTGGAAACCCTGCTGCCGGCGCGCGCCTACTACAACGACCTGAAGGAAATGCACCGCCGGCGCGGTGACGACGAAGCCTTGAAACTTGGCGTCGACAGCTTCCGCGAGAGCCGCCGCCAGGCGCTGATCGAAGCGCGCCTGCGCGAGATGGACGTGCGTGACCGCGGCCTGCTTGGCGAAGAAGCCCAGCGCCGTGCCGCACTGGACAATCACACCGAGCGCCTGGCCGAACTGGAGCTGCAGCGCCGCCAGCAGGGCGGTGAGCGCATCGAGGAACTGGAACGCGAGCAGGGTCGTGCCGAAGCTGAGCGCGACCGGCGCCAGGCCAAGCGCGAGCAGGCACGCCAGGCGGCACAGCAGCTGGGGGCCGAACTGCCGGACGACGCGCACGGTTTCGCCGAACTGGTCGAGCGCGCGCAGAACGAGCTGCAGGATCGCCAGCGTGCCTCCTCGGCACTGGACGATGCGATCAGTGATCGCCTCGGTGGCAAGCGCGATGACGAGCGCCGTTTCGGCGAAGTCCGTGCCGAACTCGAAGCGATGCAGCGCACACCGTCCAACATCCCGGCGCCGATGCAGAAGCTGCGTGCGCGCCTGGCCGAAGAGACCGGCATCGCCGAGGCAGCGTTGCCGTTCGTAGGTGAACTGATCCAGGTCCGCGCGGAAGAGCAGGGCTGGCAGGGTGCCATCGAGCGCGTGCTGGGCGGTTTCGCGCTGTCGCTGCTGGTCGACGACAAGCACTACAACGATGTTGCCGAGTGGGTGAACCGCACTCACCTGGGCATGCGCTTCACCTACTACCGCGTGCGCCGCAACGATGATGCGTTCGCGCGCGAACCCTCGGCGAAATCGCTGCTGCACAAGCTTGAACTGCGCGAGCATGTGTTCGAAAGCTGGCTGCGCCGGGAGCTGGGCAAGCGCTTCGACTACGAATGCGTGGATGCCAAGCAACTGCGCAACGTCGACCGCGGCATCACCCGCGAAGGCCAGGTCAAGCATCCAGGTGACCGTTTCGAGAAGGACGACCGCAGTGCAGTGGGCGACCGCCGCCGCTGGATCCTCGGCTTCAACAACCACGACAAGGTCGGTGCCTTCGAGCGCGAAGCCCAGGAACTGGCCAAGCGCATCGCCAGCTGCGAGACCGACATCGCGCGCCTGCGCGGGCAACGTGACCGCGACAACGAACGCCGCCTGGCCTGCCACGAGCTGGTCAGCATCAGCTGGAACGAGATCGACATCGCCGCTCCGCAGCAGCGCCTGAGCGATATCGAAGCCACCCTGCGCGACCTGCGCGAAGGCAACGCCGACCTCGCCAGGCTGGCCAAGCAGATCGACGCCGTGCGTGCGGATATCGAACAGGCACGCCGCACCTATGAGGACGTTCGCGTCGAACGCGGCCAGCTGGTCAAGGAGCGCGACCGTCTCGATCGCGCCCGCCAGCAGAGCCGTGCACTGGTGTTGCCGACCCTGGCCCAGGAGCAGGAGGCCGGGCTTGCCGAGCGCCTGCAGGAGCAGGGTCCGCTCAGCCTGGAAACGCTCGAAGCGCACATGCGCCAGGTCAGCAACGCGCTGAACGAGCAGCTGTCGTCCTCGCAGCAGGACCTCAACCGCATCGAGAACCAGCTGATCGGCTGCTTCCGCCGCTTCATCCAGCAGTGGCCGGAGGAGTCGGGTGACTTCACCGTCTCGGTGGCCTCGGCCGAGGACTTCCTCGCCCGCCTCGAACGCCTGGAACGCGATGGCCTGCCGCAGCACGAAGAGCGCTTCTTCGATCTGCTGCAGAACCAGAGCAAGAACAACCTGCTGGCCCTGCAGCGCCACAGCGCCGAAGCCCGGAAGTCGATCGGACAGCGCCTGGATGAAGTGAATGCCAGCCTGGAGCAGGTGCCGTTCAACCGTGGCACGCTGCTGACCATCGAACTGAGCGACCGCCGCCTGCCGGAAGTTGCCGAGTTCCACCTGCAGCTGCGCGAGGTGCTGTCGCAGCAGCAGACCGAGCAGCGGGAGCTGGCCGAATCGCAGTTCACCGTGCTGCGCCAGCTGGTCAACCGACTGGGCTCGCAGGAAGGCGAGGACAAGCGCTGGCGCGAGCTGGTGCTGGACGTGCGCATGCACGTGGAGTTCATCGGCGTCGAGCTGGATGCGGAAACGCGCCAGCAGGTGGAGATCTACCGCAGTGGTGCCGGCAAGTCCGGTGGCCAGCGCCAGAAGCTCGCCACCACCTGCCTGGCGGCAGCGCTGCGCTACCAGCTCGGCGGCGCCGACAGCCAGCTGCCCAGCTACGCGGCGGTCGTGCTCGACGAGGCCTTCGACAAGGCCGACAACGAGTTCACCGCGCTGGCGATGAACATCTTCGACAACTTCGGCTTCCAGATGGTGGTCGCCACCCCGCTGAAGTCGGTGATGACGCTTGAACCGTTCATCGGCGGCGCCTGCTTCGTCGAAATCAGCGGCCGCCACGACTCCGGGGTGTTGCTGATCGAGTACGACGAAGAAGGCAAGCGCCTGAAGCTGCCCGAGCGCAGTCGCCAGCAGGCCAACGAACCGGAAGAAGCCGAGGCCTGACCCGGCCGATCGAATGGGGAATGCCGGCCAGCGGCCGGCACCACCCATGGGCGGGGTCCACGACCCGGCAGTGCCGGCCGCTGGCCGGCAACCGCTTTCACGAACCGCGGAACGTGTCCCACGCCATCCGCGCGATCAGCACCACCACCAGCCCCACGAACAGCTTGCGGATGAACGGCGTGCCGCCCTTCAGCGCCAGGCGCGTGCCCACCACCGAACCGATGATGTTGGCTGCGGCCATCGGCAGCGCGAACAGCCACAGGATGTTGCCGGTTGGTACGAAGAACGAGATCGCTGCCACGTTGGTCGCCAGGTTCACGACCTTCGATGCCGCTGACGCGCGCAGGAAATCCAGCCCGAAGAAGCGTACGAACAGGAAGATCAGGAAGCTGCCGGTACCCGGCCCGAAGAATCCATCGTAGAAGCCGATCGCCGCACCGATCGCCAGTGCGATCACCAGTTCGCGGCGGCCGATCTCCTGTGGCCGGTGCAACGCGCCGAAGTCCTTCTTCCACAGCGTGTAGGCCAGCATCGCGATCAGCAGGACCAGCACCAGCGGGCGCACCGCGTCCTTGGGCAGCAGGCTTACCGCAGTGGCCCCGGCGAAGGAGAAGATGAAGGCGGTACCAGCCGCGAACAGTACCGGCTTCCACGGGAAACGCACGTTGCGCGCGTAACGCCAGGCAGCCGCACCGGTGCCGAACATCGAACTGAACTTGTTGGTGCCGAACAGCATCGCCGGTGTCTGCTGCGGCAGCACCGTGAACAGTCCCGGCAGCTGCACCAGGCCACCGCCACCGACGGCGGCATCCACAAGACCGGCGATGAAGGCGATCACCACCAGCCACCACAACTCGGGGGGAACCAGTTCCAGCACGGCGATCAATCAAGGTGGGGGCGCGACAGCATACGCCCTTCGCCGATGGATGCTGGCGGCGCCCCGCGCGACAATGCGCGCATGAGCCGAAAACCTGCCGATCCCTGTCCCTGCGGGATTCCCGCGGAGTACGCCGCCTGCTGTGGCCGTTTCCATGCCGGCGACACCGTTCCCGACGCCGAACGCCTCATGCGTTCGCGCTACAGCGCGTACGTGCGGGGCCTGGCAGGCTACCTGCGCCAGAGCTGGCATCCGGACACGCGTCCGGTCGAGTTGTCGCTGGATGACGCGCCCGGGCAGCGTACGCACTGGCTGGGCCTGACCGTCCATGAGCACACCGTCACCGGCGCTGACAGCGCCGAGGTGAGGTTCACCGCCCGCTACCGGGTAGGTGGCGGCAGCGCGGTGAAGATGACCGAACACAGCCGCTTCCTGCGCATCGACGGTCGCTGGTACTACCTCGACGCAGTCTGAGCCTCAGCCCGCTGTCCGGCGTTCGCCCGGATCTGGTTGCGGCCGCCGTCCTTGGCGGCGTACAGCGCCCGGTCGGCGGCCTTGACCACCGCTGCCGGGCGCGGGTCCACAAGGCTGTCGGCCAGGCCGATGCTCACCGTCACCTGCACCACCGGGCCGTTGCCGCCGCGCCCGCGTTGCTGACGCCCGGCGTCATCGTCGCGGCTGCGGGTGCTGCGGTCGCGCAGCTGCATGCGGGTGTCCTCGATGCTCTGCCGCAAGGCTTCCACGGCATCCATGCAGGCGTCGGCCGGCTGGCCCAGGAACACCACCGCGAACTCCTCGCCGCCGTAGCGGAACGCACGTCCACCATCACCGACCCGCGCCAGCCGCGAGGCCACCAGGCGCAGCACGTCGTCGCCGGTGTCGTGGCCGTGGGTGTCGTTGAACGATTTGAAGTGGTCCACGTCCACCATCGCGATGCTGTAGGTGCCGCGCGCCCGTTGCAGGGTCTCATTGAAGGCGCGGCGCCCCGGCAAGCCGGTCAGTTCGTCGCGGAACGCCATGTGGAACGACTCCTGCAGCATCGCGCCCAGCATCAGCAGCAGGGCCGCACTGGCCAGCGCAGGCAGCAGCACCGGCTGCAGGAAGACCCTCGGCAGCATCCACCACAGGCACAGCAGCGCCAGCAGCATAGCCGTGTGCAGCGGCCGCGGATGCCGCCATGCCTGCCAACCCAGCGCCGCCGTGGCCAGCAGGAACAGCAGCGCCGGCAGCTGCGCCAGCGCGTTCCAGTCGGCCGGGATCCACGCCCAATGACGGTTCGACAGCAGATCATGCATGCCGCGCGGCTGCTGCGCGGCCAGCAGCAGGAAGATCAGCAATGCCGTACTGCTGGCGACGGAGCGCAACAGCAGGTCGTGCCTGCGCCGCCCACGCTCCGGCCACAACGACAGGCCGGCGAACAGCAATGGCAGCCACGCCGAGATGGCATGGAAGCGCAGCGGTGTCAGCGCGCTGACATGGCCGCTGCGCAGATAGCCGCCGACATCCTGGTGTAGCAGCGCGAACATGACTGCCACCACCAACAGCAGGCAGAGCGCACGCACCTGGTGGTAGAGAAGGGCCAGGCCGGCACCGAGGCAGGCCAGCAGCCAGGGCAGAACGCGTTGGGCCGGACTGGCGACGTCTTCGTTGCCCAACGCCGCCCACAGCACCACGGCAACCAGCACGGCGGGCAGCACGAACAGGTAGTGCGCAGGCTGGCGGAGCGGATGCAGGGGCAATCAGGAATTCCAGCGCGGTGACGACGCGGCCGCAGCATTGCCGTTAGCGGCGTTCGGGGCGGCTTCTTGAATGCGGCAGGCCCATCCATGTGAACGAAGTGACGCCGGACCATGACATCGCACTCACCCGCCGGCACCGATGCTGTCGGCATGGACAGCGTACCCGCCGCCGTCGCTGCCCCGCAGCACGATCTCGCCCACCAGTTCGCACGCGTGCGTGCGCGCAGCATGCAACTGGCCGGCCCGCTCAGCGCCGAGGACGCCATGCTGCAGAGCATGGCCGATGCCAGCCCCAGCAAGTGGCACCTGGCCCACACCACCTGGTTCTTCGAACGCTTCGTGCTGGCCGGCTTCCCGGCTGCGCCTGCACATGACCCTGCATGGGACTACCTATTCAACAGCTACTACAAGAGTATCGGCCCCGCCCATGCCCGGCCGCAGCGCGGCCTCCTCTCACGGCCCTCGCTGCAGCAGGTGCATGACTATCGCCAGCAGGTCGATGCACAGGTGCAGTCGCGGCTATCGGCAGGTGACCTGGACCCACACGCGCTGCACAACCTGCAGCTGGGCCTGCAGCACGAACAACAGCATCAGGAGTTGTTGTTGACCGACATCAAGCACGCGTTCTGGTGCAATCCGCTGCAGCCGGCCTACCGCGAGGACCTGCCCACCCCCCCTGGCGCTGCCAGTGCACAGGGCTGGATCGAATCACCCGAGCGCATCGTTACCGTCGGCGCTGCAGCCTGGCCGCAGCACGCTGCGTTTGCCTACGACAACGAATCGCCGCCGCACCGCGTGCTGCTGCCGGCACATGCTCTGGCCGAACGTCCCGTCAGCAATGCCGAGTACCGTGCTTTCATCGATGCCGGCGGCTACCGCGAACCGCGCTGGTGGCTCAGTGAAGGCTGGGCATTGCGTGAAGCCGAGGACTGGCAGCACCCGCTGTACTGGGATGACACCCTGCAGCGCGAATACACCCTGGGCGGTTGGCGCGAACTGGATCCGCACGCGCCGGTCTGCCATCTCAGCTACTTCGAGGCCGATGCCTGTGCCCGCTGGGCCGGGGCACGCCTGCCCAGCGAGTTCGAGTGGGAGGCCGCGGCCGCGTCTCAGGCGGTGCGGGGCCACTTTGCCGATGACGATCACCTGCACCCGCAGGCGGGGCAGGGCAGCGGCCTGCGCCAGCTGTTCGGTGATGTCTGGGAGTGGACTCACAGCGCGTATGGCGCCTATCCCGGCTACCGCCCTTTCGCGGGCAACCTCGGTGAGTACAACGGCAAGTTCATGTGCGGCCAATGGGTGCTGCGCGGCGGCAGCTGCGTCACGCCACGGGGCCATGTGCGCGCCAGCTATCGCAATTTCTTCATGCCGCCGGCGCGCTGGCAGTTCTCCGGACTGCGCCTGGCCAGGGACCTCACATGAGCACCGTGCACGACGCGCTGCAGGCGTTGACCGACCTCACCCCCGGCCGCCAGCAGATCCTCACCGACGTGGTGGCCGGGTTGTCGCGCGCACCGCGCCAGCTGCCATCCAAGTATTTCTACGATGCACGCGGCTCACGCCTGTTCGAGCAGATCACGCAGACCTGCGAGTACTACCCCACGCGTACCGAGCTGGCGCTGCTGGCGCGGGTGCTGCCGGACATCGCCCGCAGCGTCGGTCCTCATGTTCATGTGGTGGAGCTGGGCAGCGGCAGTGGCCGCAAGACCGCGCTGCTGCTGGCGGCGCTGCAGGACCCCGTGGCCTACACCCCCATCGAGATCTCGCGCGCCGCGCTGCTGTCCAGCATCGACCATCTGGCCCCGGCGCTGCCGGACGTCGAGATGCTGCCGGTCTGTGCCGACTTCACCCGCGCGGTCGCCGTCCCGGCACCGGAACGCGAGCCTGCGCGGCGCCTGTTGTTCTTCCCGGGCTCCACGTTGGGCAACTTCGTCGAAGAGGATGCCATCGCACTGCTGCGCGCGATGCGCCAGACCATGGGCCGCGATGGCCTGGCCCTGGTCGGCATCGATCTGCACAAGGACCCGGCATTGATCGAAGCCGCCTACAACGATGTGCAGGGCATCACTGCTGCATTCACCCTCAACCTGCTGGCGCGCCTGAACCGCGAGATCGGCAGCGACTTCGATCTGGACGGCTTCCGCCACCGCGCCCGCTACAGCATCGCGCGGCTGCGCATCGAAACCGATCTGGTCAGCCAGCGCGCACAGGACGTCCGTCTGGATGGCCGCACCTTCCACTTCCAGGCCGACGAGCCGATCCGCGTCGAATACAGCCACAAGTACACCGACGACAGCTTCGAAGCGTTGCTGCTGCCAGCGGGCCTGCAGGTCGTGCGGCGCTGGGATGCTGAAAGCCCGGCCTATGGCCTGCGCCTGCTTCGCGTCCTTTAGCCGCCGCCAGCCCGCGCTGCTTCAGGTTCGCCTACGCTGCGCCTAAGATGGCCCTGCAACGGCAACACGGAGGACGCCATGCCCATTCTGACCACGCTCGGCCTGGCGGCCGTGCTCGCCGCGGCACCCGCTTCGACAGCAGCGCCTGCGGCCAGCAGCGATGCCGCTTTCAGCCGCTGCCTGGCCGTCCTGCAATCGACAGCCGCCAGCCAGGGCATCAGTGCCGACCGCTTCAATGGGATTATCGCCGGGCTCACCCCCGATCCCAGCTTGCTCGGCCTGCTCGACGCGCAGCCGGAATTCACCACGCCGATCTGGGACTACCTGGCCGCGCTGGTCGATCGCCAGCGCGTGGACGATGGGCGCGTCCTGCTGCAGCAGCATCGGGCCCTGCTTGATCGGGTGTCGGCCCAGTACGGCGTCGATCCGGCCACCATCGTCGCGGTCTGGGGCGTGGAGAGCGACTACGGCCGTGTGTTCGGCAAGCGCCCGCTGCTGCAGTCGCTGGCCACGCTGTCCTGTGCCGGCCGCCGCCAGCCCTTCTTCCGCGGTGAGCTGCTGGCCCTGCTCAAGTTGATCGACCGCGGCGACCTGCAGGCACAGGGGCTCACCGGTTCCTGGGCCGGCGCCTTCGGGCATACGCAGTTCATGCCCAGCACCTATGCACGCATCGCCGTGGACGGTGATGGCGATGGCCGCCGCGATCTGGTCGGCAGCATTCCCGATGCGCTGGCCTCCACCGCCAATTACCTCAAGCGCGCCGGCTGGCGCAGCGGAGAGCCGTGGGGCATGGAAGTGCGTATCCCGCCCGGTTTCGACGCCAGCCAGGCCGGGCGCACCCAGCGTCGGGCGCTGGCCGACTGGCGTGCGCAAGGTGTGACCGCATTGGATGGCAGCGCGTTGGCCCCGGCCAACCTGCCTGCCGACGCGCGCGCGGCCCTGCTGCTGCCGGCGGGCGGCAAGGGCCCGGCGTTGCTGGTGTTCCGCAACTACGACGCGATCTACAGCTACAACGCTGCCGAAAGCTACGCGCTGGCGATCGCCACGCTGGCCGACCAGCTGCGTGGCGGCACGGGCCTGGCCACGGCCTGGCCGACCGATGATCCCGGTATCGGCCGCGATGAGCGCCGCCAGCTGCAGACCCTGCTGCTGGCCCGCGGCCACGACATCGGAAGCGCCGACGGCATGATCGGTACGGCCACGCGTCGCGCCATCCAGGTCGAGCAGCAGCGCCTGGGCTGGGCCAACGCAGATGGGCGCGCGGGACAGCGTATCCTTCGCACTCTGCAGAACGCGCCGCGCACTGCACCGGTGCCCACGCGTTTCATGCTTCCCAGCAACTACAGTGCCGTGCAATCGCCGGCCATACGGAGTCGATCCCACGTGCAGCAGATCCAGGGTGTACGCAGCGGGCAGTACCAGGGGCTCGATGCCTGGCTGGTTGAAACCGGCGACGCCAGCGCGGCCATCAGTGTGTTTGGCGGCCAGCTGCTTTCCTTCGTGCCCAAGGGCCAGCCGGATCTGATGTGGCTGTCCCCCCGGCGCGCCGAACTGCCCACGCCGATCCGCGGAGGCAGCCCCGTCTGCTGGCCGTACTTCGGCCGCCAAGGCCAGGACAACGACGTGCCCGCCCACGGTTTCGTCCGTACCGTGCCGTGGGAACTGCAACAGGCCCGTCGCCTGGACGACGGCAGCATCGAGCTCACGCTGGCACCCCCGGTGCTGCAGAGCCTGGACCTGCGATTGAGGATGACTGTGCGCGTAGGCCGCCAGTTGACCCAGCGACTGATCACCGAGAACGTCGGCAGTTCCCCTGCCAGCATCACCCAGGCGCTGCACAACTATTTCCGCGTGGGTGATGCCAGCGCGGTGGATGTGGACGGCGTGGACGGACTGGACTATCTGGACAAGTTCGAGAACTATGCGACGCCGCGTCGGCAGCAGGGCGCCTGGACGTTGCGCGATCCCCGTGATCCCGGGCGCAGCGACCGCATCTACACGCAGGCCAAGGGTCACTATGTCCTGCGTGATCCGGTGCTGAAACGCCGCATCGACATCCGTACGGAAGGAAGCCGCTCGCTGGTGGCGTGGAATCCCGGTGCCGAGGCTGCAGCGAAGATGGCAGATGTGGGTGAGGGCTGGCGCGACTACGTCTGCCTGGAAGCGGCCAACGCCGGACCCGACGTGGTGACCCTGCCGCCGGGTGGCAGCCATGTGCTGTCACAGACATTGTCCGCGGCACCGTGGACACCGGTAACCCGGTAACGAATCAACGCAGCAAGGATGTTTTCATGCAGGACGCACAGTGGTGGTACGCCAACAGCAGGCAGAGCGAAGGACCGGTGGACCTGGCCGCCCTGCGTCGCCTGCAGCAGGACGGCACGGTGACGGCACGCACGCTGCTGTGGCGCGAAGGCATGCCCTCGTGGCGCCCCTTGGCGGAGCTGGAACAGGATTCAACGCCCATCGAGATGGCGCCGGCTCCGGATATCGACACAGCCCCACCGGTTGAGGTCGTTGCGCCAAGTGTCGGCGATCCGTCCGATCCGTATCGAGCCCCCGCCGCTGCACCGGATACGGCTGCCGCCGCGGGGCTGGAGGGCGAGATGGCCTTGTACGGTAGCGTGGTCGGCGGCAACTTCCCGATCTATCGCCAGCGCTGGCGACTGGATCAGGGCATTGCCACCGCCAGTGGAACCTGGCACTGGCCGGCCTTCCTGCTCGGCCCGATCTGGATGATGTACCGCAGGATGTACCGCCTGGCGGCAATGTGGGTCGGCCTGCTGCTGCTGATCAGCGTGGTGGAGACCTTGCTGGATGTGCCCGAAGGCGTGTCGCTGGTCATCACCATCGCGCTCAGCGTCACCACCGGCACCTTTGGCAACACCTGGTACCTGGCACACTGCCAACGCCTGATCGCCCAAGCCCGTGCCGTCAGCGGCGGCGATGACGCACGGCTGCGCAGCGAGCTGACCGCACGCGGCGGCACCAGCGTGGTCGCCACACTGGCCGCCATCGTCATCTCGGTGGTGTTGAGCACCGTCGGCGCCGCACTGGCGGGGTAGGACAGGTCAGCGGCCCTGACGCGGCCGCAGCACCAGCAGGCACAGCGCACCGGCCACCAGGCCCCAGAACGCCGAACCGATGCCGGCCAGTGAGACGCCGGAGGCGGTGACCAGGAAGGTGACCAGTGCCGCCTCGCGGTCCTGCTCTACCGCCAGCGCACTGGCCAGGCTGTTGGCGATGGTGCCGAACAACGCGATACCGGCCACGCAGGCCACCAGCTCCTTTGGGAAAGCCGCGAACAGGGCGGCCACGGTGGCACCGAACAGCCCGATGACAATATAGAAAGCCCCAGCGGCCATGGCGGCGGTGTAGCGCCGTGCCGGATCCTCGTGCGCATCACGGCCCATGCAGATCGCGGCCGTGATCGCGGCCAGGTTCAGTGCGTAGGCACCGAACGGCGCCAGCAATGTATTGACCACGCCGATCCAGCCGATCAGCGGCGACACCGGCGCGTCATAGCCGGAGGCACGCATCACTGCCACACCGGGGATGTTCTGCGAGGCCATGGTAACCACGAACAGGGGCAGGGCGATGCCGGCTACCGCAGTCCAGGACAGGGACGGGGTCACCCATTGCGGCACCGCCAGCTGCAGCTGCACCTGCTGTGCGTGCAGCAGGCCACGGCTGGCTGCGACCGCGATGCCGACCAGCAGTGTGGCGATGACCGCATAGCGCGGGAACAAGCGGCGTCCCGCCAGCCAGGTGGCGAACATTGCCATTGCCAGTACCAGTTGGGAATTCATGGCCACGAACACGTCCAGACCGAAGCGCAGCAGCACGCCGGCCAGCATGCCGGCGGCCAGCGCCATCGGCACCCGCTGCATCAATCGTGCGAACACCCCGGAGAAGCCTGCCAGCATGCCAAGCACCGCAGCGAGCAGGAATGCGCCGGTGGCTTCAGCGAGCGAGTCGCCACCAGCACCGACCACCAGCATCGCCGCGCCCGGTGTCGACCATGCGGTCACCACCGGCACGCGATAGCGCAGCGACAGCCCGATGCAGGTGACACCCATGCCCAGTCCCAGTGCCCACATCCATGAGGCGATCTGTGCCTGGTCGGCACCGACAGCCTGTGCGGCCTGGAACACGATCACTGCGGAACTGGCGAAGCCGACCAGCACGGTGATGAAGCCGGCGACCACGGCCGGCACTGAAAGGTCGCGCCACCATGCTTGCCGCACCTGCATGTTCATTGCCGTCTCTCCTTGTTGCATCCGTGCATTGATAGCCGTTGCGGCGTTGACCGCGCAACGCGCGGGCAACGCCGCAGTGATCTTCGAGCGTACGTCATGCCTGAAGTCGCGGCGCTTCTGTCATCACCATGAAAAAAAGCCTTGACGAAATCTGCAGGATCTCTAGAATTCGCCCCCTTGCTGCAACGCATCGCTTCCTCGGAAACGGCACGCGATCAGCAACGCCATCACCGGCGAACGAGTTGATCGAACGAAGGTGTTGACGGACTCGAAAAGTCCGGCATAATAGGCGGCTCGCAACGACGAAAGGCCCACGGGCCCAACGACGAAGCAGCATCGGCAACATCGTCCACTCCGGTGAGGCGGCCTTGAAAAAAGGTGTTGACGAAGCGGAAAAGCCGGCTATAATGGGCGGCTTCGCTACGAAGGAAACTTCGCGGCACACGGGAACGGCGCTGAGGCCACTTCCCCTG
>NZ_CVIW01000061.1:0-672 GCF_001499715.1 Stenotrophomonas thermophila | reverse complement strand
GCCTCGTCCTGATCCGGATGGGCCAGGACATGGTTCTGGTAATAGAACGTACTGCGTGACAGCTCCGCCGCTTCGAGCAGAAGCGACAGCGTATGAACCTGCCTCAATCCTTGGATGGCTTGCGCTTTGCATCTTGCGCCGCCTGCTCTTCCCGGATCAAGGCATCGAGTTTTTTTAGGTAGTCGGTCTCCGCACGCAGATAGGCGACTTCCTTGAGCAGCTCTTCGCGGCTCATTTCCTCAGGTGGCTTGGACGAACGGGTCTTTTTCATCGGCTTTCGGGGCGGCGGCGGAGGTGGCGCCAACGCTTGGGCACCGCCCTCAGCATACAGGCGCCGCCACTGCCCCACTGCGCCGGCATCGCCAATCTGGAAGTAAGTCGTGGCCTCGCGCGCGGACATGCCGTCCTGACTCATCTTCTCCAGGACAGCCAGCTTGAACGCAAAGTCATAGGATCGGGCCTGGCGGCGAAACCCGCGCCAACCGTGCAGCCGGTACGTAGCCACCCAGCGCCTGACCGTGGAGGCCTCCAGGCTGTGGCGACGAGCAACGGCTTTGACCGATGTGGAGGTCTTGCAGGCCTCTTTGGCAACCTGCAGTTTGAAACGAGCGTCGTATCTGTTCATGTATCCCTCGGGGTTGGATCTGGCGTCCAACTCCCGGGGGTCACTTC
>NZ_CVIW01000060.1:0-1184 GCF_001499715.1 Stenotrophomonas thermophila | reverse complement strand
TACGCGGGATGTAGGGGCCAGGGTGGAGGGACCGTCAAGCATGCATCTGCGGATACCAGCCGACAGACGAGTCGAGCGATCCCCATCCCGCACACGAACGTCGATAAAGGATCGTACGGCCCCAAAGGGGATCGTCGATATAGGCAAGCTAACGTCGGTGCGGTACCACCCCAGCCCTTTAAAGATAGCTGGGAGCCGTACAAATGTCTGATTCTCTCGATATTGGCGTGGACGTGGACTCCAAGGAGTTCGTGCCGGCGGTGGCCGACCGCAAGGCCGGTGACAGGTTCGCCAACACCCGGGCCGGCATAGCCAAGTGGCTCAGAACCTTGCCCCAGCGATGCCAGATCGGCATGGAAGCGACGGGGCGGTATTACGAGTTGTTGGCTCGGATGGCTGGCCAGGCAGGCCACGTTGTCTACGTAATCGATCCACGTCTGATCAAGAACTACGCCCGGGCGACGGGCTCGCGCGGCAAGACAGACGCCATGGACGCCCAAGCGATCGCCCGCTACGTGAAGAAGGAGAGTGATCGCCTGCGTGAATACGTACCGCGTACCGACGAGCAGCAGCAGATGCACGATTTGCTGCGTAAGCGGCGAGCGCTGGTGGAGACACGCGCCCGCCTAGAGCAATCCTTCGGGGTAAGCAAAAGTGACCCTGGGGAGCTGTCTGATCTGTTCTGCGCTCTGGCTGGGACGCTGTTGGAGCTGGAAAGCCAACTGCAACGCTTGGGCCGCGATGGAGAGCATGGCGCGCTCTACAAGCGCCTGCTGACCATCCCGGGTATCGGCCCTGCCGTGGCCTCTCACCTGATTTACTACATGACGCGCTGGCCCTTGGCCAACGCCAACGCATGGATCGCCTGCACCGGTCTGGATCCCCGGCCCAACGAATCTGGCGGCAGAACCGGACGGCGTCGGCTGTCCAAACAGGGCGCGCCGATGCTGCGCCAAATGCTCTATATGGCCGCGATGGGCCTCAAGCGGTGTCGCCGGGGGCAACCGCTCTACGACGAGCTGTCAAAACGCGGTCACCCCAGCACTGCCGTCTTCAATATTCTGGCAAGGAAACTGGCCAGGATCGCTTGGGGCGTGTTCAAGAGTGGCCGGGACTTCGATCCGGCCATGCTGAAGGTGGGTCAAGCCTGCTTCCAGCAGGCTTGACCGCGAACATAGGATCTC
>NZ_CVIW01000059.1:0-2118 GCF_001499715.1 Stenotrophomonas thermophila | reverse complement strand
GTAAAGAGATCGCCTTCGAAGTCCTCCTTCGAAGGCGTTTTTCTTTGGGCTGGCCCGTTTCTGTAGAGTCGAGCCATGCCCGAACTGCCGGTGCGGAAAAGGGGCTGCCCCCACGCCCGCACCTTGCACCAGCGCGGTGCAGCCGCTATCATCAGCGGCCTAGCAGTACCCCTGAAGGCGGCCTCCCAGCGGGAGTCCGGATCCGGAAGGAGGGCCGCGACCGGCAGGCAATGCAGGTTGCAACCGGAATCCAGTCACCGGAGTCTTTCCGGAAAAGGGGCCCAGCGGGCCCTTTGTCGTTTCCGGGGCGTCATGTTTTCACGCTGGCCAAGGCCGGCACCCAACCAAGAGATCAAGGCAGGCTGTGAGCGACAAGGCAACCGACATCGCGAATCTGCTCGCCCCGACCGTTGTGTCGCTGGGCCTGGAGCTGCTGGGCGTTGAGTATCTGCCGGCCCCCGGCGGTGCGACCCTGCGCCTTTACATCGACGTGCCACTGGCTGAACAGCCCGAGCGCATCATCAATGTCGACGACTGTGAGCGGGTCAGCCGCGAAGTGTCGGCGCAGCTGGACGTCGAAGACCCGATCAGCGGCAATTACACGCTGGAAGTGTCCTCGCCGGGCGTGGATCGCCCGTTGTTCAACCTGGAGCAGTTCGCTCGCCACCAGGGTGAATCGGCCAAGGTCACGCTGAAGCTGCCGCAGGACAACCGTCGTCGCCTGCAGGGGCGTATCGAGGCGACCGACGAGGCTGCGGGCACCATCACCTTCATCGTCGACAAGGCCGAAGTGGTGGTGTCGGCCGACAACATCGACAAGGCACGGATCATGCCCGACTGGGTGGCGCTGGGGCTGGCCCCGAGCAAGCCGACCGGTCCGGCACCGAAGCGTCCGAAGCCGAACACGAATTCTTCTTCCAACGAGCCGGCGGCAAAGAAGCCGCGCGCGGAGTGAGCCAATGAGCAAGGAACTGTTGCTGGTAGTCGACGCAGTCGCCAACGAGAAGGGCGTGCCGCGTGAAGTGATCTTCGATGCCATCGAGGCCGCTCTGGCCTCGGCAGCGAAGAAGCGCTATCCCGACGAGGAAGTGCTGACCCGCGTGGTCATCGACCACAAGGATGGCAGCTACGAAACCTTCCGCCGCTGGGAAGTAGTGGCCGATGATGTGGTCATGGAGTCGCCCGACCGCCAGATCCGCCTGATGGATGCCATCGACGAAGCCGAAGGCGTCGAGGTCGGCGACTACATCGAAGAACAGATCGAGAACCCGGACTTCGGCCGCATTGCTGCCCAGGCCGCCAAGCAGGTCATCGTCCAGCGCGTGCGCGAAGCCGAGCGCCAGCAGGTCGTGGACGCGTGGAAGGATCGTGTCGGTGAGTTGATCACCGGCGTGGTCAAGCGCGCCGAGCGTGGCAACATCTATGTCGACCTCGGTGGCAACGCCGAAGGCTTCATTCCGAAGGACAAGGGCATCCCGCGCGACGTGCTGCGCGCCGGTGACCGCGTGCGCGGCTACCTGGCCGAGGTCCGTTCGGAACCGCGTGGTCCGCAGCTGTTCATCAGCCGCGCCGCCCCGGAATTCATGATCGAGCTGTTCAAGCTGGAAGTGCCGGAAGTCGGCCAGGGCCTGGTGGAAATCAAGGCCTGTGCGCGCGATCCGGGCGATCGCGCCAAGATCGCCGTGCTGGCCCACGACCAGCGCACCGATCCGATCGGTGCCTGCATCGGCATGCGCGGTTCGCGCGTGCAGGCCGTGTCCAACGAGCTCAACGGCGAGCGCGTGGACATCGTGCTGTGGAACGACAATCCGGCCAACTTCGTCATCAATGCGATGGCGCCGGCCGAAGTCCAGTCGATCATCGTCGATGAAGACAAGCACTCGATGGACCTGGCCGTTGCCGAAGACCGTCTCGCCCAGGCGATCGGCAAGGGCGGCCAGAACGTGCGCCTGGCCAGCCGCCTGACCGGCTGGCAGCTCAACGTGATGACCCAGGACCAGGTCACCGCCAAGTCGGAGGCCGAGCAGGCCGCCGCACGCCAGCTGTTCATGGACAAGCTGGAAGTGGACGAAGAGATCGCCGGCATCCTGGTCAGCGAAGGCTTCGGCACCGTCGAGG
>NZ_CVIW01000058.1:0-2514 GCF_001499715.1 Stenotrophomonas thermophila | reverse complement strand
GTGGATGATGCGGCCGATGACCTAACGCGGTGCCGGCCGCATGCCATGCAGCTGCGGCAGTGCGGCCTTCATCGCATCGATGAAGGCGCGCAGCCGCGGCGGCTGCTGGCGCGCGGCAGGAAACACGACATGCACCGGCAGTGCCGGCGCCTGCCAGTCCGGCAGCAGCTGCACCAGACGCCCTTGGGCGAGGTCGTCGGCCACCAGCCAGGCCGAGACCACCGCTGCGCCCAACCCGGCGCGTGCAGCCTGCTGCACCACGAACAGGTTGTCGCTGAGCAGGCGCGGGCTGATCAAAAGGGTATGCGCGCGCCCCTGCGCGTCATGCAGCAGCAGGCGTTCGCGGTAGTAGGTGACCAGCGAGATCCATGGCAGTGCCTGCGCCTGTTCCGGCGTACTGACCGCCGTGGCGTCCACCAGCGAGGGCGCTGCCACGACGATGCGCGGCACTTCGGCCAGCGGCAGTGCCACCATGCGCGGTTCGTCGACCGGTCCCACACGCACCGCGCAGTCGATGCCTTCGGCGATGAAATCCGGACGACGATCTTCCAGGATCCACTCCAGGCTCAGCTGTGGGTGCTGGGCGAGGAACGCGAGCATGGTCGGAAGCAGCTGCGCCTGGCCAAAGGCATGCGGCACCATCACCCGCAGGCGTCCGCGCAGCGTTTCCGGTTCGCCGTTCAGTTCGGCCTGCAGCGACTCCCATTCGTCGACCACGCGTTGTGCATGACGCTGGCAGCGCAGGCCGTCCTCGGTCAGTTGCAGGCCGTGGGTGGAGCGCTGCAGCAGGCGCAGGCCGAGCTGTCGCTCCAGTGCCTGCAGGCGTCGGCTGACCGTCGGCTGGGTGGTGCCCAGCTGCAGGGCCGCAGCAGACAGGCTGCCGGCATCGACGATGCGCAGGAAGGTGCGCAGCAGATCCAGGCGATCAGCGCCGGTGGCGAGGTCATTCATGCATGTGGCGTATGAAATATATGTACCAGAGCCTACTACAGACGTCTGGCGAATACAGGCAGGATACGCCCACTTCCTATCCGGGCTCTCCCATGTCTACCCCCTCGCTGTCTGTTGCGGCCGCACCGGTGACCGTACCTTCCACCCCGTTGGTGCTGGCAATGGCTGCCGGTGCCGGCTTCTCGGTCGCGTCGCTGTATTACAGCCAGCCCATGCTGGGCCTGATAGCCCAGGACCTCGGCGCAGGTGAGCGCGCCGCCGGCCTGGTGCCAACCCTGACCCAGCTCGGCTACGCACTGGGCATCCTGCTGCTGGCACCGCTGGGCGATCGCTTTGACCGCCGCCACCTGATCCTGTTGAAGTCCGCGCTGCTGGCGCTCGCCCTGGGCGCAGCAGCAATGGCCGGGCAGCTGCCGGGCCTGCTGGTGGCCAGCCTGCTTGTCGGGCTGACGGCCACCCTGGCGCAGGACATCGTGCCCGCAGCGGCGGTGCTGGCGCCGGACGCGCAGCGCGGCCAGATCGTCGGCCGGGTGATGACCGGCCTGCTGCTCGGCATCCTGTTGTCGCGGGTGGTCAGTGGCGTGGTGGCTGAAGCGTGGGGTTGGCGCACGCAGTTCGTGCTGGCGGCGGTATCGGTGGCGGCGATGGGCGCGGTGATGGCGCGTGCGCTGCCGCGCTTCGCGCCGACCAGTACGCTGCGCTATCCGGCGTTGTTGGGTTCGTTGTTGGCGTTGTGGCGCGAGCAGCCGCAGTTGCGCCGTGCGGTGGCCAGCCAGTCGCTGCTGGCCGTGGGATTCAGCGCGTTCTGGTCGACCCTGGCGCTGATGCTGCATGCCCGCCTGGGTCTGGGTAGTGCGGCGGCGGGTGCGTTTGGTATTGCGGGTGCGGCCGGTGCACTGGCCGCGCCGTTTGCCGGCCGTTTCGCTGATCGACTGGGGTGCCATGCGGTGGCACGGCTGGCGATTGCGGTGGCGCTGCTGGGCTTCGGCCTGCTGCTGGCCGAAGCCTGGTTGCCGGCCGCCGCGCTGCTGCCGTTGCTGGTGGTGAGTGCGCTGCTGTTCGACTTCGGCTTCCAGTCGGCGCTGGTGGCGCACCAGACCCTGGTCTACGGCCTGGTACCGCCGGCACGCAGCCGGCTCAATGCGTTGCTGTTCACCGGCATGTTCATCGGCATGGCCGCCGGCGGTGCGCTGGGCAGCCTGGCGCTGGCGCAATGGGGATGGCACGGCGTGGCCTGGTTGGCGGTGGTGTGTGCGGGCAGCAGCCTGCTGCTGCGTTTGACGTAGGGGGGGTGTTTGGCAGGGCTTGCAGCCCTGCACCTGCTGGAGGCAACAGCAACAGCAACAGCAACAGCGGGGTTCCTGTGGGGAGGCGGGGTGGGTCCGGTTGCGGGGGGCGCCGTGAATCCCCCAGTCCGGCCCAGCCGCTGGCGGCTGGGCGTTCGGGCGCTTGCGAAGCAATGCTTCGCAAGCGAAGCAATGCTTCGCAAGCGAAGCGCCCTCACCCATGGGGGGCTCGGTCGCGCCTTGCTCGTCTGCGCTGTCCTGCGCACACGGCAAGACC
>NZ_CVIW01000057.1:0-2828 GCF_001499715.1 Stenotrophomonas thermophila | reverse complement strand
GGCAGCTGCGGTGATCCGGCAACCGCGGTGATCTGGCTGGTGGGAAAAGCCGGCCAGCGGCCGGCTCTACCGATCTCTATTCGTCGAACGGACGCTGCCCCAGCGTCTGCGTCACGTGGTCGACGAAACACGTGATGCGCGCGGCCAGCGCGGTGTTGCGGTAGTACACCGCATTGATCGGCTGCCGCACCTCCTGCGTCTGCTTGGCGAACAGCTGCACCAGGCGGCCCTCACGCCGATCCTGGCGGGTCAGGAAATCAGACAGGCAGGCGATGCCCAGCCCGGTCACCGCCATCTGCCGCAGTGTCTCGCCACTGGATGAAGCGATCGCCGGCGCGATCACGAAAGGCCCACCATCGGCATCGTGCAGCGGCCATTCGTTCAACGAACTGGGCTGGGTGAAGCCCAGCAGGTCGTGCTCGCGCAACTGCTCCACGCGCGTTGGCGTGCCATGCCGGCGCAGGTACTCGGGGCTGGCCACCACGCGGATGCGGCTGTGGCCGATCGGCCGCGCATGCAGGGTCGAGTCGCGCAACACACCGATGCGGAACGCCACGTCGGTGCGCTTCTCGATCAGGTCGGTGATGCCCTCGTTGGAATTCAGCTCCAGCTCGACCTGCGGGTAGCGCTCGCGGAAGCCCTCCAGCAACGGCACGATGACGTGCAGCATGAACGGCGTGGCGGCGTCCACGCGCAAGCGCCCGACCGGCTGCAGCCGCCGCGCGGCCATCTGTTCCTCGGCCTCGTCCACCGTGGCCAGGATCGTGCGCGCGTACTCCAGGAACGCCGCGCCTTCCTCGGTCAGCTCCAGCCGCCGCGTGGTCCGCCGCAGCAGCGTGGTCTGCAGCTTGTCCTCCAGCCGCGCCAGAGTGCGGCTGGGGGCGGGGATGGTCAGTTCCAGCGCCTCGGCCGCCGCCGTGATGGAACCACTGTCGACCACGGCCACGAAGGCCTTCAGCTCATCCAGAGTGGTTTTCATTTTTTACCTCGACGCAAAATCGTTTCCCGTATACATGGCTTAATCAACAAATGTAAAGCGCCCACACTTCGCCCTGTCCCGAGCCCACCGGCTCTCAACGAAGTCCCTGGAGTCCATCATGAGCGTTCCTTCCTTTGGCGTCGGCACCTTCCGCCTGACCGGCCAAACCGTCATCGACTCGGTGCGCAACGCCCTCGACGTTGGCTACCGTGCAGTCGATACCGCGCAGATCTACGGCAACGAAGCCCAAGTCGGCCAGGCCATCGCCGAATCCAGCGTCCCGCGCGACCAGCTGTTCCTGACCACCAAGATCTGGGTGGACAACTACGCTGCCGACAAGCTGATCCCGAGCCTGCGCGACAGCCTGGCCAAGCTGCGCACCGACTACGTCGACCTGCTGCTGATCCACTGGCCGGCGCCGGGCAATGGCGTTGAACTGCACGAATACATGACCGCGCTGGCCGACGCCAAGGCGCAGGGCCTGACCCGCCAGATCGGTGTGTCCAACTTCAACATCGAGCTGACCCGGCAGGCCATCGAGGTGGTCGGTGCCGGCGAGATCGCCACCAACCAGATCGAACTGAGCCCCTACCTGCAGAACCCGGCGCTGACCGCCTTCCTGCAGGACCAGGGCATCACCGTGACCTCCTACATGACCCTGGCCTACGGCAAGGTGCTGAAGGATCCGGTGCTGGCCGCCATCGCCGACAAGCACCAGGCCACCGTGGCCCAGGTCGCGCTGGCGTGGGCGCTGCAGCGGGGCTACTCGGTCATTCCGTCTTCGACCAAGCGCGAGAACCTGGCCAGCAACCTGCTCGCCCAGGACCTGCACCTGGATGCCGATGACATGGCCGCGATCGCCGCGCTTGACCGCAACGGCCGCGAAGTCGATCCGCCGGGCCTGGCCCCGGCCTGGGACTGAGGAGACTCGCCATGGGCAGTGCGTTGGCGCGGCTGCAGGCCGGTGGTTTCAGCATCGGCATCGAAGCACCGCTGGACAATGACTGGACGCCGCTGGGCGAACAGGCACGACGCGCCGCGCGACGCCTGCCCGGCGAACCGGACCTGCAGCGCCATGCAGAACTGGCACGCTTGGCCGACCGCCTCGGCTTCCGTGCGCTGTGGGTGCGCGACGTGCCGGTTTACGACCCAGCCTTCGGCGATGCGGCGCAGGTGTTCGAGGTATTCAGTTACCTCGGCTACCTGGCCGGCATCACCAATGACATCCTGCTGGGCACCGGTGCGGTGGTGCTGCCGATCCGTGAGCCGTTGCTGACCCTGAAGTCGGCGCGCAGCGTGCAGCGGCTGAGCGGAGACCGCCTGCTGCTGGGCGTAGCCAGTGGCGACCGCCCGGTGGAGTACCCGCTGTTCGGCCGCGATTTCGACACGCGGGACAGCCGCTTCCGCGAGCAGATCGCATTGCTGCGCGAAGGCGCCGCCGCGCACCTGCCGCAGGGCTTGGACGTGCTGCCTGCGGTTGGCCCAGCCCTGCCGTTGTTCGTGGCCGGCCTGGCCCAGCAGCAACCGGCGTGGATCGGCCAGCACATGGATGGCTGCCTGGCCTACCCGGGCACGCCACAGGACCATGCGCAACGCGTGGCGGCCTGGCGCGCCGTGGCCGGCAACAAGCCGTATGCCAGCTTCATCCACCTGGACCTGGTGGCCAATGCCGATGCCCCGCTGCAGCGCTGGCGCTTTGGGCTGCGCGGCGGCCGCAAAGCCCTGCTGGCCGAGCTGCATGCCATGCAGGCGGCCGGTGTCGACCACATCGGCCTGCAGTTCCGCCGCAACGAACGGCCGTTGGCCGAGACCTTCCACGAGATCGCCGAGTACGTGCTGCCGCACTTCC
>NZ_CVIW01000056.1:0-177344 GCF_001499715.1 Stenotrophomonas thermophila | reverse complement strand
CTTGTCGTCGCTCATGAGATTCTCCTAGTCTGATCAGGCGCTCTTTCGAGCCTTCTTGGTGGGAGTCTTCTTCGCCGCTTTTTTCGTCGGGGCCTTTCTGGGGGTGGCCTTCTTGGCAGACTTGCTGTCTTTGGCAGACGGCTTGGAGGCGGTCTTCACCGGGGTTGCCTTCGCCGGGGTGCGCTTGTTGGTTTCCAGGCTCTTCTGGAGCAAGGCCATGAAGTCCACCACGTTGGTCGCCGAATCCTCGCGGTGCTCGGGCTCCTCAAAGGTGGTCGTGGCGCCGGCCTGCTTCACCCGCTTTTTGATGATGTCCGACAGGCGCTCGCGGAACTCGTCCTGGTAGCTGTCCGGTTGCCATTCCGACGTCATGCTCTCAATGAGCTGCTTGGCCATCTCCAGTTCTTTGGGAGCCACCCGGTAGTCGGATGCTTGGCCTTGAGGCAACTTGTATTCGTCCGGCGACACCAGCTCCTGCGGATAGCGCAGCAGAATCATCACCAGCGCATCGTCCTCGGGCATCACCGCACAGATGTATTCGCGGGTGCGGATGACTACCCTGGCGATGCCGACCTTGCCCGTTTCCTTCAGGGTCTCTCGCAGAAGCACATAGCCTTTTTCCGCCTTCTTTCCTGGCACCAGGATGTAGGGCTTTTCGAAGAACCGCAGGCCAATGCTCTTGGCGTCGACAAACGCCTCTACGTCGATGGATTCGTGAGTCTCGGGTGCGGCTGCAGCGATGTCTTCCCTTTCTATGACTACGTAGCTTCCCTTGTCATATTCGAAGGCTTTGACGATGTCCTTCCACGGCACCTCTTCGCCGGTCTCAGCATTGACGCGCTCGTATCGGATGGGCTTCTTGTTGCGAGCGTCCAACATTCGGAAACTGAGGTCCATGCGTCGCTCGCCGGACATCAATGAAACTGGGACATTGAGTAGACCGAACGACAGGGATCCGCTCCAGATGGGCCTGGGCATGCCAGCCGCCTCCTATCCAAGGGCCTTTCGTTGTAGGCCCGGCCCCGTCGGCCGGGCGTGAACCCAGCCGACGAGACTCAGTGGCTTACTTCTTTGCTTCAACGCCAGGGGTGGCGTCGCGGACCATGAATTCTTCGGTGACCTCGGGCAGATGGGCCGCCAGCCAGTCGGCCATGGCCTCTTCCTGAACCAGAATCTCTTCACAGACCCTCACGGTTTCCGCATCACCGGCGGTCTTGGCAGCAGCGATAAGCGCCGTGTAGGACGCGATTTCAAAGTGCTCGAAGACGTAGCCGGCCATGGCGCCTTTGACGATCTCATCAGAAGCCGTCATGCCGCCGACGGCCTGACCGAAGGCGGCCATCTTGCCCATCACATCCTTCAGGGTCGACGGGGAACCGCCCAGCCGCTTGATGCAGCCTTCCAGCAGTTCGCGCTGGCCGATGGTCTCCTGGATGTGTTCTTCAATGCGAGCCTTCAGCACCGGATAGTGCTCGATCCGGGAAGCCTGGCCCTTGAGCATGGTTTCCGCCTGCTGCTCCATCGCGTGTGCGTCGCGCAGCCAATCCAACAGGTTCTCTTTGAGCTCTGCCATGGTGGTGTCCGTCAGGGAATGGACCTCCACCCTAACGAGGCGCCCATGGCAGCAAGGCGATGCCACCGTGAAGGCATGGCGAACGCCCGTGCTTGCTTAGTCAAGCAGCCCCAACAACGAGCGATGCACAGCCACACCAGCGAGCGCGCCTTCTCCGATGGCCAGGGCGATGTTGCCTGCGAACCGGGCTGCATCCCCGCAGGCGAACACTCCTTCCACGGTGGTCTGCTTCGCCGAGTCCGTTGAAATGCAGCCAACGGATTCGGTTTCACACCCGAGTTGGTGTGCGATCGGGGAGCATAGTTTCGTTTCGGGGTGTAAAAAGAGGGCCCGTAGCTCTAGCCGGCGTCCGTCGGCCAAGTCCGCCGTGGCTTCTTCAGAAACGCCGACCAACGGTGTTCGCTCCAAGGCCGCATCAATGCCGTTAAGCTGATTCTCCAGAGCGTTCAATGCCTGCTCCGTCCGATCTCCGCGGTGGAAGATCATGATTTTCCCCCATTGCTGCAATGCCTTGGCATGCGCCAACACATCATCGTCCGCGGCGACCAGAAGCCCAAGCGACCCTCCGCAGATCTCGTAGCCGTGGCAGTAAGGGCAATGGAGGACACTTTTCCCCCAGCGCTCTTCCAAGCCGGGGACTTCGGGGAGCTGGTCCGCGACCCCATGGGCCAGCACCAATCGATGTGCGGACACTGTGCTCCCAGAGGCACAGGTGACCTTGAACCCGGTCCGGGCAGAGCGCTGCGCACCCACCGCCTCGGCGGCGATCCAGCGCACGTGGCTGTAGGCTTGAAGTTGCCGCCGAGCGGTTGTCAAAAGATCGGCCGGGGCGCAGCCATCCCAACCGAGGCAGCCATGGGCTCGGCTGGCGGTGCGGTTCCTTGGCAGCCCATGATCAATGATCACCACTGATCGACAGGCCCGAGCAAGCTGAAGCGCGGCGGACATGCCAGCGTAGCTTCCACCGATCACGACGGCGTCTACAGGATTGGGAGCAACGGCGTCGTTTGTCATGGACATCTATCTGTCGTTTCAGGTGCCCTTATCTGACGCTTACACTGTCGGCTGCCCGTGTAGAACGAGTGGCGACGGAGCGAAAAGGGCTTTCACGGCGTCGGGCGCGCGCAGCTTACCTTGAGTCCCCTCCCACTGGGTTCGCAAAAAACTCGTGAGCGCAGAGTAGAGCCGGCGTGGGACCGGGACCTTAACTTGGACACCGGACGCAATGCGATGGTTCTTATTGTGGGATACAGGAGGGCAACCCACATGAGTACCCGTCTCGAAATCGATTTGATGATCGCTCAGCTTGAGGAGAAGCTACCGGAATGGGCAGCGCTCTACTCCGAAGGGCAGTTTCTTCGGATGCTCGCTGAGGCATTGAGCTACATCGCGGTCAGCGCAGACCCCGACGCTAGGACGCACTGCGTGATGCGCACGGGATGCCTACACCCAAGCAGTAGCGAAGCATACTGGGGACGGCAATACGGTCGACGCGAGTCCTGACCCCACATGCAGCACATTCTCTGGTCCTTGATCCGGCGTGCCTCACCCTGAATGCTCTCCAGCGCTACGCTATCTTGATATCCCAGCGTCATCAATCTTTGCTCCATGACCTGCATCGCTCGCGTCCCTCCCACCATCGCCCACCCTTGCTAAACAAGCCACATCGTCTGCATTAGCGAGTCTCGACGGCCCCGCGCAGCGGACGTGAAGGTTTCGTAACGCCCAAACGGTGGACCCTCCCTACACTGCCCCACCTGTCGCCTCCGGTGGCTCGCCACGAGGATGACCCATGATTAGCCAGCAACGCTCCACAGATGCTCTTAGCGATGAGTCCAGGCAATTCAGCCTTCTGGTGAATTCGGTCACGGACTACGCGATTTATATGCTGGACACCGCCGGCTTCATCCGGACGTGGAACACCGGAGGGCAGCGGATCAAGGGCTATACCGCAGCTGATGTTGTAGGGTCCCACTTCTCTAGGTTCTATCTTCCAGAGGAGGCGGAAGCGGGGTTTCCACAACGCAATTTGCGCGTTGCAGCTGAAGAAGGACGATACGCCTGCGAAGGCTGGCGCTTGCGCCAAGATGGAACACCGTTTCGCGCGAGTGTGGTCATCGATCCGATTTGGGTTGACGGTGATCTCGTCGGATTCGCCAAGATCACCCGTGACATTACCGAACTCCACCAGGCTCAAGAGCAACTGCTTGAGGCGCAGCGCGAACTGTTTCAAGCGCAAAAGATGGAGCTATTGGCAAATTCACGCTGGGGCTGGCGCACGACTTCAACAACTTACTCGCGATCATCGCCAATTGTCTGGACATGGTCAGTATCCACGTGGATAACCCTGCAGCCGCGGCGCTCGTTGACACCGCCCAGCGTGCAGGCGAACGGGGAACACTATTGACGCGTCAGCTGCTGACCTTTGGCAAGGGGCAGACCCTGGTCCCGGAGAAGGTCCGGCTGCGAAGCCTTCTGCATGAGTTCGAGGGCATGCTTAAACGCGCGGCTGGCGACCACGTTGACGTGGCCATCCAATGGCCCGAGGACGATGTGGAGATTGAGCTTGATAAGGCCCAGCTGGAGGCCGCCATCCTAAACTTGGTATGCAACAGCCGCGATGCCATGCCTCAAGGTGGACAAATCACTGTGTCAGCGGCAGTCCGCTCTCTACAGAGCCCATCCAGCTCAACGAATGGCCCGTTAGATTACGCCTGCATCACGGTCTGTGACGATGGCGAGGGCATTCCAAAGGAATTGCAGGAACGGGTTTTCGAGCCGTTCTTCACCACCAAGTCCATCGGCAAAGGAAGTGGATTGGGGCTAAGCCAAGTATTTGGGTTCACGAGCCAGTCGGGGGGCTACACCGAATTGATCAGCGAAGTCGGGAAAGGAACCCGGGTTAGTCTTTTTTTCCCTATTCGAGTCCATTGAAATGCCGATCCACGTTCTTTTCGTAGAAGATGAAGAAGATCTCCGCGCAGTGGTTGCCGACGCCCTCAGTGCCCAGGGTTTCGATGTCACCATCGCCAGCACGGGAATTGAGGCAATTGCATACCTTCGCGGCGAGGGGAAGTTCACCATCGTTGTGACGGACTACAGCATGCCAGGCTCTGCGACCGGCTTGGACGTGGCGGTTGAAGCGGCTTTGTCCCAACCGCTGGCGAAGGTAGTGATTTCGTCAGGGCTTCAGCGGTCTCAGTTGCCGGTGCTTCCTGAAAACGTCCGTTTTCTTCCCAAGCCCTACCGATTTCGCCAGCTCACCACGGCCATTCATGAGCAAGTGGATTGCCGCCGGGGGACCTAGGATGAGTGCCGCACGCCGTAGCTTACGTCAAGCGCAGCGCCTCGGGAGACCAACAGGAGCAACCGATCCATCGCTGTCGCGTTCATGGCCTCGCCGTCGCCTCGCATCTTGAATCCGGCCCAATCGCCGAGCGCGGTTGAAGTCAGCTCGCTTGGCTCTACGGGGAGCCATTTCATCGGCCAGAATGGAAGCCGGCGATCAGAGACCGTGCTTCTCTGGAGCTCTAGGACGTGATGGTGGCTAGAGGCACCAAGGACGCGCGAATATGCAACATCTAGTCCGTCTGACGGCCCTTCTAAGTATTGAAGGAAGCGCTCGCCGTCAAAAAGAAGAATGCCGCTGACGCCGGCGTCTCGGTTAAAGCGGGCTGCGTCGTCCACGAGATCGTCCAGCTTGCTCCCCCGCAACCCCAGCTTGTCTCCCATCAGAAGATCCGAAGCTTCGCTGACATACACCACCGCCCTAATGGGCATCGCGCGCCCCTTCTTCATATTGTCGAAGCACCTTAGCAAATATGAATACTAAAGTTTTCTCGATTGTTCCGAAGTGAGATCCCGATCCTGACGTGTTCAGCAATGTGCGCGCAGATCGCTACGCCACGTCACGCTCTGAAGCCAGCAAATGCAGCAACCATGGCATCGTCAACGCTATCGAACCATGGACATGCCCAACACCGGTCAATTTTATGTGCTTGCGCTAGACCCTGTCCGGGATGAGCACGGCAACATCGTCCACGTGCGACACATCTCTATTCGTTGCACAGCCTGCGGCGGGATTACCGACCTCAGCGGGGATGTCCTGAGAAAGATGCCCGGCGGCACGGTTCTCACCTGTGATCATTGTGGCGCGCGACAGGCGGTCAGCAATGCTCGGCTCGATGAATGTCATCACGTGTTGCCGAACGAGCCGGCTCGCCGCAATAACCAGTGAGAGCCAATGATCGGGGCAAACAGCCGCATTGCGGCTGTCAGCGATAACGAGCCCTTATCGCGACTGAACTGGTTTGGCAGGCAGAACGGATTTTTGCGCAATCTCCAGCCTACTCACGTTGTCCACTGGCACAAGAACTGCAGCTTTCTGTACCGGGTCCCAAAGTACATAGCTATCACCCAAACGCCCCACTAGGCCCAGGCCGCCTTGCACCTTCTCATCAATAGTCACATTGACCGTGTACTTGCTGCCGCCAGAAGTAATCGCCTTGGCGCGCTCGAAGCCAAGCCAGTTTGACGAGATCGGGACATAAACAATCATCACGAGCGCATAGACCAGCCACGGCGAGTCCTTCACGGCGGCCGGCAACACTGGGGACAGGCGTACTGCCATTGCACATATGCCCGTCAGCGCCACACCTATCAAAACGGGCCAGGCATTGGACCACCAAAGCAAGGCACCCATTCCAACAAGACAAAGAGCCAGGGTCAGCCACATCAACAGATTGGCTTGGGACGGCGTCGTTGTCACCTTCCCCTCGACCCATCCTCCGAGCAGCAGCGCAATCAGTATGAAGAACAACACCATGCCGATCCCCGCAAGCCCTGCCAGTGCAAGCTCACTCACCGCAACAAACTGAAAAGGATCCAGGCCGAAGTGCCCCCAATACGCCTTCAGATACAAGGCCCCTTGAATCAATCCGAACGTGACGAGCGCCGAACCCCATCCAGCGACATCGGCCATCGTCAGTGTCTTTTTCGTACGCTCCATGTATCCCCCTTCCATCGATGCAGCCCCGCCACATAGTGGCATGCAGCGCTCCGTCCTGCAGAATCCACCCTATTAACGTGACGCGTCACGCCCGACCACCACCCCATTGGCGCCCCACCCCTCCCCCACTATAGTTCCACCCCCCACAAGGACGAGGCGGCACACATGCCCTATATCGGAATCGGACTCCACGTACTGGCGGCCATCTACTTCGCGGTGCACGCCATCCGCTCGGGCCAGAGCCTCTACTGGCTCATCCTGCTCTTCTCGTTCCCGCTGCTCGGCAGCGTCGTCTACTTCCTGGCGATCTACTTCCCTGAAGTCCGTCACTCACGCGGCGCCCGACAGGTCGTCCGTTCCGCCAAGCAGCTCATGGGCCCGGGTCAGGATCTTCGCAGCGCCCGTGCCGAACTGGCGCGCACGCCCACCGTGCAGAATAGGGTTCGCCTGGGCATGACGCTGCTGGATGCCGGCCAGGCCGAGGAAGCCAGAACCCTGCTTGAACAGGCAGCCAGCTCGCTGCTGGGCGACGATCCTTACATCCTGACCGGCCTTGCCCGTGCCCGGCTCGAGTCCGGGCACGCGGCGCTTGCGGTGGAGACGCTGGACGGCCTGTTCGCCCGCCACCCGGATGTGCGCCGCAAGCCGGAACAGACCCTGCTTTACGCGCAGGCACTGGCGGCTGCCCAAGCGCCCGGCACCCGTGCCGCGTTCGAGCGCGCCGTGGAATGCGGAAACGATGCGGCCGCTCGCTGCCTCTACGCCGAATGGCTGATGGCGCAGCCGCAACCCGACGATCGCGAGCAAGCCCGCAGCCTGTTCGCCAGCATCATCGATGATGCCCAGCACTGGTCGCGCCATGCGCGCAGCCACAATGCCGCATGGCTGGAGCGAACCAAGGCGGCGTTGAAGGGCTACTGACGACCCGGCAGCGGGTGGCGGGCTCGAACACCTGCACTTCCAGGAAACTATCGCAGCCGGCCTAGCGGGAGCCCGGCTTGGGGAAGAGCAGCTTGGGGGTTCCGATAAACAGCAGCCATGCACCCAGGGCCGCTGCGTAGGCGAGCACCGTTCCCACAAGGAATGTGCCGAAGAGGCTGCCGGTGAACAGCTGATACAGCCCTTTGCCGCGACCTGCAGCGCTGCCCCCAACAGTCAGCACGATGACCGGCAGCATGGATCATTCCGCTGCAGAGGATCAGGGAGAACGCGCCCAGGAACCAGCGCTTGAGTGGCGGGTTCCATGGCATGGGGTAGCCTGCGAGCAGTCGCCTCATCCAAAGAAACAGTACTGGAAAGGCGATCAGGTACATCAATGCCACATACAACCAGGTTCGAGCATCAGCGCTGCCCGCCTCGAAGATGGCTCGCGGGTACGCCCCTGTGCGATAGAACGTTTCTGCGCTTGCCGTCAGCGCCGCGCTAATGATCATCGCAGGCTTGAACAGGCGCGACACCTTGCCCCATTGCGCGTTGCGTAGTTGCTGCCCGTCAGTCATGCCAGACATGAAAACCCTCTTGGGCGGATGCGTCCATGAGGTACCAAGGGGCATTCTGCAGATGATTCGCCCCGCCACATGGTGACATGCAGCGCGTTGCTTCGCAGATTTCACCTATTAACGTGACGCGTCACACGCAGCCGGCAGCGCATTGCTGGACAGGTCTGTCGCATTTGCCTCGCTCACAGCCCCGCCGGGCGGATGCCGACAGCGCGCAGAGCTGCACCACCGACATGGTCGATAGCCTTGCAGCGCAACGCTCCGGCCTCATTGCGCCATATGCAACGATTCTGAAAATGTTGAAAGTAGTGACGTCATCAGCCCTACTGCATTGGCATCACGCATAGGTCCGCGTATTCCTTGCCTTGCCACCGTGCATCGGTGGTCGGGATTCGAAACCCCGGTTGTGTGGATGTTGCTCGCACTTGCCAGCCGGCGCTGCTTCGCGCGGTGCCGGCTGGCAATCCGTCAGTCGGCTATGGCGGGCGGTGCGTGGAGGCCTTGCGCCTGCCCGGTCATCCACACACGGGGTTTCGAACCACGCATCGTCCGCCACCTTTATCGATGGCGGCTTCTGCATGCAAGCAAGGAGCCCAGCCGTGACCCAGCCCCACTCCCCTGCCCCACACCCCATCCACGACGCGCCTGCCAACGGCCCGGCGCTGGACCCGAACACCCTCATCGCCCTGCTGCACAGCATCGGCGCCGGCGCCGCCTCCGATGGCCAGCCGTGGCCTGAACGCCATCAGATGCCCGGCCGACGCATCGCCCTGGCGGATACCGACTGCTCGCTGGCGGGCCTTCGGGTGGTGCTGGAGATCCTGCTGGCCGCGCAGCGCGCCCGCGAGAACGGCGAGGTGGAGCAATACGTAGGCCCGCGCGTGATGGAGGGGCTGATCATGGCCGGAATCGGCCTTACCGCACACGCCAGTACCCGACTGCATCCGGAGGGCTGAGTGGCCTGGTGGCGCTGGGTGGCCACCGCGCTCTGTCTTGTGGTGGTGGTTGCGGCACAGACGCAGTGGCTGGCGCCGCCGGTGCACTCGCCTGTCGCGTTCCAAAACATCAACGACGATCGATTCTCACAGCTGCGCCGCTAGGCGATGCAGTTCGTGGACTCTCGGCCAGGACAGGGCTTCCAGTTCGTCGAGCGGCATCGAGATGCCGCGTTCCAGGTTCATTGCCGAGGCATACCCGTGCTGTGGCTGGAGAGGCGCTCGCACCATCTGCTGTTGCAGGTTTCACTAGACGCGGAGCAGCGGGGGCCCGCCGTTGTTCGGTTGCGGGCGCTCCTCCAATGGCAGTTGGAGCCGTTGGATTACCTGGAGCAGGTACTGGCTGGCGTGCCGGAGCCTGTTCTGTTGGATCGGGTGCTGCAGATTCTTGCTGGTGATGTGCCTGATGGGGCGCGATGTGGCGTGCCGTAGTCGAGCATGGCTCGACTCCACAGGGCTGCGGGCAGCGAGGGTTCGGGCTCCAGCTCTGCCGCTCGTCACCTGCGCGACAGGCATTGGCCTAGTGATCATGCGAGTCACCTCCCGGCATCGATCCAGCCCGCATCGCGCGAACGCGCAAGATCTTCTGGCGTATCGATATCCAGGCCCAGTTCCGGTGCCTGTAGGACATGCACCGTATCGACGGGAAGTTGCCGCAGGCGCGCTCCGAAGCCGCGGTCACCGGTTGCACCGACAGAGGTGAACCATGCACGCGGCACTACTGCAGGAATGCCAAGCGCGTCTCCATGACGCGTGCCAGCGCACCCTGACGCCGAGGCGCGGGCACCCGAAAGCAGCGCCTGCAGATGGGAGCGCTCGATTGCGGGCTGGTCGCATGCCACGACCATCACCGCGGTCACCGTGGGCAGCAGGTGTGCGCCGGCAACCTGCAGACTGCTCGCCAGGCCGCGTTCCCAGTGGGGGTTGGTTACCGGAGTGGCCTCCAGCCCGGCAATGCTGGATGTCACGGCCTGTGCCTTCGCGCCCACTACGACTAGGACCTGCGCTGGCGCGAGCTCCCGCGCCAACCGCGCCACGCGATGTACCAGGGTTTCGCCCTGCCGGGTCAGAAGCTGCTTGGGCTGGCCAAGTCGGGTGCTCCCGCCGGCAGCCAGCACGACGACCGCATGCGCGTCAGTCACCTGCCGTGCGCGCTTCGCCATTGCTGCAGCTGCGCGGCGATGCTGAGCGAAATTGCCTCGGGCCCTCGGCCGCCGATGTTCAGGCCGACCGGTGATTGAAGTCTCGGGGAAAGGCAGTGGCGCTGATCCGGTGTCAGCAGCTTGAACAGGTCCTCGCGCCTTCGACGCGGACCCAGCAGTCCAATGAACGCGACTTTGGTATCAGCCAGGGCCACCAGCGCCTCCCGGTCCAGTTCGAAGTCGTGATGCATCACCAGTGCCGCGTCGCACGGGTCGTCATGAAGGGCCTCGGCCGGGCTGGCCTGAAGATGCGCATCCGCGCACTGCCCGGCAGAGGCCCAGCGCGCTCGCCGTTCGGCCACGCTGACCCGCCACCCCAGGCCCCGCAGCAACGGAACCAGGAAGGGCGTTTCGGGACCGCCCCCCAACACCAGGACCCGCGGAAGCCGGAGCAACGGCAAATGCCATGCGCCCTCGCCAAAGGACTGCGCCCCGTCCATCGGATGCAGCTGCCATGCCTGCTCGCGATGGCCGGCGCGGAAAACGACCTGCCCCGACGTGCGAAGGTCGCGCTGGAGTGACACACCCTCGCGCAACCAGGCCTCGATGACGTCGTCGAGGCCGGACATGGCACGCAACGGCAGAAGCGCAATTCGCAGCCGGCCGCGGCAGCCGAGCGCGGACCCGCTCAACAGGTCGTCGTCACTGCGGGTGTCGATCTCGATCCAGTCGACCCGCCCTGCCGCGCTCACCTGCTCCGCGCGTCGCGCGAGCTCGGGCTCCAGGCATCCGCCGCTCAGCCAGCCGACCTGGCTGCCGTTGCAGAACAGCACCATGTCGCCGGCACCGGCGTAGGTGGAGCCATCGGTTTCCAGCACCAGCGCGAGCACGGCGTGCTCCCCCGCGCGCAAGCGCGTCAAGGCCGTCTCGAGTACGCCGCGCGGGCTGCCTTCGGCGAGGAAGCCCGGCGCTGCGGACAGGTCCTCGGCAAGATCGCCGGGCTCCCCTCCGCCTGCGGCGGAGACCTCCAGAGTGGGCGAGGCTACGGGTCGGTCCATGCGCAACGTCAACCTATGTCGGGCAAGCCGGGCAACAGCTTGTCCAAGGTGATGGGATAGCTGCGCACGCGCACGCCGGTTGCGTTGTAGATCGCATTGGCGATCGCGGCGCCAACCCCGCAGATGCCCAGTTCACCTACGCCCTTGGCCTTCATCGGCGAGATCACCGGATCCAGCGTGTCGAGGAAGACCACTTCCTGGTACGGGATGTCGGCGTGCACGGGAACCTCGTAGCCGGCCAGGTCGTGGTTGATGAACAAGCCCAGCCGTTTGTCGACCACCAGCTCCTCCATCAGGGTCGCGCCTGCACCCATCACCATCCCGCCGATGACCTGGCTGCGTGCAGACAGCGGATTGAGGATCCGGCCGCCATCGCATACGGCAAGCATGCGGCGAATGCGCGTCTCTCCCGTATAGGCATGCACGGCAACCTCGCAGAAATGCCCTGCATAGGTGCCGACGTCGTAGCCTTGCTTGAAGTCGCCGAAGGCAATGCCGTCCTCCGCCGACAGTGTGCCCGCCTCCGCCAGCTTGATCGTCCGCCCACCCGCCTGGATGCGGCCATTGGCGAAGTTTGCGGTGTCGCCGTCGAAGCCGAGTTTCTCGCCCACCTTGCGGCGCAGGCTGACGCACGCCGCGTACACGCCTGCGGTGGAGCTTGCCGCGCCCCACTGGCCGCCGGAACCAGCGGAGGCGGGATGACGGGAGTCGCCGAGGGTCACCTGGACCCGCTCCAGCGGCACGCCCATGGTCTCGGCTGCCGTCTGCGCGATGATCGTGTAGGAGCCGGTGCCGATGTCGGTCATGTCGGTCTCGACAATCACCCCGCCCTGGCCGTCAAGCCGGACCCGCGCCGCCGACTTCATCGTCGGTGCGCCGCGATAGCCCGCAGACACGCCCATACCGACCAGCCAGTCCCCTTCCCTGACCTGCGCCGGCCTGGGGTTGCGCTTGTTCCAATTGAAGCGCTCCGCGCCTTCGCGCAGGCAGCGCACCAGGTTGCGGTCGGAGAACTTCTTGGACGGATCGCCGGGTACTACCTCGGGCTCGTTGAGGATGCGGAACGCGATCGGGTCGAGGCCCAGCTTCTCGGCCATTTCGTCCATCGCAACTTCCAGCGCCATGTGGCCCGGTGCTTCGCCCGGTGCGCGCATCGCATTGCCTTCGGGCATGTCGAGCGTGGCGATGTAGTTGGCCACCAGGCGGTTGGCGCCTGCATAGAGCTTGGGCGTCTGCAGGGTGCCGTTCTCGCCGTCCTCGCCGTTGATGTTGCCCGACCAGTTCTCATGGGCGATGGCGGAGATCCGGCCATCCTTTCCGCAGCCGATCCGCACGCGCTGGAGGGTGGCGTGCCGGTGCGTGGTGTTGTTGGGCATCAACGGGCGTTGCAGCGCGATCTTCACCGGCCGCCCGACCTGCTTGGCCGCCAGCGCGGCCAGTACCGCGTCGGCACGGATGAACAGCTTGCCGCCGAAGCCGCCGCCGATATAGGGGGAGTCCACACGCACCTTGGCAGGATCGATGCCAAGGATCGCCGCGATGCCCTGCCTGGCCCAGTCGACCATCTGGTTCGCCGTCCACAGCGTGAGCGTGTCACCCTCCCAGGCGGCGATGGTGGCGTGCGGCTCCATCATCGAATGACTTTCGTCGGAGGTGTGGTAAGTCTCGTCGAGCTTGACCGCGGCGCTCGCGTAGGCGGTGTCGAAATCGCCCAACGCCTGCCGGTCGGGCTTGCCGTCACGCCCCTTTGCCAGCGGCGCGGTTGGTGCCAGAGCGGGGAAATCGAAGCGGCCCTTGCTGCGCTCGTAGCGGGTGCGGATCAGCGCCGCGGCGGCGCGGGCCTGCTCGAAGGTCTCTGCCACCACGCAGGCGATGGCCTGATGGTAGTGCGCCACCTCGGCTCCGCCGAACAACGGTGCATTGTTCCAGTTCGATGTGCCGACCGGCTTGGTTTCCGGTGCGGTGATGACCGCCAGTACGCCGGGCGCGGCACGTGCGCGGGAGGCATCCATCGAAATGATGCGCCCCTTGCCGATGCCCGCACCGACGATGTAGCCGTAGGCCTGGTTCGGCGCCACGTCATGGCGCTCGTAGGCATAGGGGGCGGTACCGGTGGTCTTGCGTGGACCGTCGATGCGCGGCGTCGACTTGCCGACGACCTTGGCCTTGTCGAACAGGTTGTCGCCGGCGGGGGCGTTGAATTCAAGGGGCATCAGCGCTCTCCTTCCACCAGCACGGCTGCGAGAGTGCGCTCGGCGAGCGCGATCTTGAACGCGTTCTCCGGCGTCGGACGGGCACCGGCGAACACCTGCCGGGTCGCGGCCTTTACACCATCGCGCAGCAGCGGTTCGGCTGCCTCGACGCGCCACGGTTTCGGCGCGACCCCACCGAAGGCGAACCGCGCCGAGCCGTCTCGCTGCACGACCGCGGCGACCGACACCAGTGCGAACGCATAGGACGCGCGGTCACGTACCTTGTGGTACACGTGCCGACCGCCCAGGGGTTGTGGCAGCGTGACGTGGGTGATCAGCTCACCGCGCTGCAGCACGTTGTCCTGCTGCGGCTTGTCGCCGGGGGAGCGATGGAAATCGGCAATCGGGATGCTGCGCGTACTGCCGTCACCCCTGACGGTCTGGATCGAGGCGTCCAGCACCCGCAGGGCCACCGCCATGTCGCCCGGATAGGTCGCGATGCAGCTGTCCGAGGTGCCGATCACGCCCATCTGCCGGGAGAACCCCTCGAGTGCGCCGCAGCCTGATCCGGGCAGGCGCTTGTTGCAGGGCAGATTGGGATCGTAGAAATACGGGCAGCGCGTGCGCTGCAGCAGGTTGCCGCCGGTAGTGGCTTTGTTGCGCAACTGCCCGGAAGCGCCTGCCACGATCGCGCGGGTCAGCACCGCGTAGTCGCGGCGCACGCGCTCATGCGAGGCCAGCGCGGTATTGGTGACCAGCGTGCCGATGCGCAGGCCGCCGTCGTCGGTGGGTTCGATCCTGTCCAGGCCGATGTCCTGCACATCGACCAGGTGCGCTGGCGTCTCGACCTCCAGCTTCATCAGGTCGAGCAGATTGGTCCCTCCGGCCAGGAACTTCGCGCCCTCGATACCGGCGACGGCCTTGGCGGCCTCGGCCGGGGATTTGGCGCGTTCGTAACTGAAGGCCCTCATGAGCGCCTCCCTGCAGAGGTCACGCCAGCAACCTCTTCCATCGCCTCGGCAATGTTGGAATAGGCTCCGCAGCGGCAGAGGTTGCCGCTCATGCGTTCGCGCATCTCCATGTTGGTGGCCCGGGGCCGTGCACTGACGTCTGCCTGTACATGGCTGGGGACACCCCGCTTGATCTCGTCCAGTACCGCCACCGCCGAGCAGATCTGCCCCGGCGTGCAATACCCGCACTGGTAGCCGTCATGCTTGATGAAGGCGGCCTGCATCGGATGCAGGTCATCGGGGGTGCCGAGGCCTTCGATGGTGGTGATGGCATCGCCCTGGTGCTGCACCGCCAAGCTGAGGCAAGCGTTGATGCGCTCACCGTTGACCAGCACGGTACAGGCACCGCATTGACCGTGATCGCAGCCCTTCTTGGTCCCGGTCAGCTTCAGATGTTCGCGCAGGGCATCGAGCAGCGTGGTCCGGGTGTCGAGTTCAAGCTCCCGCCGCTTGCCGTTGATGGTGAAGGCCACCGTGTTGATGACCGGCGGCCTGGGCGGCGGTGGCGTCGCCAGTTCGGCGGCGAGCGATGACGCCCCCGGTGCGGCGGACATTGCCACGGTCGTGACGCCGCCGGCGATCACCTGGCGACGCGTCAACTTCATTCCTTCATCACAACTTGGCACAGTGACCTCCTGGCGTTCGGGAAAATCCCGTGGCTGGATGGACGCGCTCACACTACCCAAGGGCCACTATGCCCATCTGCGGGGTACAGGTCTGTGAAGTCGGTCGGAGGCGCGCCGGCATCATCGGCCGAGCCTACTGGCCTTCCTCGGCTACCAGCTCTACTACCCGACCCGGTAAACATCCCTAATCTCAAAACTCGAAGGCAGCCGAAGGAGCACTTTCCCGACCATCATTCTTTTCGAACCTCAAGCTGACGTTGAATCGCGACGCGAACACGTTCGGCAGCCTCGAGGCTGACGCGCTCCTCAAGCACATCGGCCAGATCGTATAGCTGCCCCGGCCGCAGGCCGATGTTCATGCTGATTCCAATGTGGGACTGCAATTGGGGCTCCACCCCGTACATGGCGGCCAGCATGCTGACCGTAGCCAATTCGCGGCTTTGCCAATCAAGATTGTCGCGCTCGAAGATGTCGCCGAAGAGGTGCGTACGGAGGTATTGATTTGCTTGCGGGGCAAAATCGAACAAAGGCCCTGAGACAGGAGCGCCGGCCAGCCTGGTCTGGTTTGCCGTGCCTGCAGCGAGCAAGGCATCGCCTGTGGGAATCGGCTTGCGGGGCTCGCGGCCGGCGTGATCCTGGATGCCCTGCTGTCTACGCGCATCCGCCACCTTCATCAGTTCGCTCAACGCGTTCAGGCTCCGAGGAAACCCCGCATAAGCGTAGAGCTGCATCAGGAGCTCTCGCGTTTCGGCCAAACTCAATCCCGCGTCCAGGCCCTGGTTCAACGCCTGACGAAGGCCATCCAAGTCGCCGGCCGCTGCGAAGGCGCCGATCGGAATGATGGCTTTCCGGCGCGGATCCAGTTCAGTTGTGGGGGCTTGATTTGATTTGGTGTGCATCGCTATTCCTTCGTGTGCGAAAGCCATCTGACCAGGAACGGCAGCAAGCGTCGCCGCGACCAGCAGATTGGCAAGAAGGCTGGGCCCCAAGATGGGCAGCCAGCCTCTAGAACGACTCAATGCGGACCTCTACGGCCCCGGTCTTGCGAAGGAGCTGCAGCCCTCCTTCGATGCGACCCAGCCTTACGAGACCCTTTGAATAGCCAAAAGGCCTGTGAAAAATCGCCAGGTTTCCCCAAGGCGCATAGAAGGCCATATCACCTGCCACGGGCGTGATTCCCTCCGGCTCGCCCTCCACGTTCAGACTGCGCGGCAGCTGCGCAATCTTCTCAGTCGCGGCGTAGTCTTCAAGTTGTAGGGTCAGCGGCAACTGAGCAATGAACTCGCGTGCAGGAAGGCTGTCCTCCAGGGTGGCTGACAGCACTTGATCATTGATGATCAGTCGAATTTTCATGGGATGAATCTCCTGATTGGCCTCAGTTCTGGCGGCAGCCACGGCTGGATGATCGGGCGCGGCTGAGCAAGCTGCTACCGCCCCAAAAGCAACAAGGAGCACGAGCAGCTTCGCCGCTATGGAAGTGAGGCGCGTCATCGTCTCCGGGCCTGTGTGGCAATCCCCGCGGCTGACGTGTGCATCTCTTCAGCCGCAGTGGCGTAGGCAAGCAGCGCGGCAAGCAACAGGATGCCCGCACTGGCCAGGAACGTACTGGCAAAGCCAAGGCTGTCGAACAGCAGTCCGCCGAGGGTGGCGCCCAGCGCGATGGAGCACTGCACCACCGCAACCATCAGCCCGCCGCCGGCCTCGGCGTTGTCGGTGAAGGTGCGCGCCAGCCAGCTCCACCAGCCGACCGGTGCGGAGGTTGCCAGCAGACCCCACGCCGAGAGCAGTGCGGCGGTCGGCCAAAGATGGGGCCCGAGTGGAACCAGAGTGACGGCAATCAGCGCCATGAGCGCGGGAACAATCACCAGCGTGCGGTAGAGTCCGCGCCTGATGAATGCCCCGATGGCAAGTGTGCCCACGAAACCGCTCACTCCGATCGCCAGCAGAACCCACGGAACAGCAGGTACCCCAGCATGCGTGACCCGCTCCAGGAACGGCCGCACGTAAGTGAACAGGGCAAACTGCCCCATGAAGAACGCAGCGCAGGCCATCATGCCCAGTGCCACCACGCGTCGCCGCAGCAACACGACGACTCCGCTGTGTGATCGGCCTTCCTCCGCTTCCATGGACGGCAGACAAATCCACTGCCAAGCCAGGGCGACAGCTGCCACCGGCAGAAGACAGAGGAATGCGCCGCGCCATCCGATCATGCTGCCGAGATAGCTGCCCAGTGGCGCCGCAATGACCGTTGCAAGGGCGTTGCCACTGTTGAATATCGCCAAGGCTCGCTGGACCTCGGCCTCCGGTACCAGCCGCATCGCGGTTGCGGCAGACAATGACCAGAAGCCGCCGATCACTACGCCGATCAGCGCACGGCCTGTCATGTAGACCGGATAGTTCTGGGCCAGCGCCACCACCAGTCCCGACACCGCCATCAACGCCGTGAGAGTCAACAGCAACGTTCGGCGGTTCACGCTACCCGCCAATCGCGAGATCGACAGGCTGGTCAACACTGCAAATACACCCGAAATGGCAATACCGTAGCCGGCAAGGCCTTCGCTCACGTCCAGGTCTGCTGCCAAGGGAGTGAGCAGGCTCACCGGCATGAATTCCGAGGCGATCAACGCGAAGACGCACAGCGTCATTGCGAGCACGCCGCCCCAGTTGGCGCGATGTGCGAGGGCGTCGGTGCGGCTCATTTCCCGGCCAGGCCGCGCTGGAAGAACGTGGCCAGCTTGTCAAAGGGAATCAGCTGGATGCGGTCGTACAGATCCACGTGGCCAGCACCCTTCACCCAGTAGATCTCCTTCGGCTGCCCTGCCCTTCGGTAGGCGTCTTCGCTGAACTCGCGGGAATGCGCGACGTCGCCGGAGACGAAGAGCATTGGCCGGGGCGAGATCGTCTCAATGTCGTTGAAGGGATAGAAGTTCATGAATTTGACCAGGCTGCTGAAGAGCGGCTGGGTTGTCAGTTCGGCCTTGTCACCCTTTGGCGTATAGGCGCCGCGCGGGGTGCGGTAGAAGTCGAAGAACTCACGCTGGATGGCGGGCGTGTCAGCATCGAGGTGGTTCACGGTGCCAGGCACGAACACCGGCGGTCCGCCCTTGAATTCGGCCAGACGCTGGTCTGTTGCGGCCTGGATCACCGCCTTCCGCTGCTCCAGCGACTGGCCACTGTTCAGCCCCTGCCGTGCTGCCGCGCCCATGTCGTACATGCTGACCGTGGCGATGGCCTTGATGCGTGGATCGATCCTGGCGGCGCTGATCACAAAGCTGCCGCTGCCACAGATGCCCAGGCCGCCGATGCGGTCCGGATCGACAAAGGACTGCGTGCTCAGGAAATCCACGGCCGCACTGATGTCGTCCGAATAGATTTCCGGCGCCACCAGGTGTCGCGGTGCGCCGCCACTCTCGCCCCAGAAGGAAAGATCGATCGCTAGCGTGACGAAGCCCTGCTCGGCCAGCTTCTGCGCGTAGAGCAGGGAACTCTGCTCCTTCACTGCGCCCATCGGGTGGCCAACTACCACTGCGGGGGCGCGGCTGCCGTCGGGCAGGCATTGAGGGCGGTAAAGCGTACCCATCACCTGCATCTGGTACTGGTTGTGGAAGCTCACGCGCTCCCCCTTGACCGTGGGGCTGCGGTAGAAGTTGTCGGATCCATGGGGCGGGGCCGGCACCGGTGCGTCAGCGGCCATGGCCGAAGCTGGAACGTAGAGGCTGGCGAGCAGCGCCAGTAATAGCGTGGTGCGTTTCATCGGCGTATGGCCTCGGTTGGGGACTCGGGTCGCCACGATAGGCCCCAGCCCCTATATCGATAAGCCGGTTGAAAGTTGATGCATTACTGAGTTGCGCTCACAATTGACCCATGAGCACCGTGAAGACCCATGACCTGCAAGCGTTCCTGGTAGTGGCGCAGGAGCAGAGTTTCACCAAGGCGGCCGTTCGTCTTGGGGTAACGCCCTCTGCGCTGAGCCATTCGATGCGCCTGCTGGAAGAGCGCCTGGGAATTCGCCTGCTCGCGCGGACCACGCGCAATGTCTCTCCCACTGAAGCGGGCGAGCGCCTGATGCGCTCCATCGCACCACATTTCGAGGCCATCGGTGCCAGCGTGGAGGCGCTGGGTGACCTGCGCGACCGCCCAGCTGGAACGCTACGAATCTCCTGCACGGATGATTCCATGGAGACCATCATCCGTCCGCGGCTTGCCGGATTCCTGGATGCATACCCGGACATTACGCTTGAGTTCTACGTAGATTACGGCTTTACCAATGTGGTGGAGCAGCGCTTCGATGCGGGCATCCGGCTCGGAGAGGCACTGAGCAAGGACATGGTTGCTGTCAGGGTCGGCCCCGATTGGCGTCTGGTCGTGGTGGGCTCACCCGACTACTTCGAGAAGTTTCCGAAGCCGAAGAAGCCTGCCGACATTACGCGCCACCGCTGCATCCACATCCGACATCGCCCAAACGGTGCCATCTATGCGTGGGAGTTCGAAGAGAAGGGCAAGGAATTCACCGTGCGCGGCGACGGGCCGTTGGTCTTCAACAGCATGACCCACGTTATCAATGCCGCACTGGATGGCTTGGGCTTGGCATATGCACCGGAACCGCTGGTGGCCGAGCACATCGCGCAAGGCAGGTTGGTGGCAGTGCTGGACAGGTGGTGCGTCCCCTTCCCCGGCTATCACCTTTACTACCCGAACCGTCGGCAGCCATCACCCGCATTTGCGGCACTGGTTGCGTGGTTGAAGCTGGATAGGTGAAGCGGGCCGCAGTGTAGTTCCCCTTAAGTGTCCTGTATGGGCTGGAAATCGGCACCCGCCTTTTCCCGATGAACATCCCTGATCAGTACTGACCACTAGTCCCACTGTGACCAATCATCATCAGGGCATGGAGCGATCTTGGAACATGGGACGGGGCGCTAATCCGCCATATCGGGAGAGCCTCAGCTGGCGGGGGTGGGGTGCCTTCTCGGGATTGCCAGCCATGGGGGATTAGGAAGGAGCAAATACAGGGTTGAGGGCTAGACCTTTGGCACCAGCCGCATCTAGAGCTTGTCAAAGCGACGGGCAAGTCAGTCACGCTGCGGTGACAGAAGGCACACGCCGCTTCAGGCTGCGCCGGCGCATGTTGAGCCCGCAGCCGAGGATGTTCCTTGGTGCTACCGGAGATCGACATGGCACAGAACAATCAGAACCAGCAGAACCAGCAGAACCAGCAGAACCAGGATCAGCGCAATGAGCGCAATGAGCAGAATCAGCAGGAACAGCGCAACGAGCGCAATGAGCAGAACCAGCAGGAACAGCGCAACGAGCGCAATCAGCGCTGAGTTACGCCGGGGGCGGGTCGACTGACCCGCCCTTTCCCAATCTGGTGGAGGGTGCCATGAACTTCTCGATTGATAGCCTCTTCAAGCACCGAAAGGTGCTTTTTTTGTCTTCGCACCACCGAAATGCGGGCCTTGCCTACGTAGTGTCTGCGCCTGACGCTGGGACAGACGACTATCGGTCCTCGCTCTGGTTTACCCCCTCTGCCGGTTCAGTCGCCCCGGTGTTGCTGGCGTCCCAGGGGGGTGTCAGCTCCCCGCAGCTAAGCCCCGACGGTCAATCAATCGCCTTCCTATCCAGCCGCGGCTCGGCCGGTCGCCCAGAACCCCATTTGATTCGCACCACTGGCGGGGAGGCTCAAGCGCTGGCGGGTGTGTCCGAGTTGAATGTATCCAGTCTCCTGCAATGGCACCCCGACGGCCGTCGCCTCCTTGCCTTGGTCTCCCTTCCCCATGCCGAGGACCCCGACGATGATGCCGCGCATGCTCAGCGCCCACTGGTAATCAACCACTTGCCCTACAAGCTGGATGGAACGGGGTATACAGTCGGCACCCGAACCCATTTGTTCTCCTTGGACGCACAAGGCTGCACGAGGCCGCTTCCCCTGACAGCAGGAGATTACGACGTGCGGTCGGGAGCTTGGTCGCCAGACGGACGAACGTTGGCCTATGCACGAACATCTTCTGGTTGCCTTCGTCATCGCGTGAACCTGTGGCTGGTTGGGCCAGAATCGAACCATGGGCAGATCACCGCGGACTTTGCGACTGTGGCCAGCGTGTGCTGGTCACCGGATGGGTCGCGCCTTGCATTTGCCGGCAACAAGCGGGAAGGCGACTCAGCGACGTTTCTCTACATCTGGTCCCACGAGGAAGGCGTGGTTGGCCCCGTCCTGCCCTTCACTTTGGAAGGCATGCAGATTGCGTGGGCCCCCGATGGCCGATCAATTGCCACCGTGATCACGCATCGAGGCTGCTTTGAAGTGGCCGTTGTCGCTCTCGAATCCGGAGAACACTATTTGCTTCCGGCACATCAGGACCAGGTTTCAACGATGCGTCCATGCGGTGAATCGTTGGTGCTCGGTGCATCTAGCTACACACAGCTGGACGAACTCTACCTCTCAGCGTGGGCACCGGAAGCAGAACGTCGCCGCCTGACTTCGCTCAATACAGAGTTAAGCGCGACCCTGCCGGTGTCCTGCACCCTGCGCTCCTTTGAGGTGCCGAGTGGGAACGGGTCGGCGGAGTCCGTGGACGCTTGGATTCTACAGCCTACAAAGCAGCAGAAGGGCCCGTTACCCCTCTTGGTAGATTTCCATGGCGGCCCCCACAGCGTTGCACTTATGGACTTCGCTGCGCACGTCTACGTTTATCAGGCAGTGGCGGAAGGCTGGACCGTGGTGGCGCCCAATCCGGTCGGTTCAAACGGATACGGCAAGGACTTCGAGAAGCGTCTGATCGGTCGGTGGGGCGAACTGGACCTCCCTCAAGTCGAATCCATCGTTGAGCAGCTGCGCCTGGAGGGGATCGCTGGCGAAACGGTGGCCTGTGCAGGGAAATCCTACGGGGGTTTTCTCAGCGCTTGGGCAATATGCCACAGCGACACCTTCTCGGCGGCCGTGGTCAGCGCGCCCGTGGCCAACATGCAGTCACATGCCGGCACCTCAGATTCGGGCTACTACGTCACCCCGTATGCGATGGATGGCCAACCGGACGCGTGCCCTGACCGCTACCGCAGACTTTCTCCTCTGTCCCATGTGTCGTCCGCCAGAGGACCAGTACTGTTGCTCAACGGAGCGGAAGATCAGCGTTGCCCTACGGGACAGTGTGAAGAGCTCATGGCTGGCCTGGCATGTAGATCGAGGCAACCGGTGCAGATGGTCGTATACCCGGGAGGCACCCATTCGTTGGCAGCCACAGGCCGACCCAGCCATCGTCGCGACTACCACCAGCGCATCGTCCGATTCCTAAACCGCGCTCGAAAAGCAGAACAAGAACAGGGGAAGGAAGTGGCCCAGGAGACAACGTTGACGTAGTCGACGAGTCTGGATGGATCGGATGCTGCGGGTTGTTGCTGGTGAGGTGCCTGACGGGGCGCGATCCGGCGCACAGTAGCCAAGCGTGGCTCGGCTCTACAACGGCGTTGGCTGCGCGGGCTCGGGTTCGTGGATGGACCCTTCAAGCAGGGCGACGTAGGTATCCAGCCGGGTACGCAAGCCGATCAGCATCCAGCCCAGCACGTACAGCAGCACCATGGCGAAGATCAGTAGTGCGCCCAGCAATCCAACATCAAAAGCGCCCGCCCAGTCGCCCCATTTCCATCCGCGGAACTGCAGGTAGAGGGCAATCAGCAGCGGAAATGGCCCAAGCCGCTGCAGGCCCCCATACATCATGCCCATGCGCTCCATCATGTTTGTGCGCAATGTGCTGACGAACTTGAGTCGCCGCTCGCGCTGGACGCGCGGGAATCCGCGAAGCTCGGTCACCACCGCTTGCCAGTGAGCGAAGTCTTCATCCATCTCCCGGGCGTGCGAGAGCCGCGGCTGGCTGAACTGGCGAATGCCCCTGCGGGCGGCCAGGACGCCACCGACAATGAACCCACCGATTTCGATTGCCAGGCAGGCAACAACCACCTGGAGCACTACGCCAAGAGGCAGCCATCGATCCGGAAGCTGACCCATGAGAATGCCGATGATCGCCGCACCCACGCCGATGCGAAACGCCCACGTCTCCACCCTGCCCGCCTTGGGGTAGATGCTGTGCTCAACCAGTCCCTGCACCCGCTGGTAGAGCCAGTGGAATGTCAGTTCCTGCGAATCGGTCTTTGCCGACGGATCGAATTCGCCCCCTGCCTGCATGTCCATTGCATCCCCTGCCCCACCGGCCAGGTTGCCGGCGCCACCCTCGTAGCCGAGCTGGGTTGTGGCGGAATACGGCCTAGCCGTGTAATCGTCAGGGCCAGGACCTTCCCGGAGTCGAGCGTGGCTCGATTCTACAGAGGCGGAGCCTGCGGGCCGACCCGAACATGCACCACATGGCTGACGCCGCGATGGAACATCTTGGCGTATGGGCAGACGCGTTCGGTGTTGCGAACGAGTTCGCAGGCCAGGTTCTCATCCATGCCGGGAAGATGTACCACGATCTCGGCCGACAGCAGGTACAGCCCATCTGCCGGATCACGGGCGAAGGTGACCGCCACTTCGATGCTGGGGTTATGCAGCAGCAGGCCAGCACGCGCGGCCACTAGCACCAGAGCGCCATGAAAGCAGCCGGCGTAGCTCGCGGCCAGCAGCTGCTCGGGATTGGCGCCGCCGCCAGGCCCGCCGAGTTCCGGCGGCAGGCGCAGGTCCACCGCCAGTGCACCGTCGTCCGACCGCACGACGCCGGACGCCCGCCCGTGCTGGGCCTGGCCACCGCTCACCCGCACGCGGCCGGTGTACAGCGGCTTCACGTCGTCGCCCTGGTAACGGTCCAGCATGGCGGGCGAAGGAGGCTTCAGCTCGGTCATTGCGCGGCTCCATCAGGCGCAGCTGCGGCAGGCGATCGATTCGCCGCTCAGGCAGGCTGCCGCTGCAACAGCCCGGACTGCTGCAGCCAGGCGTCGAAATCGACCTGCCCCAGCCACGCGTGTCCGACCGGCACCAGCGTGTCGATCTGCAGCGGCGCGCCGAAGTACAGCGCCTGGGCATCCGCAACGACCTGCCGGGAATCACCCGTCATTTGCAGATACTGCCTGGCCAGATCCGCCATCGCGCTACGCTGCGGCCCGGCGATTTCCAGCACGCCATTGGCCGGCGGCTGCTGCGCGATGCGTGCCACCGCTTCGGCAACATCCTCGGCGGCAATCGGCTGCACGTCGGCGGCCGGCAGCCGCAGGGTCTCCCCATCGCCGGCGGACTGGATGATGCCCGGCAAGAACTCGAAGAACTGCGTGGAATGGATGATGGTGTACGGCAGGCCCGAGTCGCGGATCAGCCGCTCCTGGGCGATCTTGCCGCGGAAATAGCCACTGGCTGCCAGCATGTCGGTGCCTACGACGGAAAGCGCAACGTGGTGATGTACGCCGGCACGGATAGCGGCCGCAAGTATGTTGTGGCCAGCGGTCACGAAGAACGAAAGCACTGCCGCATCTTCGAACGAGGGCGAGTTGGCCAGGTCCACCACCACGTCGACGCCGTCCATGGCGGCATCCAGACCTTCACCGGTCAGCACATCCACCCCGGTCGAGGGCGCTGCCACCACGATCTCATGCCCGGCTACGCGCAGGCGCTCCACCACCCTGCTGCCGATGCGGCCGGTACCACCGATGACGAGGAACTTCATTGCATGTCTCCTGGAATGTGAAAGGGCTACTGGGGTGTGGCCGGGTGCAGGCATCGTAGGTAGCGCGGGCGCGAGGCAGTATGTACGTGACGGGCCGCGCACTGTTGCCCGGCACGCACCAGTACGCTCAGGCCAAGGCAGGCTGTGCGCCTGGCTTTAGAGCGGCGCCCTGCTGGCGTGCTTCCCAGTGCGAGATCACATCCAGCTCGAGCGCGCGCACCCGCTGCGTGCTGAAGTCGATGAAGGCCCGCACGCGCTTGGGCAGCTGGCGGCGGCTGAGGTAGCACAGGTAGTGGCCGCGATCGAGCGGCGCATGCCGATCCAGGCAGGTCACCACCCTGCCCGCCCACAGCGCTTCACGCACCTGATAGCTGGGCAGCTGGGCGATTCCGAGCCCGTCGATGACGGCCTGCAGGACCAGGTCGGCATCATTGAACACCAGTGTGGCCGGCGGCTGCAGGTGCACTTCGGCACCGTCGACACGGAATTCCCAGGGCTGCATGCGTCCGCCCGGCAGGCGCCGCCCGATGCAGGCATGTGTGGACAGCGCATCCACCGACACCGGTAGACCGTACGCCTGCACGTACGCTGGTGAAACACATACGACCAGCTGCATCGGCACCAGCTGCTTGGCGATCACTTGGCTGTCTTCCAGCAGGCCGTCGCGAAACGCCACGTCGATGCGGTCACCGGCCAGGTCGGGGGCCTGCTCGTCCAGCAGCAGTTCTACAGAGACCTGCGGGTACTCGGCGCGGAATGCGGCCAGCAAGGGGGCGATCACCCGCCGGCCGAAGCCGTGGCTGGCACTGATGCGCAGGTGCCCGCGCGGCGGACCCTCGCGCAGGTCGCGCATTTCCTCCAGCGCCTGCAGGATGCAGGTCACGCCCGGGTTGCAGCCCTCCAGGAACAGCTCGCCTTCCCGGGTCAGCGTGGTCGAGCGCGTGGTGCGCAGGAACAACCGCACGCCCAGCTGGCTTTCCAGCTTCTGCACGCTGCGGCTGACGGCCGAGCGGCCGATGCCGAGGCGATCGGCCGCGCGCGCGAAACTGCCCTCGGAGGCCACTGCAATGAAGGCCAGCACGCCGGCGTAGCTGGTGGAGAAGGACGCATTGAGCGCATCGTGGCTGTCGCTGGCCGCGCGGGGCGTTGGGGCGTTCATGGGTGGCCTGGTTCCAGGCGGGCACGTTGTGCGTGCAGGTGGCTCCGCGCCAGCGCCAACCGTTGCCTGCACGCGGCAAGATCGAGCCCCAGCAGGGGCACGATGTCCTCGAATCCGGCACCCAGCACGTCGTGCAGCAACAGCACCGCACGTGCATCGGGCGGCAGTTCGCGCAATGCGGCGAGGAAGGCCTGCCAGACCTGTTCGCTTGCAGGGCGCGATGCGGTGCGCAGGTGCGATGAGGTGTCCATGCCCGGCAGACGGCCGAGCATCGGCCGCTGTGACAGGACATTGGTGTTTTTCATGCAACAGCGTGCGGCCCGGCCCCCGCCTACCGGCATTGCGAATGCAGGCCTAGCCTCGCTGTGCCCTTCACACGCTACAGGAACACACCATGACCGCACGCCTGGATTACGCCGCGCAATCCCCCGAACTGTTCAAGAAGCTCGGCCTGTACTCGCATGCCGCCCACACCGCCTCGATCGAAGGGGCCATCATCGATCTGGTCAACATCCGTGCGTCGCAGCTCAACGGCTGTGGCTTCTGCCTGGACATGCACGTGAAGGAGGCCACCGTGCGTGGTGAGCGCCCGCTGCGCCTGCATCACCTGGCGGCATGGCGTGAATCAACGCTGTTCAGCCCGCGCGAGCGCGCCTGCCTGGCCTGGACTGAAGTACTGACCCAGCTGCCGGCGCAGGGTGTGCCCGACGAGCTGTACGCGCGCGTGCGCGGCCAGCTGTCCGATCAGGAAATGGTCGACCTCACCCACGCGGTGATGGCGATCAACGCCTGGAACCGTGCCAATGTGGCCTTCCGTACCACGCCCGGCACCCTGGATACGGCCTTTGGCCTGGACAAGGCCGGCCTGGCCTGACCCTTCCGCCGCTGCCCCATGCAGCGGCCCTCCTCCACCGCTTTGGAGACCTGCCATGCGTCGTCCTGTTCTGGCCCTGTTTGCGCTGCTGCCACTGTGCGGCGCTGCCACCACCCCACCCTCTGCAGCGCCCGAGCCCCGGGTGCGCGAGGTGATGACCCGCGCCCTGCCGGAGCAGCCCGGCAAGGAAGCGCTGATCCTTACCGTGGAGTACCCGCCGGGTGGCGCCGATCCTGTCCACCGCCACGATGCCCATGGCTTCGTCTATGTCCTGGAAGGGCGGATCGTGATGGGTGTGGCCGGCGGCAAGGAAGTCACCCTTGGCCCGGGCGAAGCCTTCCATGAGGGCCCGGCCGATCTGCACACCGTAGGCCGCAACGCCAGCGCCACCGAGCCGGCGAAGTTCGTGGTGTTCCTGATCAAGGACATCGGCAAGCCGGCGGTGCTGCCGCCGCACTGATCGCACGTCCGGCGCTGGCACCAACGACAGGTTCCCGGGTGTCACAATCCGGGGACCTGTCCCGTCTACGCTGGCATGGACGAATCCACTGCGCTGTTCTCACGCCTCCGCCCACGCCTGTTCGGCGTGGCCTACCGCATGCTTGGGTCTTCGCACGAAGCCGAAGACGTGGTGCAGGATGTCTGGCTGCGCTGGCATGGCGCCGACCAGTCACAGATCGAGAATCCGGAAGCCTGGCTGGTGGCGGCCACCACCCGTCGCGCCATTGATGGCCTGCGCCTGGCCCGGCATGCGCGCGAACACTATGTGGGCATGTGGTTGCCCGAGCCGCTGCTGACCGATGACACCGCCACGCCCGAGTACGTGCTGGAAACCGCCAGCGATCTGTCGGTCGCTTTCCTCAGTGTGCTGGAACGGTTGGCCCCGGATGCGCGTGCGGCTTTCCTGCTGCACGATGTGTTCGATCAGGATTATGCGGTGGTCGCGCGCACACTGGACAAGACGGAAGCCGCCTGCCGGCAGATCGTGCATCGCGCACGCCAGCAGCTCAGGCAGGAGCGTCCGCGCTACAACGTCCCGCAGGACGTGCACCAGAAACTGCTGCGCCGCTTCGCCGAGGCTGCATCCAGTGGAGATTTCCGCACGATGAAGGCGTTGATGGCCGAATCGGCCGAGCTGGTGGGTGACGGCGGCGGTATCGTCACGAGCTTTCCCGGGCCGATGCTCGGCGGCGCACGCATTGCCCAGCTCCTGTATGCCCCGCACCTGCGGCGCAGCGCGCAATTGCGGATGGTGCCGGCCATGCTCAACGGACGGCTGGGACTGCTGCGCTATTTCGATGGCGTTCTGGAGGCGGCGATGGCCTTCGAGACCGATGGCGAGCGGATCACGCAGGTCCTGGTGCAGCGCAACCCGCACAAGCTGCAGCGGTTGGCTCGCCCTACCGCCATCCAATAGTTCCACGCCAGGTGTGGATGGCGTCCGTTGTCGGCCTCGCCCTTGCGGGATTCGAGCGGGGCGCCGATGCGCCCCGTCGAAAACCCCTGCTTGCGCTTTATCCGATCAGAAGTCCCAGAACACCGGCACCCAGCGGAACGTCTCGCCCTCCAGCGACACCCGGCCCACTGACGGGAACGGAAGATGCGTAGCCACCAGCATTTCGCCGGTGCCGGCCAGTTCCTTCAGCAGAGCGATGCGTACGCGTGCGGATTCCTCCGGGTCGTGCTCAAAACCGTTGTGCCAGTTCGGCTGGTCGAAGCCGACCGCGAATACCGCGTCACCGGCGAAGGTCAAGGCGTGCCCCGCAGACGCCACGCGCACCACGCAGTGGCCCGGGGTATGCCCACCGGTACGGCGGGCCGTCACGCCAGGGGCGATCTGCTGTTCGTCCTGGAAGGTGTGCACATAGCTGCTGTACTCGGCCCAGAAGTGCTTGGCCGTGGCGCGTAGCGCATCGGGGAAACCCTGCGGCATGTTGGTGCGGCTGAAGTCCGGCGACTTCCAGAACTCCACCTCCGCTGCGGCCACGTGGATCTTCAGGTCCGGGCGCAGCTGTTCCTTCACACCTTCAACCAGCAGCCCGCCGACGTGGTCCATGTGCATGTGGGTGATCACCACATCGGTGATTTCGCCCAGGTTGATACCGGCAGCACCAAGGCGACGGATCAGCTGGCCGGCGCGCGGCAGCTGCAGGTCCGGGTCCATGCCCAGGCCGGCATCGATGAGAATGGTGCGATCCCCGCTGTGCACCACCATCACGTTCAATGCCCAGTCGAAGGCATCCTGCGGCAGGTACATCTCTTCGAACCATTCGGCACGGTCGGCCGCCGGTACGTTGTGGCCGAGCATCTGGGTGGGCAACGGCAGGACGCCATCGCTGATCACCAGCACTTCGACGTCGCCCACTTTCAGGGCGTAGCGCGAGGGCACCAGTTCATCGAGGGCAGGGGCAATGGGCGCGGCGGTGTTTTCCATACTGAACATGAGGGATCTCCACGAAGAGCCATTTGGCAGGCAGCAATGCAAGGCTGGCGCGAACGAATCCGGGCGCTTGCCCATGGCGCAGGCAGTGACATCGCCAGGGCACGGTTGCTTGGCAGGCCAGCGCTGCGGAGTTCATGGGAAGACGGGCCACTGCGCGGGCAATGGGCCCGGAACACGGCAGGTGCCGTGTGGGATCAGCCTAGGCAGTACGCCGCAGGTGCGGTAGCGCCGTGAAGGGGTACGTCATGTTGCGTTCCGGGAAGCAATGCGGAACCGGCTGCAATGCCACCATTGCAAGCGCCTCTGGCTCGTTCGGTAGCGCGCAGGCCCAGGTCGGGCAGCTTCGGATGATCATCCAGTCGACCCCACTGTGGATCCGTGCACTCAGGACGATCTATCAAGAAATTCGGACTTGTCATATCCCTGGCTCCTGATTGCAGGCGCAAAGTACGTCTCACCACCCGCCCATGAGAGTTCCCGCATGAACACCTTCGCCCGTACGCTGGCGGTTGCCGCCCTCGCCCTCTCGGTCCAGGCCGGCCTGTCCGCGCAGGCCGCCGAACCGGCCAAGCCGGTTCCGGTCACCGCCATCGCGCGCACCGCCAGCTACATCACCACCGCCGACGGCGTGCAGCTGTACTACAAGGACTGGGGCCCGAAGGACGGCCCGGTCGTGACCTTCAGCCATGGCTGGCCGTTGAATTCGGACAGCTGGGAATCGCAGATGATCTTCCTGGCCGACCATGGCTACCGCGTGATCGCGCACGACCGTCGCGGCCACGGCCGTTCCAGCCAGCCGTGGGACGGCAACGACATGGATCACTACGCCGATGACCTGGCCGCGGTGATCAATACGCTGGACCTGCACGATGTGACCCTGGTGGGCTTCTCCACCGGTGGCGGCGAAGTGGCGCGCTACATCGGGCGGCATGGCACCGGGCGGGTGAAGAAGGCCGTGCTGATCAGCTCGGTACCGCCGTTCATGCTGAAGACCGCCGACAACCCCAACGGCCTGCCGATCGAAGTATTCGATGGCATCCGCAAGGCACAGATGGAGAACCGCGCGCAGCTGTACCGCGACATTCCGTCGGGCCCGTTCTATGGCTTCAACCGCCCCGGCGCGAAGGTGTCGCAGGGACTGATCGATGCGTGGTGGGCGCAGGGCATGCAGGGCGGCCACAAGAACACCTACGATTCGATCGCTGCGTTCTCGGCCACCGACTTCCGCGCGGACCTGAAGAAGTTCGATGTGCCAACGCTGGTGATCCACGGTGACGACGACCAGATCGTGCCGATCGATATCTCCGGCCGCCAATCGGCAAAGCTGATCAAGGGCGCCAGGCTGATTGTCTACCCGGGTGCGCCGCACGGCCTGACCGACACCCACAAGGACAAGGTCAACCAGGATCTGCTGGCGTTCCTGCAGGAAAAGTGAGTGGCAGGGGCTCCGGCACTGCGCCGGAGCCAATCCCATACCAGAGTGTCTGCCCTGGCGCGCGCCCGTTCCAGGCCAGACTCAGCCCTGCGCGGATTCGGAAGGTGCGGGATTCATCCAGGTCCGGCTGCAAGGGCTTGAAAATGGTAATGCCAGAACCTCGGTTTCTGCCGGCAATGCCCCACCCCTGCTTCGCATGAGAAATCCGCGCTACAGGGATGGAGAGGGCAGCCCGAAAATGCACGTTCGTGAAGGTGGTCACAGTTGATGACAGGGAAAGTCAATACCTTCAGATCCGCTGCAACTTAATTGGCGATACTGCGATTTGATTCCAGGCGGTGCAACTACCGGTTGTGACATGGAGGTGGGGGATGTGCATGGTCTCTGGCAGCTCTTCAGCAATGCTGTCGGCTCTACTTTTTCTGATGGCTACCTGCGGCGCATCCGCGGCCCCGTCGGCAAGCGCCAAGGATGCCCGAGCACTGGTACTTGTCACGCTCTCGCCTGCCCAAAGCAGGGTCCTTGCAACGGGACTGCTCAGGGGGGTGCTGAAACCAATCAATGGTTGTGTCTACTTCGTGGACCCAGGTGGCACGGCATATCTTGCAGCATGGCCACATGGCTACACGCTGGCCATGAAAGGAGGTGCTCCCATAGGGGTGCAGGACGTACGATCTGGCGGAATAATGGAATTCGGGCTCGTTGCACCATTCGGAGGGGGGCATGGCAGCGAACTGCTCCGTTCGAGTCTCGCTGCGAGCATCCCGGCCGGCTGCACGGGCCCACTCATGACGATTCACTTGATGCGTCAGGCAAAGGAGCAGCCATGATCCATCTGCGCACGAAATCCATTCGCGCCCTGGCATTGTCCGCCCTCGGTGCGTTCGCGTTCTCCCTGCATGGCCAGCCGATAACTGGCAACCCCACGGCACACACCTACTCGCGAACTTTCAATGTATCTGAGGCCGAAGCAAAATACAGATCGATGAAATCGATCTCTGCGGCAGCGCTGGAAGCCAGGATTCAGACGTCTGAGCCGGACACGTTTGGTGGCTTGTACGTTGAGCACAAGCCAGAATTCAAAATCGTAGTGCTGTTCACAAAGAAGCCGAGAGAGACCCTGGCAAAGTACACGCAGGATCCTGTTTTTACCGGCCGCACGTCCTCTCAATCGTTCGAGATGCTCTTGGCGACCCAGGCCGAGGCGGAGGCCCAGCTTCTCGCAAAGAAGGTTGGGTTCGAGTCGGGAGTCGATATCAAGCGGTCCATTGTGACCTTTTACGTGAAGGATGAGGCGGCCGCTAGGCGTGCACTCCGGCCGCTGCTGGGCGCTGTTGATTTCATATCGATCAAGCAAGTGAAAGGCTTTACGATCACTACCGCCATCTCCGGCGGCCATAAGCTGACCGGTACTGCTTTCAATTGCACCACGGGCTTCAACGTCTTCGACGCAGATCGCGAGCTCGGCGTCCTCACGGCCGGTCACTGTGACAATACGTTGACCTATCAGGGCATTACCGCGCCTCTCGTTTTCCAGAGCGAGCAGAACGTAGGCGACTACGATGTCCAGTGGCACAAGGAGCCGCCCAGAGGCCCACGCCACGCACAGAAAAATGAAATCACCCTGATCAATGGCCCGTCGCAGACGCTCGAAATAACCAGCACGCTCCCCTCCAGTTCGATGCATGTGGGGGATGTGATCTGCAAGAGTGGAATTCATGGCCACTACGCATGCGGGACCATTGAAGATATGAACTCAAGGTCCAATCATAATGGAGCCATTGGCAGGTACATCCGTGCGCGCAACCTTTCCCCAGGCCCTCTCAGCGTCGAAGGTGACAGCGGTGGGCCGGTCTTTTCGAACAATGCGGCGGTCGGCGTTATTCACGGCAGGGGCGGTGAAGACACGGGATTTGAGAATGACCTGTTCTACATGCCCATCGAGCGGGTTTCAGTGCTTGGCGTTTCCGTATTGACGGAGGCCTTCAAAATTACCGGCATCGCAGATCGTACAGAGAATTATTTCAGGCCATTTTCCGTTCCGGTTGCGTACAAGGGGGTTCCCAAGTTCCCAATAGAGTTGACACTGGAGCGCCCCGTGTGTCCGAGCGGGCCCTGCGAACCCGCGATGGAAACGTTGCCGGACAAGATGCCCTCCCCGCTCAGCTACACATGGACCTGCTTCTATCCCATCGTGCTCTACCCGCCTCCCGTCATCCCACCGCCGCCTCTCACCTGGAGGGAGCGGGTCACGCTGAAAGACGCATCAGGAATCACTGCCGATCCAGTTGAGTACAACCTGCACTGCAGTGGATGTCCTGATTGCCCATAGGCTCACAGGTGCTGGCTGATGTGCCGGATGGATCGGGTGCCGCAGATGCTCACTGACAAGGTGTCTGATTGTGGTGATGTGGCGCTGTGTATTGGAGAGCGCTAGCCGAGCATGGCTCGGCTCTACAGTGGAGCCAGCTCGCGCGCAAGGAACGGCGCGGTCCTGCTGCCCTTGGCGCGGGCCACCTGTAGCGGCGTGCCAGCCGCCACGATGGTGCCGCCCGCGCTGCCTGCGCCAGGCCCGACATCAATCACCCAGTCCGCCTGTGCGACAGAACGCATGTCGTGCTCGATCATCACTACCGTGTTGCCTGCGTCCACCAGCCGCTGAAGCTGCACCAGCAGCCTGTCAGCGTCTGATGCATGCAGGCCGGTGGTGGGCTCGTCCAGCACGTACAGCGTGCGCCCGCGCTGGCTGCGCTGCAGCTCTGTGGCCAGCTTGATGCGTTGCGCCTCACCCCCTGAAAGCTCCGTGGCCGGCTGGCCCAGCCGCAGGTAGCCCAGGCCGATCTCCTGCAGCAACTGCAGCGGGCGGGCGATGGCCTCTTCCTCGGCGAAGAAGCCATGGGCCTGGTCCACCGTCATCTGCAGCACCTCGGCGATGTTGCGGCCGTTCCACTGCACCTTCAGCGTGGCTTCGTTGTAGCGGGCGCCATGGCAGGTGGGGCACGGCGCATAGACGCTGGGCATGAACAGCAGTTCGACGCTGACGAAACCCTCGCCTTCGCAGGTCTCGCACCGGCCCTTGGCCACGTTGAACGAAAAGCGGCCCGCATCGAATCGGCGGCGGCGCGCGTCGGGTGTCGCGGCGAACAGCTTGCGCACGTGGTCGAACAGGCCCGTGTACGTAGCCAGGTTGGAGCGTGGCGTGCGGCCGATGGGCTTCTGGTCCACCTGCACCAAGCGCTGGATGGCGTCCACGTCGCCGGCCAGCTGGCCGCGCGTGGCTTCGATCACGGTGGGTCCATCCGTGGGCGCGCTGTCGGCGCTGTCATCTACCGTCTCGTGCCCCAGGTGCAGCAGTATCAGCTCTGGCAGCGCCTGCGCCATCAGGCTGGATTTGCCCGATCCGGAAATGCCGGTCACTGCAGTCAGCAATCCCAACGGCACCTGCGCATCCACACCGTGCAGGTTGTGGCGATGGATGCCTTTCAGCGCCAGCCAGCTGTTGGCATTGCGCTGCCGGCTGGCCGGCGCGGGCACCCGGTCGAACAGGTACTGCGCCGTGCGCGAATCCTGAACGTTGCGCAGGCCATCGGGCTCGCCACTGTAGAGAACGCGTCCGCCATGCTCTCCTGCCTGCGGGCCCACATCCACCAGCCACTGCGCGCGGCGCATCAGCTCCAGATCATGTTCAACGACAAACACCGAGTTACCGCCGTCGCGCAGCCGTTCCAGCGCGTCGTACAGCGCCTGGCTGTCGGCCGGATGCAGGCCGGCCGAGGGTTCGTCCAGCACGTACAGCACGCCGAACAGCAACGAGCTGAGCTGGGTGGCCAACCGCAGGCGCTGCAGCTCGCCGGCCGACAGCGTGGGCGTGGCGCGATCCAGCGAGAGATAGCCCAGGCCGAGCGCGCGCAGTTGCGCCACCCGCGCCATTACCCCACCCGCCAGGCGTTGTGCCGCCAGGCGCTTTTCCTCAGACAAGGCTGAGGTCAGGCGCACGTCGGGGGCGCCTTCGTGGGTCGCGCGGCCACTTGCTGCCCGCTTGGCGCGATCGCGGGGCGTTGCACGCCTGCTGGTACGCGCGCCGTGGCTGTGCGCACTGAAGTCGCCCTGCGCGATGGGCTCGAGCAACGCCGCCAGCTGGTCCAGCGGCAGCCGCAGGAACTCGCCGATGTCCACGCCGGCGAAGGTGACCGAGAGCGCTTCCGGTTTCAGGCGCTTTCCGTTGCAGGCGGGGCACAGCCTGCCTTCCATGTAGCGCGACACACGCTTGCGCATCAGCGCGCTCTGGGTGTTGGCAAAGGTGTGCAGCACGTAGCGGCGTGCGCCGGTGTACGTGCCCATGTAGCTGGGCTCCAGCTTGCGCTTGAGCGCGGCGCGGGTCTCGGCGGGCGTGAAGCCGGCATAGACCGGCACGGTCGGGGTTTCCTCAGTGAACAGGATCCAGTCGCGGTCCTTCTTCGGGAGCTTCTTCCACGGCACATCGATGTCGTAGCCCAGTGTGACCAGAATGTCGCGCAGGTTCTGGCCATGCCATGCCGGTGGCCAGGAGGCGATGGCGCGCTCGCGGATGCTCAGCGATGGGTCCGGCACCATCAGCGCTTCGGTCACCTCATAGACGTGCCCCAGGCCGTGGCAGGTGCTGCAGGCACCCTGTGGGGTGTTGGGCGAGAAGTCTTCGGCGTACAGCATGGGCTGGTGGGCCGGGTAGGCTCCCGCCCGCGAGTACATCATGCGCACCAGGCTGGACAGGGTGGTCACGCTGCCCACCGATGAGCGCGCATTGCTGGCACCGCGCTGCTGCTGCAGGGCGACCGCCGGTGGCAGCCCGTCGATGGCATCCACATCGGGCACGCCAGCCTGGTCGATCAGCCGGCGTGCGTAGGGCGCGACGGATTCGAAATAGCGACGCTGCGCCTCGGCGAAGACCGTGCCGAAGGCCAACGAGGACTTGCCGGACCCCGACACGCCGGAGAACACCACCAGCGCATTGCGTGGAATGGAGACATCGACATTGTTCAGGTTGTGCTCGCGCGCACCGCGGACCTCGATGCGGCCGCTTGCTGCGGCAGCACATGACGACTCGCCAAAGGGGGTGTTGGACATCTCAGCATTCCTGCAATCGGTGGGCGGATCGCGCATGGTGCGCCCGCGGGGCCATTGTCGCCGCTGCGGAGTGAATGGCGCGAGGGCGCCGGAGGCGGGATGTTGTCTTCACCTCCCCTTCGTACGGCGTTGCCCAGCCAGGGGCTAGCGTGGGGTGCCCACACATCGGAGGCCCTCATGCACCCCGACGTACTTGGCTGGGCCGCCACGGCGGTGCTGATGGCAACCCTGATCCGGCAGATGGTGAAGCAGTGGCGGTCGTCCCACCCGGAAGCCGTATCCAGGTGGTTGTTCGCGGGCCAGATGACCGCTTCTGCGCTGTTCACGGTGTACAGCGCGATGCTGGGGAGCGTGGTCTTCGTGGTGACCAATGCGATGCTGCTGTTGACGGCGGTGGTGGGCCAGGTGATGGCGTGGCGCCGCCGCGGCCGACGCCGGGCTCCTCCACCCTGCTGATTGTTAACGCGTGTTGCCTGAAGGTTTGACGCCACGTTGCCCCGCCCTTGATGGGGCCGCTCACAGCGCACTCCTATGCTGGGCCCGCCACCTGAGGGGTGGTGATCAACCTGGAGATTCACCATGCAACGCGATCAGAAAGACCTCCCCCACCCGGACGCGGAAGCGCAGCGCCCCGATCCTGTCAGCCCGCTGCAGGCAAAGCTGCACAACCACCGCAATCATGACGAAGCGCTGCAGGAAACCTTCCCTGCCAGTGATCCGATCTCCCCCTTCGTCGCCGCGCCAACGCCGGAAGAGCAGGCCAAGCGCCTGGGTGAGCGGGTCAGGCTGCCAGATCGTCGAACGGATGAGGAGGCCGCGGGAGGTGACGAGTGATCCGGCGCGGCTTCGCCCGGGTCGCGGCCGCGACGGCACGATTGTCCGGCAGCCTGGGCGCATTCGTCGCGGCGCTGGGGGTGATCATCACCTGGGCCGCCAGCGGGCCGGCCTTCCACTTCAATGATACGTGGCAGCTGGTGGTGAACACGGGAACGACCATCGTGACCTTCCTGATGGTGTTCCTGATCCAGCATACGCAGAATGCCGATACGGCCGCGCTGCACATCAAGCTGGATGAACTGATCCGGGTCAGCAAGGACGCCAACCAGGAGTTGTTGAACCTGGAGTCGATGGAGCCGGCGCACCTTGAAGAGATTCGCCAGCGTTACGAGGCACTGGCGAAGACCGCTGCAGACATCAAGTCCAAGAAGGAACGCTGCATGCCCTGCGAGGCGGATGCGGCCGCCGAAGCCTGAGGGTCACCGCTGCAGCGGCTGCTCCGCCTGCAGCGGTTCTGGCGTGAGGCCCTGCCGGGCGGGGCCTTCCAGCAGCGCCCCGGTGGCGGAAAAGCGGCTGCCGTGGCATGGGCAATCCCATGTGCGTTCATGGCCATTCCATTGGACAACGCACTTGAGGTGTGGGCACAGCGCCGACATCGCGTGCAGCTGGCCGTGCTCATCGCGGTAGACGGCGGTCCGCTTTCCATCCACGTCCAGCAGTGCGCCACAGCCACGGCTTAACTCGCTGGGTGAGTGCGACGGCGCAGCACCAAGGCGATCTCCCACCATGTGCCGTGCAACCGTGCCATTGGTACGGGCCCAGCCGGCCGCCGAGCGCACTGGCGTGAAACGCATGGGGCTTAGCAGCTTCTCGATCTCGCTGGTCGTGCCCATGATTCCCTCGGTGATCGCACGAGCGGCCACGCCCGCCCAGGTCAAGCCATCGGGACCATAGCCGGTGGCGACCCACACATTGTCGTGCGCGCTGCTGCCGATGTAGGGCAACTGGTCGGCTGCACGGAACTGCTGCGCCGACCAGCACAGCGGTTCGCCCTGCACGGTGAAGTTGCGACGCGCCTCGGCGACCAGATGCTGTGCCGGATCCATCACCGGGGTTTCGCCGGTGCGATGTGTCTCGCCGACCAGCACCAGCCAGTCGCGGCCATCAGCGCCGTGCGCCCCGCGCAGTGAGCGCTGCCGGTCGGCGATCCAGTGAATGCCTGCCGCAGGTGGGTTGGCAACCTGTACCGCCACCCCGTACTCGCGGTACACCTCCATCTCGGCCTGCACCAGGTTGAAGCCTGCGGGCGAATGCGTAGCCAGCACGAACTGCCTGGCCTGTATACGGGCGCCATCGGCTGTCGCAACCCCGGCGGATGCCTCGATGCTGCTGATCCGGGTCCAGTCGTGGATGCGCACGCGACCGGCCAGATGACCTGCCAGTTGCCTGCAGAACGCCGCCGGATCCAACTGCGCCTGGTCGGGAACACGGAAAGCGTGGCCCAATGCAAACGGCAGCCCGGACTGCCGGTGTTCGCACTGCAGGCCGACGCGCTGATAGGCCTGCAGCTCACGCTCGAACTGCGCGGTGACCTCGCGGGTGCGCTCCTGCACGCCGTACTGCATGGCCACGCGTTCGAAGCCACAGCGCAGATCATAGCGATGCACCAGGGTTTCGATGGACCGCAGCGCCTGCTGCCGCCACTGTACGACACGGCTGGCCGTGTCACCGCCCCAACGGGAGACCAGATCGGCCAGCCGGGAGACGGGCGCATAAAGATTGCCGGTGGACATCACCGTGTTGCGCCCACCGATGGGCCCCGCATCGACCACCAGCACATCCAGCCCGGCATCGGCCAGGCGGGCCGCTGTCAACAGGCCGGTCATGCCGGCGCCAACCACCAGCACGTCCGCCCGCGTGGTTCCGGCAAGTGGGCGAAAGCTGTTCGAATCGCTGTCACGGGACCATAGGCTGGCGCGCGGTAACGGGTCGGTCATGAAATGCACCCTTGCAGAGTCAGCTGGAAGCCTTCCCTGATACGCCGCCGGGGGTGAAACAGCCGTGGTGCGTCCGTGCAGAAAATCCTCACACGCGTAGCCGTAGCGATGCCGAACAGGGGGTGGTGAACGTCGCGTAGACGGCACGCCTGCGTCCGCTGTGCGGCCCACAACACCGTCCTTGCGGTGTGGTTGCCAGCTTGCCCGGAAGGCGGAACCCGCAGTGAGCACGCACCTGGAGATTGACCTGATGATCGCGCAACTGGAGGAAATGCTGCCGGAATGGGCGGCGTTCTACCCCGAGCAGGAGTTCATGTGCATGCTCGCCGAAGCGCTGGACTACATTGCTGCCAGTGCGGACCCGGAGGCCCGGCTGCAACTGCATGATGCGCACCGGGCACCTCCATCTGTGCAGCGGAGAGATTCCGTGGCAGGCCGGCTATGGAGGCCCCTCGCCGTTTGCTACGGGTCTGACTGCGCCCATCGCGCGAGATTCTGTTTCACTTGCCCGATGCCGGCCCACGGGTCCTTGCGGCGTCGTTTGAGCTTTGCCGGCACATCCTTGATCGTGAACCCGTCGGCGCGCTTGAGTTTTGACAGATCACTCCATGCAATCGGCAGCGCCACCGGTGCCCCCGGCCTGGCCCGCAGCGAGTAGGACGCGACCGCCGTTGCACCGCGCCCATTGCGCAGGTAGTCGACGAAGATCCGCTTGTTGCGCAGGCTTTTGGTGGCCGTTGCCACGAACCGCTGGGGCTCGGATTGCGCCAGCGCTTCGGCGAAGCCTCTGGCGAAGCGCTTGGTCAGGTCCCAATCACATCCCGGATCGAGCGGCACAACCACGTGCAGGCCCTTGCCGCCGGATACCCGCAGGAACGACTCCAGTTCCAGCTGCGCCAGCAGTTTGCGGATGTCGGTGGCCGCTTTCCTGACCTCGGCAAAGGGAACGCCGGGTCCTGGATCCAGATCGAACACCACCCGGTTGGCCTTGTCGGGCGTTTCGGCGTGGCTGCCCCACGGGTGGAATTCCAATGCGTTGAACTGCACCAGTTCCAGCAGGCTGGCCGGGTCACGCACCACCAGGTAATGCGCGTTTACCCCGCTTTCTTCCTTGAGCTTTACTGCGTCGACCAGCTCCAGCCCGGCCGTATGGTGTTTCTGGAAGAAGCAGGGCTTTGTGGCGCCACTGGGGCATCGGATGATCGAGAGCGGGCGGTCAATCACCTCGGGAAGCAGGTGCTCCATCACTGCCGTGTAGTAATCCCACACGTCCTGCTTGGTGTAACCGTCGCCGGGGAACAGGATCTTGCCCGGCGAGGACAGCGATGGCGGCGCGCGATCCGCCACCGGTGCCAGCCTGGTCTTGCGCGCAGGTCGCGGGGGTGCCGGTGTGCGCGCCGCCGCCAGGGCCGTTCCAGCGCGATCGGAATCGGCGAGGTCGGCGATATCCTTGTCCGCGCGCACCGCCTTCAGCGACGCCTGGCGCAACAGCTTCTGCCCGCCGATCCCGCGGTAGAAGACCTCCACCACGAATCGCGGCTCGAACCAGGTCGCAGCGCGCAGGTCGGTGTCCTGGGTGGGCACGTACGCGGTTGGCTTGCGGCCGCCACCGCCCTTGATGCGCTTGCTGATGTCGCCGATCAGCTCGTCCGAGAACCCGGACCCCACCCGGCCGGCGTAAAGCCAGCCGTGCTCCGCATCTGGACGGGCCAGCAGCAGCGCGCCGAAGCCGGCACGGCTGCCTTTGGGTGCGGTGTAGCCCACCACCGCAAACTCGTCGCTGGCCAGCTGTTTGGTCTTGCGCCAGTCATCACTGCGGCCGCTGTGATAGCTGCCGTCGGCGCGCTTGGAAATGATGCCTTCGAAATGCTGCTCACCGGCCAGGCGATAGGCCTCGTCGCCATCGCCCTGCACATGGGAACTGAACGCCAACGGGCTGCCCTGCCCTTCCAGCATGGACTGCAGCAAGGCCTTGCGCTCCAGGAGCGGCGCATCGGCGACGTCCACGCCATCAAGATGCAGCAGATCAAACAGGGCATACGTCAGCACGCCCTGGCGCTCGCCGGAGAGCGTGGCCTGCAGCAGGTTGAAGTCCTCCTTGGTGCCGGCGCCGGCGATGAGCTCACCGTCCAGTGCGGCTGAAGTCAGGCCCAGCGCCGCCACCGCGTCACGTATCTCGGGGATCTTGCCGGTCCATTCCAGTGCATTGCGGGACCACAGCTGCACCTTGCCCTTGGCGACCGTGGCAAGGATGCGGTACCCGTCCCACTTGATCTCGTGGACCCACTGCTCGCCCTGGGGCGGCGCGTCTCCCAGCTTGGCCAACTGCGGTTCGAATGGACCGGACGGCGCTGCGGCCTTTCTTGCCTTGCTGAGCACCAGCGCCTTCTTCGCCCAGTTCGTTCGTCGGGTGCGCTTGACGGGTACCGCGGTGAGCCGCTTCTTCGCGCTCTTGCCGGCCCCGGCCCGCTTCAGATCCTCCGCGGGCGCTTCAGCGACATCCGCCAGCAGATCGTCTGCCTCGATGTCGCTGGCGAATTCGTCGTCATCCTTGAACAGCAGCCACTGCGGTTGGCGCGCCGGCTTCCCGGAGCGGACCAGATGCCATCCGCCCTTCAGTTTGGCGCCGAACAGTTCGAATCGCAGATGGCCCTTGGCGAGCTGGGCTTCCGGGTCGCCCTGCGTCGCCCACACGCCATGGTCGAACTGGGCCACATGGCCACCGCCGTACTGGCCTTTGGGGATTTCGCCTTCGAAAGTCGCATAGTCGACAGGATGATCTTCCACCTCCACCGCCATGCGCTTGACCTTCGGGTCGTAACTGGGCCCCTTGGGCACAGCCCAACTCTTCAGCGCGTCCCCTACCTGAAGGCGGAAGTCATAGTGCCGCCGGCTGGCATGGTGCAGCTGCACCACGAAAATGGCGCGTTGCCCTTTCGGCAGCGCCTTGCCCGGCTCGGGCTCCTTGGTCTTGTCAAAACTGCGCTTGCGGCGGTACTCGACCAGGGACATGGGCAACTCCGCGCTATTTTCCCAGATGCTTGCGGACAGCAACGGCGGTGGGTCCGACCGCCGCCACGGCAGCACGAAGTTCCTCGGCGGACACGCCCAGCGTGGTGGTCCAGTACTGCAGCTCGTAATCTTCGTTGACGTTGATGCGATCCCGGTCCGGGCGGCCGGTTTTCTGCTTGTCATCGCTCATGGGAGTCTCCGCGCGTGGTCGGGCGTGAAGTGACCGTACCGGCCGGTGCATGGGCACGAGGCGATGCCATTGTGAAGCCATGGCGAAGGCTTGGCGGCACCGGCGCCAACCCGCAGTGGCGGATCCCGCATCGTGAAGGGCACGCGCACGGTTCGCGTGGACCTTCACATGCCGCCTTCACCTGGCACCTGCCTGATCGCAACCGGGAAGACCCTACGCTGATCGCTCCACTCACTGCGGAGCCCAGTATGGCTATCAAGACGGCGGAAGACCTGTTCATCCACGAACTCTCGGATATCTACAGCGCCGAGAAGCAGCTGACCAAGGCCCTCCCACGCCTGGCCCGTGCGGCCGAGAATCCGGACTTGGCCACGGCGTTTGAGACGCACCTGGAAGAGACCCAGGGCCAGATCGAACGCATCGACCAGGTTGTCGAGATCCTGGGCATTCGCCTGAAGCGCATCAAGTGCGCGGCGATGGAGGGCCTGGTGGAGGAAGGCAAGGAAGTGATCGACAGCATCGACAAGGGCCCGGTGCGGGATGCTGCGCTGATCGGCGGCGCGCAGAAGGTCGAGCATTACGAGATTGCGTCCTACGGGACCATTGCCGCGCTGGCCAAGCAGCTGGGCTACAAGGACGCCCTGCCGCTGCTGCTGGAGACGCTTGAGGAAGAGAAGGCCACCGACGAAAAGCTGACCCTGCTGGCCAAGGGCGGCGGCAACGCCAAGGCCGCGCAGGCCGCCTGATCGGCGCGCCTTGGAACCCGGCTGCCACGGACGGCGGCCTCAGTGCCCGTAGAACACTTGATCATTGGGGCAGAAGAACGTGCGCCGCCGCGTGGTCCCCATGTAGAGCTTGCTGATTGGGCCACCGCACAGGGGACAGACCTTCTTCGTGTGCACCTGCCAATGCTTCTTCAGTTCGAAGCGCCGCTTCCATTCCAGGAAGTCGAAGCTGTAGGCGCGCGCCTGTTCGATCAGCGCGGTAAGCCTGCGTGGCGGCAGGTCGCCCAAGCGGGTGGCGGGATGCACGCCTATCCGGAACAGCACCTCGTTCTTGATGATGTTGCCCACGCCGGCAAAGACCGCTTGGTCCAGAAGCGCGTCACAGACCATGACGTCCGGCAGGGCCTTCAGCTTGCGCCGGGCCAACTTCGGATCCCAGACATCGTTCATGACGTCCGCGCGCCAATCGTAGACATCGTCCAACGGCTCGTCGATCAGCCGCACGGAACACGCATAGAAGTTCAGCTCGCCATTGTCGAACAGCAGGGATACACGCGCCGGGGTTGGCTTCCGTTCGTCGATGCGCCAGCTGCCGAACATCATCAGGTGGATGCGCAGCGTGTGGCGGCTGAATTCCAGCAGGAAGTGCTTGCCCCAACTGCGGACCGCCTTGACCCTTCGGCCCTGCAGCGGCGACAGGTCGATGCGGCTGTTTCCGGAGACGGTGCGGACCACGTGCCCTTTGAAATGGCTAGTGGCTTCGCGCAGCAGTACGATGGAAGGACCTTCAGGCATGGGCGTTCTCCTGCAGCAGCGCCTGCAGGCGCAGTGCGTTGCCGGTGGCATGGCCCAGTGCTGTATTGTCCAGTACGAACCAGGCCGGCCGTTGCGCATCAGCTTCGCGCCGCAGCCCTTGCGCCAGTTCCGCCAGGGCCTGTTCGCTGTACGCACTGCGATAGATCTGCGGCTGGCCGTGCCAGCGCCAGTAGCTCCACGCACGATCACCGCCGGGAACCGCTGCCGCCGGCACTCGTGCCGGATCTGCGGCTACCCGTGCAACACCATGCGCGCTCAGAAGCGCATCCACTTCCGGCGTGAACCAACTGGGGTGGCGCGGCTCGCACGCCACATCGGCCTGGGTGCGCGCGCGCAGGCCCCGCAGGAATGCGCTGGCCGTGGCCGTGTCGTACACCAGGCTCGGCGGCAACTGCAGCAGCAACGGACCGAGCTTTTCACCCAGCTCCAGCACGCCTTCAAGGAACCGCTCGAGCGGTTGCATTGGGTCGCGCAGCCGACGCTCATGACTGATCTCTCGCGGCAGTTTCACCGCGAACCGGAAGCCCTCCGGCACGCTCGCCGCCCATCGCGCGTAAGTCTTGGGCTGGTGCGATCGATAGAAGGAAGAGTTGATCTCCACCATCGACAGGCGTGTGGCATAGCGCTGCAGTAGGCTGTCGCCCGCGCCGAACGCTTCCTGATCCGCCCGCGGCAGCGACCATCCCGCACAACCGACGCGTGCTGGGCCGGACGCAACCGGGGCGGCTGTGGCCTTCATCGTGCCAGCTGCCCGTCTGGTTCGATGATGCCACCCGCGCTTGCTTCCGTCTGCGATTGCGAGACCGACAGTAGTCGATCCAGGGCACTGGTGCCCGACTGCAGCGCCGAGGCGCTGCGCACGAAGCCGGTCCAGTCGGAAATGGCGATCTTTCCCAGCGCGAGCTCATCCACCCGCACGCTGCGCATTCGCCAGCGCGGAAACTGTCGGCGACCCACCCTGCCCCGGTTCAGTTCGACGATTCCGCTGTGGCTGCTTGCAGCCAGAATGCGCGTGTACACCGCCTTGACCCCTGCCTCCGGGCCTTCCAGGTACTGCAGGAAGCGCGAGCCATCGAACAGCAATGTGCCGGTGACATCGGCGGACTCGTTGAACTGCACCGCCTCCGCCACGAGTTGCTGCAGCCGCTGTTCCGTCAGGTTGCGGGAGGCTTCACTTACATAGGCAATCGCTCTGAAGGGCATGGCACCACCGGTTGTTGCAGACCGCTCTACCTTAGCCACACCGATCGTACGCGCGGTGAGACCGGTGTGGAGGCTGCGTCGAACTGTGGCGTGTACCTTCCGCATCGCGTTGACGCACGGTTGGGCCGCGGAACGTGTGTCTGCCACTGTGCGCACGCGTGCAGGGATGTTCGTGGAGGACGGATGAGGAATCAGAGCCTTCCGGATGACACGACGTTGGCGGTCATGCCACCGCCGTCTAGCGCCGGATCTGGAAGATGGTCGCTGCCGCCAATGAGGCGGCTGAACCCAAGGAGACTTTCCATGGCCAACCAGAACCAGAACCAGGGCACCAGCAACCGCGGTTTCGCTTCGATGGACGAGGACAAGCAGCGCGAGATCGCCGCCAAGGGTGGACGTGCCGCGCACGAGTCAGGCAACGCCCACGAATTCAGCTCGGAAGAAGCACGCGAAGCCGGCCGCAAGGGCGGCGAAGCAGTGAGCCAGGACCGCCAGCACATGGCTGACATCGGCCGCGAAGGCGGCCAGAACAGTCGCGGTGGCGGCAACCAGGGCGGCAACCAGGGCGGCGGGCAGCAACAGCAGGAACGCGGCGGCGGCAACAACCGCGGTGGCCAGCAGCGCTGATCGGCGCTGAAACCCGTTGCATCCCTTCGTGGGCGGACGTGATGTCCGCCCACTTTTGTACGCCCCACGCGGCTCGGGGCGTTGCAACCGGAGCGCCGCGAACGGGCGCCCCGGCTTCTTTCACGGCTCGCGTGGCGGCAGGTCCAGTGCACCTGCACCCGGGCCTGCCCCCAGCTCGGCCCCGGTGGCCGGCCGCGCTTCCGGGTCGGAGAGCGTGCGCAGGGTCATGGCCTGCACCGCCGCTTGTTCGCGCGGGTCCAGGTCCACCGTGCCGCCGCCGTCGCCACCATCCACAGCGGCCTGTGCGTCGCGGTCGCTGACCCGCTCCCAGAGCTCGCCGCTGTTCCAGCTGCCCTGCAGATCGTCGGCGCCGTCACCCTGCGACATGTCCATGTACAGATCGGTGAACGCCGGATCCCCCGGCAGCTTGCCCGGTGGGAAGTTGGGCTGGATGCTGTGCAGCGCTTTCTCGAACGACTTCATGTGCGCGATCTCGCGGGTCATCAGGAAGCGCAGCGCATCCTTGATGCCCGGGTCGTCGGTAACGTTGATCAGGCGCTCATACACCAGCTTGGCGCGCGCTTCGGCCGCGATGTTCGAGCGCAGGTCGGCGGTGGGGTCGCCGATCGAGTCGATGTAGGCGGCTGTCCACGGCACCCCGCTGGAATTGACCAGCGCGGGGCCGCCGCCGTACAGGATCTGTTCGGTGTGGCTGGTGCTGTTCTGGCCCAGCAGCCGCATGTCCTCGGCCTCGGCAAGCCCTTCGGACTGGATCGCCTTGGGCCCGCGGTTGAGCATGGCGATGATGGTGCCGATGATCTCCAGATGACTGATCTCCTCGGTGGCGATGTCCATCAACAGGTCCTTGCGCCCGGGATCGCATTCGCCAAGTCCCTGGGTGAAGTAGCGCATCGCGGCGGCTAACTCGCCCTGTGGGCCGCCGAACTGTTCAAGCATGAGGCTGGCGAGCTGCGGGTTGGATTCGCGGACGCGCACGGTATACATCAGTTTCTTGTGATGAAAGAACATGAGGGCTTCTCCGGTGGCTGGTGTGGGCTGGCTTAGGGGTCAACGCTTGGCTTGGGCGCCGGGCGTTTCGTCACGGTTGAGGAACGCTCCGACCAGCCCGTCCTGGTGGTCCTCCAGCCAGCGCGCCATGGCAACCTCTTCCTGCAGGATCTGGCCGCACACCGCCGCAATGTCGGGCGCGCCAGCGCGCTCGGCAGCGATCACCAGCGCCCTGTACGTGGCGATCTCGGTGTTCTCGAAGCCAAATGAAAGGCCCACGCTCTTGACCACCTCGTCTTCCATCAGCGTGTTGCCGGCGGCGTGGATGGCGGCGGTCATGCTCGCGAACAATCCCTTCGCGGTGGGCACGCTTCCTCCCAGCGCCTCAATGCACTGCCGCAGTGAGGCGGACTGCCCCTGCGTCTCCTGGACGTGCTGGCTGATGCGTGCGGCAAGCTGGGGATAGTTCTCGATCCGCGAAGCCATGGCCTTCATCATGGTCTCCGCTTCCTGTTCCATGGCGTAGGCGTCCTGCAGCCACTTCAGCAGGCGCTCGCTTCGGGCGGTGTTCTGGTCTGCCATCTCGATCTCCGGTGCGGGGCGACATGCCTCCGGAGACATCGTGGAGCGAGCGCAATCACCGCGTTGTCGGGCGATGTGAGCCGCCGCAGGTTGGCATTGCACGCAGCGCTGATGCAGCGATAACATCCGCACCCCGGACTGGACCCGGGGCGCCCTCAGGTCGCCAGGGCGCTCGATGCGACCGCGCCCACCCTGGTGCCCCGGGGGCGGGTGTCCGAAGCGCCCCCGCCGTCCGCTGCCATCACGGCCTGCATCACGCGGTGTTGAGCGCGGTGCCCACCCCCGTCCACGCCCACGACATAGACAAAACGGCCATCAAATTTGGCCTGTGCGCCTTCAAGGGCATCGTCGGCCTGCAATGCCCGCTTCAGCGACTTCATCCATGTCCGTTCAGGCGTACGGTCCAGTTCCACGACAATGGCGGCGCCGCCACAATCGAGCGGCATGCACTCGATACGCAGCACGCCTGGAGAGGCCGCTTCGTTTCCGGATAGAGGCATGGCAGAAACTCCGATACAGGGGTCGGCGGCAGTATCCACAGCGCATGCCAAGAAGCCGTCAACGAAATCCATAAGGCCCTCCACGCCTCCTCCACGAGGTTGGTCACGCGCGCAAGGCTTCGCGCCGGACTGACAATGCGCACGCAGGATCTTGATGCAGCACAGCAGAAACTGATGTTCCCAGGACAACACAGGCATGTACGCATGCAATCCGCAATGAGCCAGCGCAGATGCAACCTGCTGCTGGTGGAAGACCAACTCGACCTGGCCGCACTCATGGAGCACGCCCTTGAGGACGTCGGTGATCAGGTGACGCATGCCTACAGCGTGTTCGACGCTCTCGGGCTGCTGGACACCCAGCGATTCGACGGCGCGGTGCTCGATGTCGAACTCCGCGACGGTGTGGTCTTTCCCGTCGCTGATCGCCTGGCAGAACTCGGCATCCCCTACCTGTTCGTCTCTGCGGTCTACGACCAGCTGGTGCCGCAGCGCCACCGGCGCGCGGCCTTCGTGGCCAAACCGTTCCATGTGAGTCAATTGCAGGACACGGTTCGGCGCGTGCTGGGCGATACCTGCGCGCAGCCGCCCGCGCATTGAATCCATGCAACCGTCACCCCAGGTGCGGGGCTACCACCAGGCCCAGCTGGCGCAGCGCGCCACCACGTGAGAGGCCATCCCAGTTGCCGTGCGCGACGCTGCGGATCTCGGAGGCCTCAACCCACAGCAATCGCATCGACCAATAGGGAAAGAACCTGCCGGAAACCCTGCCGCGGCCCAGCTCGATCAGCTCGCGATGGCTGCGGGCACTGAGAATACGGCTGTACACCACGTTGATGCTGTCTTCCGGCCCCTCGATGTACTGCAGGAAGCGGAGCCCGTCATAAAGAAGCACACCCGTAACGCCGGCTTCAAGGTTGAAGCGGGCGGCGGCCCTGGCGAGGTCATCCACATGGTCCATGGAAAGCCCCGATGTCGCCTCACTTGTGTAGGCGACTGCACGGAGGGGCACATTCGTTCCTTCTGGCGCAGGAAATTTCCTGCACTTCAATGATCGCCGCGCAGATGTAGGCAGGGATGAGGGGTTCAATCGCCGCGCTACCAGTGCCCTCCCCCGAGCTGCACGCTGCGATAACGTGTCGGCAGGCGGGAGCTTCTGCGCTCCCGGCCGAGCAGTTCAGCGCCAACAGCGTTCACGGCTGTAGATGGTAATGGGCGCAGGCGCCAGCGGCCACATCACTCGGCTGGAAGCGTGGCCTGCCCATGAATACCCTGTGCGGTGATCCTCACCCGGTCAGCGCGGGCGCCTCGCTCTAGCCCTCACGCACTGGAGAAGCTCCCACAGCCAAGGCAGCACCACCAGGCCAGACGCCGGCAGCAGGACCCACCACCAGATCCCGGGTGCTGCCGGTTCCACACTGAGCGACCATCGAGGATGGGCCTGCCAGGCCACCCAGGCCAACAGGACCCACGGCGCGGCATCCAGCACACTATGCACATGCTGCTCCGCCGGACTGATGCGTCTACGGCCGTCTGCGCTGACGGTGTCCAGGTAGCCGGCGATTGCGTGAGCAATGACCAGAAGCGCCAGGAGCGTGACCAGCGACAACGTGTTTTCCAGCAGCAGCCACGCCAGCACGCCGCTGCCGATCAGAAGCAGCTGCACCCCATGCAACAGGCTTTCGCGCATCGCGGAGGTGTGTGGAAGGTCGGTCCGGCGGTGAAAATGGAAGTCCAGCGAACCGGCCACCAACCACAGTGCGTACACACAGCCCACGACAATCGCACTCATGGCGCCACGCTCACGGTGTCAGAACGATCTTGCGGCAGTCGTCATCCTTGGCATCAAACATCGCATAGCCCTGCGCTGCATCGGCCAGGCGCATCCGGTGCGAGATGATGTCACCCGGGTCCAGCTTTCCTTCCATGATGGCGTCGAGCAGCTCCGGCATCAGTCCCTGCACGTGGGTCTGCCCCATCTTGAACGTCAAGCCCTTGTCGAACGCGTCGCCCAGCAGGAAACCGTGGATGAAGCCGGCATAGACACCGGGGATGCTGACCACGCCGCCGCGGCGGGCCGCGGCGATGCACTGCCGGATCGCCACCCCGCTGCTGCCTTCCAGTTTCACGGCGGTCAGCGCTGACTCCAGCGCACTGCCTTCGGCCTCGAAGCCAACGGCCTCGATGCAGGCGTCTGCGCCCCGCCCGCTGGTCTGGGTCAGGATGTAATCGGCCGGGTCCTCGATCTCCGTGAAGTCGATGGGGGTCACCCCGTAGGCGCGACGCGCGTAGTCAAGGCGGTAGCGAAGATGGTCCACCATGAAGATGGTCTCGGCCCCCAGCAGCCGGCAGCAGGCTGCGCTCATCAGCCCCACCGGCCCCGCACCGAAGATGGCCACCGTCGAGCCGGGCTTGACCCCAGCGTTCAGCGCGGCCTGGTAGCCGGTGGGCAGGATGTCCGAAAGGAACAGAACCTGCTCGTCGGCCACGCCTTCCGGGATGCGCAGCGGGCCTACATTCGCCTTCGGCACGCGTACAAATTCGGCCTGCCCGCCGGCCACGCCGCCATACAGATGGCTGTAGCCGAACAATGCGGCCGGAGGCAGTATGCCCTTCTGGTTCAGTGCGGCGCCCTTGCCCGGATTGGTGGTCTCGCAGGCGGCATACTCGGCCAGCCGGCAGTGGAAGCACTCGCCACAGGCAATCACAAACGGGATCACCACGCGATCACCGGGTTTCACCTGGGTCACGCCGCTGCCGACCTCTTCCACCACGCCCATGAATTCGTGGCCCAGCACATCGCCATCGTGCAGGTCAGGAATCTTGCCCCGGTACAGGTGCAGGTCCGAACCACAGATGGCGGTGGCGGTCACCCTCAGGATCAGATCATCCTCGGCCGCCAGCACCGGGTCCGGCACGGTCTCGACGCGCACATCCTTGCGGCCGTGATAGGTCAATGCCTGCATCGCGGTTCTCCAGAAAGATCGGAACACCAGCATCGCAGGGCAGTCCCCCCGCTGCGGTGACATCCTGGTGTGCGCGGCGTTCATTCCGCGGCGTCGTGGCGTTAACCCGGCGCGGTGCAGGCTTCAGGTTCTCGTCGCAGGAGCTGCTCATGAACGACAAGTTGCCTTTCAATCCAACCACGGACGTGGACGATCAGTCGAAGGCCCACACGCCGGACAAACGTCGCAACGACCAGGCCAGGTGGAAGGACCACGACATGCCCGACGATGGGGACGGCCCCAAGGCGGTACCTGAAGACTACGAGCGGCCGGATCCAGACCCGACAGGCAAGCGTTGAGCCCGCCTCACATCCTCGATGCGCAGTGATCACGAGCCCTGCGCTCCTGCCCGCGCATGCTTCCGCACGGTCTCTGGAACAGCTGATCGAGGTGTTGCATGTGGAAACGCAACGGTCTCTCGCTGGTGCTGCTTGCACTCACCGTCGTGTTCATCGTTGGGCAGGCAGTTGCGGGGCACCATGTCCACAACGAGGAGTTGACGCAGCACGGGCGCGCGCCGATCGATCTATGGCACTACCTGGCGACCGGCCACTTCGTCAGCGCCACATTCGAGAACTGGGAGAGCGAATTCCTGCAGATGGGCATGTATGTTCTACTGACCGTCACCCTTCGCCAGCGTGGCTCGGCTGAATCGCGGCCGTTGGATCCTGCACAGGAGCAGAGCCGCGTCGAGCCAGGACCCACGCCCTGGCCGGTGAGGCGTGGCGGCGTCTGGAAGGTGCTGTACGGTCATTCGCTTGCAATCGCCTTCGGGCTGTTGTTCCTGTTGAGCTTCACGCTGCACGCGTTGGGAAGCTGGCGAGCCGAGCAAGCCGAGCAGCTGTTGCGGGGCCTGCCCGCACCCGGCTTCCTGCAGCACCTGGCCAGCAGCACATTCTGGTTTGAATCGATGCAGAACTGGCAGAGCGAATTTCTCGCCGTGCTGTCCCTGGTTGTACTGACGATCTTCCTGCGCCAGAAGGATTCACCGCAGTCCAAGCCGGTCGAGGCCCCGCACGCACAGACAGGTGATTGAGCCATGGGACAGGATCCATCGACGGCCTTGCTGATCATCGACATGTTCAGCCGTTTCGACTTCCCCGGCGCGCAGGATCTTGCGCCCGTTGCGGAGCGGGCGGCCAGACAGATCCGGCGTTTGAGAGACCACTTCGATGACCGCAGGTGGCCGGTCATCTATGCCAATGACAATTTCTCCGACTGGAAGCGCGACTTCCGACAACAGGTTGCGCAGTGCAAGCGGGACGGCGGCGCAGCCGGGCGGATAGCCGACCTGCTCTCGCCCCTGCCCGATCACTACTTTGTACTCAAGCCCAAGCACTCGGCGTTCCTCGCCACCCCGCTGCCGGTCCTGCTGGCCAAGTTGGGCGTGCGCCGACTTTGGCTCAGCGGGATGACAGCCGATTCGTGTGTGCTGGCAACCGCGTTGGACGCCAACGCCAGGGAGTTCGACGTCGTCTTGGCAAGGGAGGCCGTGGCGGGGGTACCGTCACAGAAACAGCGGGCAATGGCGCTGCTCGCCGATTCGGGAGCAGCCCGGGTGGCACGAATTGCTTCTCTGGTGCCGGCATGACCGGCGGGATGGAGCAGTATTCGGCTCAAGCCCGGTCTGCGACACCCTTTACACCGGCATGACCGGCGCAATGTGCGCAGCAGAAAATCTGGCCGTTTCCCTGGACACCGTGTCCGATGACGGCGCAATCGCAGTGGGCGCAGCGCGGGGCGAACGCATGGATCGCGCATTCGAAGGAATCGAACGTGCCGCTACGCCCGCCTTGCTGTACGGTGAAGCTCTTGTCGTAGTCGTTGCCGCAGACATCACAGGTAGCCATCGGGCACCTCCTGCTCTGGAAGGAGCCTGCAGTGTGGCCATCACGGATGTCGGCGGCAGTGAAAGCACCGTGTCACGACTGTACAGGATCTTCACGCGGAGAGCGGCATGGCACCTGCCCTGCATCGTCCGTCCGGACCCGTCCAACGAACCGGCACGCCAGCGTGATCTGCACGATGCAGTGATCGCGGGCAGTGCGGGTTGACTGGAACTGCAGGAGATGACTGCTCGCCCGTAGCGTACGTTGGCAATCCCCTTGCGTTATGCGGCAAGGGCGTACGGCTCCACCAGTCCCACCAGCAGATCCATTGCCGATTGCCCACCGGCCGACGTATCGCCACGCTGCACGAAGCCGATCCAGTCCGCGTGGGCCAGCGACTTCAACTGCCCGGGCTCTACCGCAAGCCAGCGCATCGGCCAGAACGGCAGGCGCCGGTTGCCCACCCTGCCCCGCTGCAGCTCCACCAGCCCTGCGTGGCTGGTTGCGCCCAGCACACGCGCGTACGCTACCCGTAGCCCGTCCTCCGGTCCCTCCATGTACTGGAGAAACCGCCCGCCATCGAAGAGAAGCACGCCGGTAACGCCGGCGTCCCGGTTGAAACGTGCGGCGTCGTCGACCAGCTGGTCCAGCCTGTTGCCCTCTTTGCGCCCGTTGTCGCCCACAACAGTGGGGCTGGCTTCGCTGACGTATACCACTGCCCTGATAGGCATCGGTTGCTCCTGTGACGAATCCCCCCAGATTCCGATGGCCTCACCGTAGCCCATCCGAGGACCTGGGATGTTCCCATCGTGTGTATTCCGTGATCCGATCGCCACTATCCGACCAGCGGTGCACCTTTCCTCGGCGTGTTCAGGATCCGCAGCCGGTCGTCCTTCTGTGCCGGCACCGCACGTTCGGGGAGACGCATGCCAGTGCCAGGCTCACGCCCTGTCCGCTGCCCACGCGAGGTCGAACGTCAACGCGAGGCGCTGGCCGGGCTCCAGCCGGTGCGGCGCCAGCGTGAAGCCGTCCGGCGGGCCGCTCTGCGGCTCCACACAGGTGGCGTGCGGCGTGCCGTCGTAGATCACCCAATGGTCGTGGTCCGAGCGCAGCCGCAGGTGCTGGCCTTCGCGTATCAGCGTGATGTCACTGTCGGCGATGAAGCAGTCATCCCAGGGACCGGTAGTGGGAGCCACACAGGGCAGCGTGGCAATACCTTCCCCGTCCCGCGGGTACATCGCACGAGGCGTGAACAGCAGCCGGTCCGGCTTCCGGAACCAGGGATGCCAGCCCAGCACCGCCGGCATCGCCTGCTCGCCGGCCTGGACCGAAAGGCGCATCTGCAGGGCGTGAGCCTGCAGCTGCAGGTCCAGCATGGCAATGCCACCAAAGGGCCAGTAGCCGTCGCGCGGCAACGCCAGCGACAACCTGGCTGCCGCCGTATCCAGCCGGTCGATCTGCCACGGTCGCGAGAAGCCCAACCCATGAATGGCGTGCCCGTCGAAGTTGAGCGGCAGCCGATGCGGCCTGCCGCCAAAGTGGAACGTTCCATGGCGGATGCGCCCGGCCCAGGGCACCATCGGGTAGCAGCCCCAGGCGATCGCAGCCACCCCGCCCTCCTGCGCATCCACCAGCCACTCCACGCCCCGGTAACGCAGGTGCGCCACGCGCCCGCCCGCCCCTGCGGCGAGCGCAACCTCCAGTTCGCCGCATCTCAGCCAGTGCAGTTCACCGGCCGGCAGCGGGGCCAGCGCGTCATCCACCGGCAGCATGCGCTCAGGCCCCATACGGATTGATCGTGCGGATGCTTCCGTCCGGCTCCATGTGCAGCGGTGTGCACTTGGCCGAGCGCAGGTGGGTGATGCCGCCGGACATCAGTGCATCGTGATAGAACAGGTACCACTGCCCTTCGAACTGGCAGATGGAGTGGTGGGTGGTCCAACCGACCACGGGGGTGAGGATCACGCCAGCGTAGGTGAACGGGCCATACGGGCTGTCGCCGATGGCGTAGCACAGCTGGTGGGTGTTGCCAGTGGAGTACGACAGATAGTAGCGACCCTGGTACCTGTGCAGCCACGGGCCTTCGAAGAAGCGGCGCGCATGGTCGTCCGCACGCAGCGGCTGGCCATGCTCATCCAGGATCTGCACTTCGCGGGTGGGTTCGGCCAGCTCGGTCATGCAGGCGTCCAGGCGGCCCACGCGCGGCCCCAGCGCCGGCGCGCTGCCCTCGGGTTCCTCGTGGGCCTCGCTGTACTGGTTGTCACGATACTTCTGCAGCTGCCCGCCCCAGATGCCGCCGAAGTACAGGTAGTGGCTGCCATCCTCGTCTTCGAACACGGCAGGGTCGATCGAGTACGCGCCCTTGATCGGCTCCGGCTGGGGCACGAACGGGCCCTCCGGCCGCGTGCCGATCGCCGCGCCGATGCGGAACCGGCCCTCGGCGTCCTTGGCCGGGAAGTACAGGTAGTAGCGCCCATCGCGGCAGGCGGCATCGGGGGCCCACATCTGTTTCCGCGCCCAGGGCACGTCGCGCACGTGCAGCGCCATGCCGCAATCCACGGCCGTGCTTTCGGGCGTATCCATCTTCAGCACATGGTAATCCTGCATGCCGAAATGGCCACCTTCGTCGTCGAACGGCTGGCCACCATCGATGTCGTGCGACGGATAGATGTACAGGCGCCCCTCGAACACGTGCGCCGAAGGGTCGGCGGTGTAGATGTGGGTCACCAGCGGTTGCGAAATGGCGTGCGCGGTGAGCTGCGCAAGACGGGCTTCGCTGGCCTGGCCGTCTTCGCCGGCATGGAGGTCGATCATGGTTGTCATCTTGGCCTTACGCGGAAGCGTCGGCGGAACGGCGACGCAGGTGGAGGTCCTGCTCGATGCGGGTCTCGGTGCGCTTGTCGATCCTGTAGAGGAACAGCAGCGCCACGGCGAGCAGGAAAGGAAGGGAGCAGTAGACGCTTACGGTCAAGCGGATGCCCTGCACCACGCCCTCAGGCTGCTGCGCCAGTCCTGCCTGGTAGCCGTAGTGGGCAAGGATCGCGGCGACCAGTGCGCCGCCGACGCTGAGGCCGATCTTCAGCCCGCACAGCATCGCCGAGAAGATGATCGCGGTCGCCCGCCGATGGTTCTTCCACTCCGAGTAGTCCGCGACGTCGGCGATCATCGCCCACAGCAACGGGATGGTGATGCCATAGCAGAAGCCATGCAGCATGAAGGCAGCAAAGGCCACCGCCACGCCCGTGGGTGGAAACAGGTAGAAGGCAAGCAGGAACAGGGTCGAGACAAACAGGGCGCCACCGAAGACGTCGCGCTTGCCGAAGCGATCCGCCAGCCGTCGTGATGCGCCGATGCCCAGGATCATGCAGAGGATGCCGCACGCGTTGAACAGGCTGAACGCCGAGGTGGCCGCGTCCTTCGGCCAGGTGAACGCCGCGAAGCCGGCGCTGGCCAGGGCAGCATTCAAGGCGCTGATCAGGCCGTTGAAGCCTGAGCCGTCCAGGAAGCCGGCCAGCGCGGCTGCACTCATGTAGTACTGGAAGTAATAGATGTAGGTGCCGCCCTTCAACGCCAGGTTGATGAATACCAGCACGGTCAGGGCCAGCATCACCTGCCACGGGCGGTTGTGCAGCAGGTCCGACAGGTCCTGCAGTACGCCCCCGGTCTGCTCGCGCGTCGGCACGATGCGCTCGCGGGTGGTGGCGAACGTGATCAGGAAGAACGCCGTGCCGATGATGGCGAATGCGGTCATGACCTGCTCGAAGCCGCGCACCCGGTCGCCATCGCCCAGGATCAGCACCAGCGGCATCAGCAGCACCTGGATGATGAACTGCGCGACCATCACAGCCACGAAGCGGTAGGCCGAGAGGCTGTTGCGCTGGGCCATGCTGCCGGTCAGCACGCCGCTCAGCGCCGAGTACGGCAGGTTGTTCGCGGCGTAGACGCAGACCAGCAGCGCGTAGGTGGTCAGTGCATAGATCACTTTTCCGCGCTCGCCCAGGTCCGGGGTGCTGAACGCCAGCAGCGACAGCACGCCGAACGGAATGGCTGTCCACAGGATCCATGGGCGGAAGCGGCCCCAGCGTGTGGATGTGCGGTCCGCCGCGATGCCGATCAACGGCGTGAACACGAACGCACCCAGCAGGCCCACCACGAAGATGATCGTGGCCGCGGTGGCAGCCGGCAGGCGGTAGACGTCGGTGTAGAAGAACGCCAGGTAGGTGATCAGGGTCTGGAAGATCAGGTTGGCGGCGAGATCGCCCAGGCTGTAGCCGAGCTTCTCGCGGACCGATAGCGCGTGTTCAGTGCTTGCCATGCAGCGGACGTCCTTGAAAAGGAATCTGGTCGAAGCGGAATCGATGCCGGCGGGGATGATCAGTCATGCGCGGGCACCACGGTGAACCTGCCCTGCGCACGTATATCGGCGCTGGACGCCCCCACCCTGACCTCATAGGCACCGGGCTGCACCGCGTACGCCGCGCGCGCTTCGTCATAGTGGCGCAGGGCCTGCGCCGCCTCCAGGGTGAACGTCACCGTGCGGCGTTCGCCCGGGGCCAGCTGGACGCGCTGGAAGCCACGCAGTTCCTGCACGGCGTCGCCGCTGCCAGCGTGCTCGCGCCGCACGTACAGCTGCACCACTTCGTCACCGCTGCGGGTGCCCGCGTTGGTCACATCCAGCGCCACGCCCAGGCGGCCATCGGCACGGACACTGTCTGCATCGAGGCGAAGCGTTCCATAGTCGAACCGCGTATACGACAGACCGTGACCGAACGGATACAGCGGCGTGCCGCGGAAGTAGCGATAGGTGCGGCCCTCCATGGCGTAGTCGTCGAATGCCGGCATCGCTTCGCCGGCCTTGTAGAACGTGACCGGCAAACGGCCGGCGGGATTGACGTCGCCAAACAGCGCCTGACCGACTGCGGTGCCGCCGCGTTGCCCGGGGTACCAGCTCATCAGGATCGCCGGCAGATGCGCCTGCGCCCAGTCCACGGCGATGGCCGAGCCACCGGTAAGCACCATCACCACCGGCTTGCCGGTGCCGTGCAGGGCCTCCAGCAGGGTGCGCTGCGGCGCGGGCAGTCGCAGGTCGGTACGGTCGCCAACGGCAAAGCCCGGATAGTTGACCGTCATCTCTTCGCCTTCGACATCGCCGGTGAGTCCACCAACGAATACCACCACATCGGCCTCGCGTGCGGCATCGAGCGCTTCATCGAACGGCGCCTTGGCACCGGGCATGCGCCACCCCAAGCGCACGCCGGCATCGCGCTGGTCGTCGTAGTACTCCAGCTTCAGGTCATAAGTACGCCCGGCCTGCAGGTCGAGTTCGACACCCTCGGCATGCAGGCGATCCGTGTTCACCCAGTGATCGATCACGCGCTTGCCGTCCAGATACAGGCGGTAGCCATCATCGCCGGCCACCTCCAGCCGGTAGCGACCGGACGCGGGGGGCAGCAGCTGGCCGCTCCAGCGGATGCTGAAGCGGTCGTTGGGAATCCCCTGCCCCGGTGCCGCTTCGCCGCGTGCCAGCAGGTTATCGGTCGGCGAGCCGCGGTCCCAGCGGAAGCCGATCTGCGCGTCGGTACGCACCAGGGCCGGAGTGCCGGACAGGTCGGGCGTGCGGAAGTACTCACCGCGCAGGCCGCGCTCGGGCGACTCCGCCGAGGGCCGCAGGTAGGTCGGCTCGATCAGCGGTGTGGCGCCGGGATCGTCGCGGCCCTCCACCAGGTCGACGCCGCGGGCATAACGCACTTCAACGCCCTTGGCCGCCTCGCGTATGCCCTGCAGGATCGTCACCGGCGCCGCCGGTGTGCCGAAGTAGTTGCCGAGCAGTGCCATGGTGTCGTCGGCAGTGGGTCCGACCACGGCAATGCGCTTGATGTCGCGCGACAGTGGAAGGATGCCGTCGTTCTTCAGCAGCACGAGCGATGCCTGCGCGGCCTTGAGGGCCAGCGCATCATGGGCCGGCGCCTGGTTCACCGAGGCCGGAATGCGCGCCCAGCGCACCCGCTCCGGCGGATCGAACATGCCCAGGCGCATCCGTGCGGTGAACAGGCGGGTCACCGCATCGTCGATCTCCGCCTCGCTGATCAGCCCTTGGCGCACTGCGGCAGGCAGCGTTGCGTACTCCTGGCCGCATTCCAGCTCGGTGCCGTTCCTCACCGCCAGCGCCGCAGCGGCTTCGCGCGTGGTGACGATACGGTGGTGCTTCCAGATATCGACGATGGCCCAGCAGTCCGAGACCACGTAGCCCTTGAAACCCCAGTCGCGTCGAAGCACATCGTGCAGCAGGAAACGGCTGGCACTGGCGGACTCGCCGTACACGCGGTTGTAGGCGCCCATGACCGCATCCACTTCGCCTTCCTTCACCAGCGCTTCGAACGCCGGCAGGTAGGTGTCATACAGGTCGCGCCGGCTGGGCCGTGCATCGAAGTGATGGCGGTCGGCCTCCGGTCCGCTGTGCACGGCCAGATGCTTGGCGGTGGCGTCCAGCTTGCGGTAGACGGGGTCGTCGCCCTGCAGGCCACGTACGAAGGCCACGCCCATGCGCGCGGTGAGGTAGGGATCCTCGCCGTAGGTTTCCTGCCCGCGGCCCCAGCGCGGGTCGCGGAAGATGTTGACGTTCGGCGACCAGAAGGTCAGGCCCTGGTAACGGCCATGCGCGCCTTCCCGGAGGAACTGGTGGTGCTTTGCGCGGGCCTCGTCGCTGATGGTCGTGGCCACCTGCCCCATCAACGGTACATCGAAGGTCGCGGCCAGGCCGATTGCCTGCGGAAACACCGTGGCCTGCCCTGCCCGTGCGACGCCGTGCAGTCCCTCGTTCCACCAGTCGTAGGTGGGTACCCCCAGCCGTTCGATCGCCGGCGCGGCGTTCTGCATCTGCGCGGCCTTCTCTTCCAGCGTCATCTGCGCGACGAGTGCCGCGGCCCGTTGCTCGAAGCTGGCCGAAACGTCCAGCCAGGGCCGCGGCGCAGCCGCGGACGCGGCGGCCGCCACACAGGTCAGTACGAACAGGGCGATCCCACCGCGCCAGGTACGGCGGCGGGCCTTGGACGAAATCGACAGCCTCATTTGCTTCTCCCGTTGCGCTCGTCGCGCGCGAAAGGACCCAGCAGTGCGCCCACGAAGCCGCCTGCCCGGTCCGTACTCAGGACGGTGCCGTCCACCTCGCCTGCGAGCAGTTGCCAGCCCTGCCCATCGCCAGTGTCGAACGAGAACGCATAGTCGCCCTCGTTGCCGGCAATCTTCAGGCGCAGTGCTGCAGGCACCGGTACTTCACGGCTGGCCAGCGTCCGCGTGCTGCGGCCACCGTCGCGCGCTTCGAGGAAGAGCGAGAGGCGCCCCCCGCCAAGGTCCCGAACGCCAAGGAAGTACCAGTACGCCTCGCTCTGGAACGCCGCCAGACCGGCGGCGACTCCGGAAGCTGGCGGGGTCATCGCGGTGCTCGCCTCGAAGCGCAGATGCTGCTGGCGCCGGCCGAGAAACGCCGGATTGCGCAGCGTGTCCAGATCCTCGGCGAGCGGGTGCACGGCCAGATTGCCGGGGCGCTTGTGCAGGTCTGCCCAGGCATGCCTGGGCACGCGCACGCGCAGCCACTGGCGATCGAGCGTCGGGCCATCGAAATTGTCTCGCGCTACGAAATTGCCGGTCGACGGGGCCTGGGATGCCTCGCCCTGCATCCATGACGGCGCCTTGGCCACGTAGGGAATGGCCTGATCGGTCGGCAGGATCTGCGGCCAGCCATCCTGCCAGCGCACCGGCAACAGGTAGGTCTCGCGCCCAGTGTTGTAGTGGCGCTTCTGATAGTTGCGGCTGGCCAGGAACACCGCCCACCACGAGCCATCCGGGCCTTCGACCAGGTCGGCGTGGCCGGCATTGGTGATCGGAAGCGGACGGTCGTCCGGCAGTTCGCGCTGGGTCAGGATCGGATTGCCCGCATAGGGAACGTAGGGCCCCCACACCGCGCGGCTGCGCAGCACCACCTGCGAGTGCTGCGGCCCGGTGCCTCCTTCAGCGTCGGACAGGTAATACCAGCCCTCCCGCTTGTAGATGTGCGGTCCCTCGATCCAGATCGGATTCTTCGCCGGCTCCACGCCTCCATCAACCAGTACCCGGCGGGGCCCGACCGGCTTGAACGCCGCCAGATCGATCTGCTGCATCCAAATGGCGCGGTGCCCGTCATAGCGCGGCGGACCGGGCGGTGCATCGTTGTTGATCAGGTACACCTTGCCGTCGTCGTCAAAAAACAGTGATGGATCGATGCCATCGATGCCGGGCAGCCAGTGCGGATCGGACCACGGCCCGGCCGGGTCGCGCGCGGTGGCGATGAAGTTGCCACCGCTGTCGGTAGCGGTGGTGACGACGTAGAAGGTGCCGTCACGGTATTCGATGGTGGGCGCGAAGATGCCGCGCGAGACGCTCAGCCCGTCGAAATCCAGCTGCGTGGGGCGGTCAATCACATTGCCGATCTGCTTCCAGTGCACCAGGTCGGCACTTTCGAACACCGGAATGCCCGGGAAGTAGGTGAAGCTGGAATTGACCAGATAGAACCGGCCGTTCGCGCGCACGATGCTGGGATCGGCATGGAAGCCGGCCAGGACGGGATTGCGGTAGTGGCCGGCCGGCAGCGGCACTTCAAACGCCTGGTCATCGCCGCGGTACTCGAACCAGTCGAAGTACACCGGCGGAGCGTCCGGCGGCGCGCTGGACCGGGCGGCTGCGGCCGACAGCAGGCACAACGCCCCCAGCAGGCGGCGCGCCATCGACCTCAGGCCGGCCCTGTCGGGGGCCAGAGGGAACTTCGTGGACAGCGTCATCATCGTCGGGCCTCGGCTTCGGCAATGGGAAGTTCGAACGGGCCGGCCGGTGCCCCGCTGCGATCGCGCAGCGTGCACACCGGGCCATCGGCCCAGCAGTAGCGGACGTGCGTTGCGTGCGTCGACCGTGGGCCGCGCAGCAAGATCCGGCGCCCATCCAGTTCGGCGTCGCCGTAGTCGCAGTGGCCGGTATCACCCCTGGTCTCGCACAGTTCAAAGCCAATCGGTCGCAGCGCACCGGTTGCGGTGAGCGCGCCTTCGACATCCTCGAACGCGATGGACACGCCCGCGGGCGTCCGCACGGCCGTGACCGCCCGCGGACCTGACGGTGCCAGATCCTGCTCGCCGTACACCACGTGGCGGGCCACGCGCGCCAGGCGGCGCCCGAGCTCCTGCTTGTTCGGCGGGTGGATGTCGTAGGCATCGCCGATGTCGATGGCAATGGCGAGTCCGCTCCGCGCATCCTCGGCGGCGACGCGCCGCTGCGCCTCGCGCACCTGCGCCCAACCGCTGTCGGCAGGCGCAACCGGCGGCTGGCCATAGTTGGCCAGCTGCACGAGCAGCAGTGGCGTGCGTGCACCGAACTGACGCCGCCAATCGTCGCGCAGCGCACGCAACCGCGCCGCGTATGCCGCGCCATCACCGGTGTTCGATTCACCCTGGTACCACAGCATGCCGCGCAGCCCGAAATCGCCGAGCGGTGCGATCATTCCGTTGTACAGCGTCGACAGCCCGGTGGCCGCCTGCCAAGGGGCAAACGGCGGCGCCTGTTGGCCCGGCCCAACCCGATACATCCATGGTCCCTGCAGTGGCACCCGCTCGCCGGAATCGAACTGCAGGCCGTGTGCCGTTGAAGGACCGGCCAGGCCGCCTTCCCCGTAGGTGTCCAGCACGTTGACCGCAATGCTGTTGGATCCTGCCTTCAGCAGGCCATGTGGCAACGGGTAGCGCCTCTCGCCGGCGCCGTACTGGCTGCCGACGGCGACCCCGTTCACCCAGGTCACGTCCACCTCGTCGGCCGATGCCAGCTCCAGGGTCGCGCCGCGTGCGGCCTGTTCAGCGCTCAGCATCACCTGCGTGCGATACCAGACCATGCCGTTGTAGTCGGAAAGTGCGGGCTCGTTCCACCGCTCCCATGCGCCCAGTGTGGCCGGTGCGCGCGACCATCCGCGGTCATCGGCATCCGCCCGCCATGGGGCGTCGCCAGGCAGCGTGCCCTCGCGTGTGGCCCACCAGTGCTGCCAGTAGCGGCCCCAGGCCGCGCGTGCCTCCAGCGGATCACGCGCAGACCGCGCGAGGATATCGAGGGCCTCATCCAGGCCGCCCTGCCCGCGCAGTGCACCAACGCTGGTCCAGGCCTCGATCCGCGAGCCACCCCACGCCGCCTCGATCAGCCCCATCGGCACGTCGACCGTGCGCTGCAGTTCGCGCGCGAAGTAGAAGCAGGTGGCGGAGAAATCGCGCACCGCATCAGGCGTTGCCGATGTCCAGGCAGTGCTGTCGCTGAAGGTCTCCTGTGCCTGCACGGCGGCGTGCTGCGGCACGGTGAACAGCCGGATCCGTGGCATCGTGGCCGAGGCGATCTCGCTGGCAGCGTTGAGCGAGCGCCACACCGGCAGCTCCATGTTCGACTGGCCCGAGCACAGCCACACGTCGCCGACCAGCACGTCGCGCGCCGTCTGCCGGCGCGTTCCGTCGTTTACCTCCAGCGTGTAGGGACCGCCAGCGGCGACCGGGTACAGCATCGCCTGCCAGCGGCCTGCGGCGTCCGCCCGGCTGCTCACCGCCTGCCCCGCAAACGTCACGGAAACCGGCTGCCCAGGCCTTGCGTGCCCCCAGACCGCAATGGGCCGGTCACGCTGCAGGACGGCGTGATCCCTGAACAGCGGATGCAGCAGTCCTGTCGTCTCCCGCGCCGCGGCCGGCATCGCCACTACTGCCGCAGCCATCATCAACAGCACACACCCGACCGCTCCGAACCTGCTCATCGGCCATCCCCCGGTGCGAACGGAAACTGCAACGCCTGGTAGTACGACAATGGCTGCGGCGGGGGCCGTTCGCCGGCGGGCAGCGGCCGTCCGCTGCGTGACTGGAAGTACGCCACGCTGGCGTCACGCCACCATTGCGCTTCGTCGTGCTGGATCTGCAGGAACGCAGCAACGTGCCGATGCCGCTGCGGATCGATCCGGTCGCTCAGGCCGGCCCAGGTGTCCTGCATCGACCGCACCTGGCGCACACCCCGCGAATAGCGCCCGACCAGCTCATCCCAGAGCGTCCTGCCCGAGCGCATGCGGTGATCCCACGGCACATGATGGAACCACAGCAGCAGCGACTCGGGCACCCGCTCGGGGTCGCCATAGACCTCGGCGACCTGCGGGGCGTACTGGCCCACGGCGTTGCTTCCGCCGGCGCTGCGGTCAAAACCGATGCCCTGGCTGTCTGCGCGGTGGTAGTACACCGACGTCCAGTCCGCACGTGGGCCTCCGTCCACCCAGGGGCCGGGGCCGTAGTGATGGCCGCGTGCCATCAGGTGGTGCAGGCCCAGCGGCGTCATGTAATCCACTGCCGCCTCGCGCGAGTCCATCATCATCCGCACGATCGGGCCGGTCACCTGCGGGTCGGGCGAGAAGGTCAGCGCTGCCCAGTCTTCGGCAATCGTGCGCGCGGATTGCTGCGGGTTCCAGGCCAGCCGGCCGAAGGCGTACCAGTTGGCCTGGTCGAAGTGCGAGCCACTCCAGGTGCGGTCCACGCCGATGTTGGCGACGCCGGCGATACCGGTCAGTGCGTGGCCCTCCAGCGAGCCATCGATCACGCGGGCAACCGTGGAGCCTTCGCCACGGGCATGGGTGTCGGCCTGCAGCACTTCCTCGTAGAGCGCTCCCAGGTAGACCAGGTGCGTCGCAAAACCCAGGTATTCCTTGGTGATCTGCAGTTCCATCATCAGCGGCGTGCGTGGCATCGCGCCGAACAGCGGATGGAACGGCTCGCGCGGCTGGAAGTCGATGGGGCCGTTCTTCACCTGCACGATCACGTTGGGGCGGAAGGCACCGTCCAGCCTGACAAACTCGCTGTACGCCTGCTTGGCGCGATCTTCGGGAACCTCGTGCGAATACACGAAGGCCCGCCACATCACCACACCATTGTAGGGCGCCAACGCGTCGGCCAGCAGATTGGCGCCGTCGGCATGGGAGCGACCGTAATCCTGCGGGCCGGGTTGCCCCTCCGAGTTCGCCTTGACCAGGAAGCCGCCAAAATCCGGAATGCGCGCATGGATCTCATCGACCTTGTCGTGCCACCAGCGCCGCACAGCCGGATCGAGGGGGTCAGCCGTCGCCAGGCCGCCGAGCTCGATGGGCGCACTGAAGCGTGCGCTCAGGTAGACCCGGATGCCATAGGGGCGGAACAGGTCGGCCAGCGCGGCGGCCTTGGCCAGATAGGCCGGCGACAGGCTCATCGCACTGGCATTGACGTTGTTGAGGACGGTGCCGTTGATGCCGAGCGAGGCGTTGGCACGGGCGTAGTCGGTGTAGCGCGGGTCACGCCACTGCGGCAACGTCTGCCAGTCCCAGAGGGAGCTGCCTGCATAGCCACGCTCGACGTAACGATCCAGGTTATCCCAATGGTCGAGCACACGCAGTGCGACCCGCGGCGACTCCCGCACGTCCAGCCCCTGCAGCGGCATGCCACGCTGCAACAGGCGCAGCAGGTGGAACGTGCCATACAGCACGCCGACGTCCCGGCGTGCCGCCACCAGCAGCACATCGCGCCCCTCGGTCCGGACCTGCCGGATCAGGAAGCCCTCGTCGCCCAGCGTGGCAACCTCGTTACCGAACGCGGCGACCAGCGCCGAAGACTGCGGCGTACCCAGCACCAGGGCATGGTCAGTACTGATTGCCGTTCGCATTGGCGGCGCCGTTCCCAGCAATCCAGGGAGGCTGCGCGCAAGCTCGTCGCGGGTAGCGCGCTGCATCGGCGTGCAATCCGGGGCCACCACTTCGGCCAATTGCCGCCGGTAATCGGCAGCGACCGTTGCGGCAACCGGCTGGTAGCGCATCCACAGCCTGTAGCCATCCTCCGCCCGTGCACCGCCAGCACAGACCAGCAGTGCGAGCACGGCGCACAGGCGCGTGCCGACAGCACGCAACAACGGCGTTAACATGCGCCTTTGTAGACTACGTCCGGGCCCGGGGCAGCGCATCATCGTCCTTCGCACCCGCGCGGCAGCGCCACCAAGAACAAAGGGATCGTGCATTGGACAAGCCGAAGAAATCGGTTCGCCGCAGAACCGCAGGCGTGACGATCGACGAGGTTGCGGCCCTTGCCGGCGTTTCGCCGATGACCGTGTCGCGGGTGATCAACCAGGGCAAGGTGCGCGACGTCACCCGCGAGCGCGTGCTGCGCGCCGTGCGTGAGCTGGGCTATACGCCCAATCTTGCCGCCAGTTCGCTGGCTGCCGCACAGCACACGCGCATTGCGCTGATCTACACCAACCCCAGCGGCGCCTACCTGCGCGAACTGCTGGTGGGCCTGCTGCGCGTCGCCTCCAGTTCCGCCATCCAGCTGGTCATCGACTACTGGGACAACCTGGATGCCGACTCCGAACGCAGGGCGGCGCGCGCGCTCGCCGGACGCGTCGACGGGGTGATCCTGCCGCCGCCGCTCTGCGAATCGCAGGCCGCCGTAAGCGAACTGGTCAAGGCTGGCATTCCAGTGGTGGCCATCGCATCGGGTCGCCTGAGCGAGGCCCTGTCCTGCGTCCGCATCGACGATTTCAGTGCGGGCAGGGAAATGACCGAGCACCTGCTCCGGCAGGGACACACCCGCATCGGCTTCATCCGAGGGCGCGATGACCTGAGCGCAAGTGCGCTCCGCTACGACGGCTTCGTCACCGCCCTGCGCGAGGCCGGGCTGGCGGTGGACCCCGGCCTGGTCCAGCACGGTGACTACACCTACCGGTCCGGCCTGGCTGCTGCCGAAAAGCTGTTGTCCCAGCGCCGGCCACCGACCGCGATTTTCGCCAGCAACGACGACATGGGCGCCGCCGCCATCTCCGTGGCGCATCGGCGCGGGCTGGAAGTGCCGCGCGACCTGTCGGTCGTGGGTTTCGATGACACCTCGGCCGCCACCACCGTATGGCCGGAACTGACCACGATCCACCAGCCCATCGCCTCGATGGCCAACGCGGCCGTCGACATCCTGCTGCGCACCATCCGCCGTCCGGCGGGGGTCGCAACGGTGCTGCGCGATCATGTGATGCCGCATCGGCTGATCGCACGCGGTTCGGTAGCCGCGCCGCCCCGGTAGCGGTAGCGGTAGCGGTAGCGGTAGCGCAGGCATCATGTACCGCATCCGAGGGTGACCTCGGCTTCGTTCAGTGCGCCCAGCGCGACGCGTGACACGGAGATCGTCATCGCATCGGCCGTCACCACCGACCACGGCCGGTCGATCGCGTCCAGCTTGGCGCCCGCTTTGGCCAGGCACTTCAGTGGCACGCCAACACGCTTCCACTGGCCTTGTGGAAGCGCCGCCAGCGAGGCCCCGATGGCGAAGCGTGCCGAGCAGCCCGCGCCGCAACCGACCGACAGCCACGCCTCACCCTGCGGCGCAGCGTCGACCCGCAGCGTGGTCAGCAGCATCAGGTCGCCGTTGGATTCGCGCTGCAGATCCAGCGCCGTGTGCGACTGCAGTGCAGCGACGGCCTCGCCCTTGCCCGACCAGGCCAGGCGTCGCCCATCCTCCTGCGCCAGATGATCCACGCCGGTGATCTTCAGCCGATCATCGGGCAATGCATCCGGCACGCGGGTCACGGTCAGGCCCTGGCCTGCGGCCTGCTCAAGGCGCAGCGCCATGCCGGGGCCTGAATCACCGCGGGCGAAGAACACGCCGGTCGCGCCCTCGCTGCCGGTCACGCCCGATGCCTCCGGCAGCGCGGCCAGGTCGCCGTTGTCGGCGTAGGTCAGGCCGAAGCCAAACGCAAACAACGGATCGTAGTCCTTCTGGCCGACGTTGTTGGCGTACTGGGTGGCGGTGCGCGGCCAGCTGAAACTGAGCTTGCCCTTGAAATCGTGCTGCACGCGGCCATCGCTTCCGCGCAGCAGTACATCGGCAATGCCGGCGCCTTCCGAGCCCGGCAGCCATGCAGCCACGAAGGCATCGGCGGCATTGATTTCCCGGTTCACCCAGAGCGGCCGTCCGCTCAGGAAAACCGCAACAACCGGTATGCCTTCGGCCTTGAGCCGCTTGAGCAGCGCCAGGTCCGTTTCGTTGCCGGGCTTGTAGGCCAGCGTCGGCCGGTCTCCCTGGAACTCGGCATAGGGGTCCTCGCCAAACACCACCACCGCCACATCGGGCTTCACTGCATAGCGACCGTCGACGGCAAGCACGGCTTCACCACCGGCCGCCCTGGCCTGGCGCGCGATGCCCTCGTAGATCGTGTCCGCGTTGGGGAAGTCCCTGCGGCTGGTGCCGGTGCCCTGCCAGTTGAGCGTCCAGCCGCCCGCCTGCTTGCCGACATCGTTGGCACCGTCGCCGGCCACGAGGATCCGCTGCTTCGGCGACAGCGGCAGGACGCCGTTCTGGTTTTTCAACAGGACCAGCGATTCGCGCACGGCCTGCCGGGCGACCGCGCGATGTGCTGGCGCGCCGATCAGTGCGAACTGCCCACCAACGGCCCGTGTGGATGGCCTGCCGGCCTCGAACAGCCCAAGGCGGAACTTGACCCGCAGGATCCGGCGCACCGCATCGTCCAGGCGTTGCGGCGTGATCCGCCCATCCTTCACCGCAGCCAGCGTCGTCTCGTAGAAACCCTTCCAGCTGTCCGAGGCCATCGCCATGTCCAGGCCCGCGATGATGGTCGCGGGGCAGTCTGTGGTGGTGCAGCCCTTGACCTGTCCATGACCATTCCAGTCACCCACCACGAAGCCACCGAAGTTCATGCGGCCCTTGAGTACATCGGTAAGGTAGTGCCGGTGCCCATGCATCTTTTCACCGTTGACGCTGTTGAACGACGCCATCGCGGTCTGCGCGCCGGCGGCGATTGCCGGCGGATATCCGGCGGCGTGGATGCGCACCAGATCTGACTCGCTGATGCGGGTGTCGCCCTGGTCCTTGCCGTCAGTGGTGCCACCGTCGCCGAGGAAATGCTTCGCCGAGGCGATCACATGGCGGCCATCGAGGAACTCCGGGGTTCCCACCCTGCCCTGCAATCCCTCCACCATGGCGGCGGCATAGCTGGCCACCACCTCCGGCGATTCGGAGTAGCCTTCGTAGGCGCGTCCCCAGCGATCATCCTGGGGTACCGCAACGGTCGGCGCGAACGTCCACTCCATGCCGGTGACGCGGGTCTCCAGCGCGGTGATGCCACCGATCTGCCGCAGCAGCTCCGGATTGCGCGTGGCGCCCAGCCCGATGTTGTGCGGGAACAACGTGGCGCCAATGATGTTGCTCTGCCCGTGCACGGCATCGATGCCGAACAGCAGCGGGATGGCCTTGCCGCCTTTCGACGTGTCCATGGACGCGTCGTAGAAGGCGTCGGCCAGCGCCAGCCATTCGGCCGGCGACGCGTCATAGCGGCCATCGGGATCGGAGTTGCCACCGGCCAGGATCGAGCCGAGCCGGTAACGGCGCACATCGTCGGGGGTGACGCTGGCGGTGTCACCCTGCACCAGCTGGCCGACCTTTTCCTCCACCGTCATGCCGGCCATCAGGTCGGTGATGCGCTTCTCCAGTGCCGGATCTGCGGCCAGCGGCCAGGTGACCTTCGGCCAGGGATCCTTGTCGGTAGCTGCGGCGGCGGCAGCCCGGTCCTGGCCGCGGCAGCCAAGCAATCCCAGCATCAGTGCGGCGACCAGCGCGCCGCTGCGGATTACCAAGGCCTGCGATGTCATGGCGCTCATCCTTCCATCTGCTCCAGTTCCTTGCCCTTGGTCTCGTGCACGTGCCGGACGACGAAGATCACCGAGATCACGGCAGCGACGAGGTACATGCCGTATGTGGCTGCCAGCCCTGCCGCGGCCAGCAGCATCGGGAACGTCACCGTGACCACGAAGTTGGAGGTCCACTGCGCTGCACCGGCGACCGCCAATGCCGAACCGCGGATCTGGTTCGGGAACATCTCGCCCAGCATCACCCACATCACCGGCCCCCAGGACAGATTGAAGAACACGACGTAGGCGTTGGCCGCCACCAGCGCCAGCGTGCCCATGCGGCCGGGCAGCTGCAGATGCCCGTCGGCCAGCGAACCACTGGCAAAGGCCACCACCACCAGTGCCAGTGACAGCGACATCCCGGCCGAGCCGAACCACAGCAGGGGCTTGCGGCCGATCCGGTCAATCAGCAGTACGGTGACCACGCAGGCACCGATGCTCAGCGCACCGGACAATACATTGATCAGCAGCGCGTCGTTTTCGGAAAAGCCGACCGCCTGCCACAACACGGCGCCGTAATAGAACACCACGTTGATGCCGACCAGCTGCTGGAAGCAGGCCAGCCCGACGCCGACCCAGACAATCGGGCGGATCCGCCCGGTCCCCCTGCTCTTCAGGTCGGACAGTCGCGGGCGATGGTGGTCGTTGGACAGCGAGGCATCGATCTCCTCGAGCGTGGCGCGGGCCTTGTCGCCGCCGAGCAGCCGGGTGAGCACGCGCAGCGCGTCGTCCTTGCGCCGCTTCACCACCAGGTAGCGGGGGCTCTCAGGAATGGTCAGCAACAGCAGCAGGAACAGCAGCGATGGCGCGGCCTGCATCCAGAACATCCAGCGCCAGGCGGCCTGCCCGCCCCACAGCGGTTCGGTCGACGCGCCCGCTGCGGCCGCCAGCAGGTAGTTGGACAGGAAGGCAGCGGTGAGGCCGGTGATGATCGCGATCTGCTGCACGGTAGCCAGGCGGCCGCGATAGCGGGCCGGAGCGACCTCGGCAATGTAGGCCGGCGAGATCACGCTGGCCGCGCCGACCGCGAATCCACCCACCACCCGTGCGGCAATGAACCAGCCCGACGACACCGCTGCCCCGGCACCGAGTGCCGACAGCAGGAACATCACTGCCGACAGGATCAGCACGTTGCGACGGCCCAGGCGGTCGGCCAGCCGGCCTGCACTGAACGCGCCCACCGCACAGCCCAGCAGCATCGACGCGATCTCGAACCCCTGCATCCACTCACCGGACCGGAACGCCTGGTGCAGGCCATCCTGGGTACCGTTGATCACGCCGCTGTCGAAGCCGAACAGAAAACCGCCAATCGTCGCCACCACGCTGATCAGTACGATCAGCCGCGTGTTCTCACCGCTGCCTGCTGCCTGGTTCATCCCCGTCCCCTTGAGTGCGCCGTTGCCGCGTTCAGCGCAGCAGGTATTGGTTGAGCAGGTTTTCGTAACGCTCCTGCTTGCCGCTGGCCTGGCGCGGTTCGCCGAGCCGGGAGGCCAGTGCCGCCAGGTCCGGCAGGCTGAGCGTGCCGCGCTCGAACTCCTGGCCGGCGCCACTGTCGAAACTTGCGTAGCGCTCCTTGCGCCATTGCTCCCAAGGAGACTCGGTCAGCAGTGCATGGGCAACCTCCAGGCCGCGTGCGAACGCGTCCATGCCACCAATGTGGGCAATGAACAGATCCTCCAGGTCGGTCGACTCACGGCGCACCTTCGCATCGAAGTTCAACCCGCCCTCCAGCCCGCCCTGGCGCAGCACGACCAGCATCGCGCCCACGGTGTCGTACAGATCGCTGGGGAACTGGTCGGTGTCCCAGCCGTTCTGCGCGTTGCCGCGGTTGGCATCGATGCTGCCGAGCAGGCCATGATCGGACGCGACCTGCAGGTCGTGCTCGAAGGTATGGCCGGACAACGTGGCGTGGTTGGCCTCGATGTTGAGCTTGAAGTCCTTGTCCAGCCCGTGTTCCTTCAGGAAGCCCACCACCGTGGCACTGTCGAAGTCGTACTGGTGCTTCATCGGCTCCATCGGCTTGGGCTCGATCAGGAAGTTGCCCTTCAGGCCGATGCTGCGGCCATAGTCGCGGGCCATGGTCAGGAAGCGTGCGAAGTGCTCGATCTCGCGCTTCATCTGCGTATTGGCCAGCGACGCATAGCCCTCGCGCCCGCCCCAGAACACGTAGTGCTCGCCACCGAGTTCGACCGTGGCCTCCAGGGCGGCCTTGACCTGCACCGCAGCGCGGGCCACCACGGCGAAATCGGGATTGGTCGATGCACCATTCATGTAGCGCGGGTGCGAGAACAGGTTGGCCGTGCCCCACAGCAGCTTGACGCCGGTGGCCTCCTGGCGCGCCTTGGCCAGGCCCACCATGTGAGTGAGGTTCTTCTGGTACTGGCCGATATCATCGGCATCCGGCGCCAGGTCGATGTCGTGGAAGCACCAGTACGGCACGCCCAGCTTGGTGAAGAACTCGAACGCCGCGTCCACTTTCGCTTCAGCCGTGGCCAGCGGCGAGCCCGCCTCCCACGGGAACTGCCGGGTACCCGGGCCGAACGGATCGTGCCCGGCATTGCAGAAGGTGTGCCAGTAACACACGGCGAAACGCAGATGCTCCTGCATGGTCTTGCCACCGATGACCCGGTTGGCATCGTAGACCTTGAAGGCAAGCGGATTGTCCGAGCCCTTGCCCTCGAACGGAATGCGGCCGATGCCGGGGAAGTATTCCTTGGCGCCGATGAAGGGCTGCGTGCTCATGGTGCGTGCTCCTGTCGTTGTACGGGGTGTCGTGGAGGAGCCATCAGCCGCGCTGCAGCGGCGTGATGGCATCAAGATGACTGAGGAAGCGTGCGTAGGCCCGTGCATAGGCATCGCTGCGGTCCGGATCCGGGCGCGCGGAGAGCGTGGGATCGACGGTGACGTGCCGCGCGGTGATGTCGCTGATCGAAGTGGCGTTGCCCTGCGATCGGGCGAGCGACCACAGCGCCTGTAGCGCCGCTCCAAACGCCGCGCCTTCGGCCTGCACCGGGACCTCCACGGGCAGGCCGAACACATCGGCCACCAGTTGACGCCAGGCAGCGCTGTTGCTGCCACCGCCGGTGAGCACGATGCGATCAAACTGCATGCCCGCGCGGACGAAGGCGTCGTAGCCGTACTTCAGGCTGTAGGTCGCGCCTTCAATGGCGGCGCGGTACACATGCGCCGGGGTGAAATTGGCGGTGTCCAGGCCGGCCAGCACACCCTTGCCGAGCGGCAGGTCCGGCGTACGCTCGCCATTGAGGAAGGGCAGCATCACCAGCCCGCCTGCTCCCGGTGGCGTCGCGCGCAGGTGCGCATCGCCGTCGCGAGTGCTGAAGCCGAAGGCACGGGCCACCTGTTCGGTCGCCACGGTGCAGTTCATGGTGCAGATCAGCGGCAGCCATCCTCCCGTGGAAGAGCAGAAGGCGGCCCAGGCGCCGTCCGCGTCGATCACCGGCGCGCTGGAATAGGCGAACAGCGTTCCAGACGTTCCCAGGCTCATCGCCAGGCGTCCTTCGGTGACGCAGCCAGTGCCGATCGCGGCCATCATGTTGTCGCCGCCGCCAACGGCCACCTTCACCGCCGCTGCAAGCCCGAGCGCGGCCGCGGCCTTCGGCGCGATGTCAAACAGGGCGTCGGGTGCGGCGATCGGCGGCAGGCAGGCGGCAAGATCACGATCAGGATCGGTGGCGCGCAGCAGTTCCTGCGACCAGGTGCGTGTGCGCACGTCCAGCCAGCCGGTTCCGGACGCATCGCCAAGCTCGCAGAACCGCTGCCCGGTCAACACGAAATTCAGGTAGTCGTGTGGCAGCAGGATGGTCGCCAGCCGCGCATAGGCGTCGGCACGGTGGATCCTGGTCCAGGGCAGCTTGGACGCTGTGTAGCCGGCCAGGATCGGGTTGCCCGCCAGCGCGATGGTCCGTTGGAATCCGCCCACGGCGTCCATGATCTGGATGCATTCGGCCGAGGTGCTGGTGTCGCACCACAGCTTGGCCGGCGCCAGTACCTCGCCAGCATCATCAACCGGCACGAACCCATGCTGCTGCCCCGATACCGCCAGTGCGACGATGCGAGCGCGCAGCGAGGGGTCGATCCTGGCAAAGCAGTCGCGCAGGGCCGACACCCAGTCGGCAGGCGCCTGTTCACGGCTGCCGTCGGCACCGCTGTCCAGCGTGAGCGGCGCGCTGGTGACGGCGGCCACCGCTTGCGCCTGCGGGTCGTAGACCAGCACCTTCAGGCTCTGCGTCCCTGCATCGATCCCTGCAACCAGACCCATCGAAACCGCCTCCGATCAACAAAAAGGTAGCGCTAACATTCCGTGGACTCAAAAAGGGGGCGTGCTGTCCGGCCCCCTCGTTGCCACCGCATGCGTCATCGCCTGCGGTGTTCCCGCACTGTAACCAGCTGCAGCGGAAAAAGCGTGCTGCAACGCAAAACCCTGCTATGCGTTTGCTGCCGTCGAACGCCACACGTCAACGCCGGACCTGCAGTACTGCGCGATGAACTCCGCCTGGGTCGGCATCTGCGCGGCGGCCTGCTGCACCGGCTGCTGGATGCCCTTCAACAGGGTGCGCAGATCGGCGTCGCTCACTGCCCGCGCCAGCGGATGCGGCGGGCCTGGCGGAATGCCCTGCCCGAGCAGCACGCTGGTCCAGGACTCGACGCGGAACAGCTCGCCGGGGTCCTGCCAGGCGTGCGCACGCTCGCGCCACGCCTGCAACCGCTGCTGCAGCGATCCGGGCACGCTCATCTCGCGACACGCCTTCCACATCGGTTCGGTGCGCTGCGTTGCGTGATAGTGCAGGATGATGAAGTCGCGCACGTGCTCCATTTCCTGGCGGCTGACATCGTTGTACAACTGCACCAGCGACGCACTGATGCCGTCGAACGGGAACAACTGGATCAGGCGCACCACCGCGCTGATCGTCAGATGGATGCTGGTCGACTCCAGCGGTTCGATGAAACCGCTGGCCAGCCCGAGCGACACCACGTTCCCGTTCCAGGCCTTCAGCCGGCGCCCGCTGCGGAACGGCACGTTCCATGGGTCGCGCAAAGGTGGAGCCCCTGCATCGCGCAGCAGTTTCGCGGCGGCCTCGTCATCAGACAGATGGCGGCTGTCATACACCAGCCCACAGCCTACGCGGTGCTGCAGCGCGATGTGCCAGCGCCACCCCGCCTCGTGGGCGATCGCCCGGGTATAGGGCACCGGCGGCGCCACCGCTTCGGTCTGCACCGCCACGGCCCGGTCGCACGGAAGCCATTCGTGCCAGTCCTCGTAGCCGGTGCCCAGCGCCTGCTCGATCAGCAGGCCACGGAACCCCGTGCAGTCGATGAACAGATCGCCCTCGATCACCTGGCCGTCGTCCAGTACCAGCGCCTGAACCGAGCCGTCGTGCGCGTGCTGCCTGACCTGGGCGATCCTGCCTTCGATCCGGCGCAGGCCGTTGGCCTCGGCCCTGCCGCGCAGGAACCGCGCATACAGGCTGGCATCGAAGTGATACGCATAGCTGGCCTGCGGCTGGGTGTGCAGCGAGAAGCGGTCGCCGCGCGACGCGATGCTCTCCAGGCAGAAGTCGCCCAGGTCCGAGGGCATGCCGCGGCGCAGGCTGTCCAGCCAGAAGTGATGGAAGGGAGCCGCCCAGGTGCCATGGCCGATGGTGCCGAACGGATGGAAGAAGCGATCCCCCGGCAGCCGCCAGTTCTCGAACGAGATCGACAGCTTGAAGGTGCCGGCCACCGCGCGCAGGAACTCCTGCTCATCGATCTGCAGGAAGCGATGGAAGGTGCGGATCGGCGGCACGGTGGACTCACCGACGCCGACCGTGCCGATATGCTCGGACTCGACCAGCGTGATCTGCAGCTGGTCACGGAACTGGTGCGCCAGCGCGCAGCCGGCCAGCCATCCCGCTGTACCGCCACCGGCAATGACCACCTTGCGGATGCGCCCTGCAGGCGTGCTCTCGGTATCCAACGCGGTGCCCTCTCTCAACGGTTGAGCCTGCCCAGCAGCATCGCGCGCATGCGGCGGGCGCGCTGCTCGTCGAACGGTGCCAGATCCCCGCGCGCGGCATCAGGCAGGTGCTGCCCCGCGCGCTCGCCGGGGCCGAATACGTAGTAACGGAAGAGCCCTTCCCAGGCCTGCTTCTCACGCGCTGGCAGGTCGCGCACGGACCACATCGCGTGCTGCAGCGCCGCCAGCGGCGACCCCAGCCAGGCCGGCGAGCTTCGCCACCAGTAGTTCACCAGCACGTTGAACGGCTCCAGGCTGCGTACATGGTGCCACCACATGCTGGGAATGAAGATCGCATCGCCGGGTCCAAGTACCGCGCTGCGTGCATGCGCCAGCGCCTCGCGGAAACGTGGATGCCGATCGAAGTCGGGGCGCTCGAAGTCCACCACGCTGACCACCTGTCCGCCCGGCGTGGGATCGAGCGGGCCCGGATAGAGGTTGTCGATCTGGGCGGGCGGGAACAGGGTGAACTCACGCCGCCCCACCGCGCAGCAGGCGAGGTTGTCGGGTGTGTCGAAATGGCACGAGGCCGTCACCCGGTTGCCGATCCAGATGCCGGCGGTGGCGTCGATGCCCTGCTTCGCCAGCCCGGCGTCGTTGGCCTGCGCGAATGCCGGCAGCAGTGCCCGCTCGATCGGCAGCGAGGCCACGTAATAGGTTGGCGGCCGAGGCGCATGCAGCGTCGTGGCGATCTCTTCCAGCACCTGGGCCAGACCGCCACGCCGCACTTCGAAGTTCAGCCGGGTGAAGTCCGCGCTGTAGAACGGGCGGCCCGCGATCTCGGGGCCGCCGAACGAGTACTGGATGGGCGCACCCGCATCGACGCTGCACAGGTACACCATCGCGTCGTGCACGCCGCCCAGTCCGGCCTGGACCAGTGGCCAACCGCTGGCGATGCCGCGCAGTACGACCGGCTCACCGGCGTCCACCAGGTCAGCCAATGGCAACGCGGCAGGATCGATGCCTTCCAGGATCCGCATCGGCAGGCTGGCGTGCACCGGTCAGTTCCTGACCGCCTGCGTGGTGCCGTCCTGGACGCGGAGACGGCGCTGCTTCTCGGCGATCAGGCGGCGCATGTTATGCAGCGAGGCAAGCATCAGGTACGCACCTTCCAGGTAACCGGCGCGGTTCAACGCAGCCAGGCGTGAACTGTCCAGCGCCGCCAGGCGCTCGCGGTCAATGCCGTGCAATCCGCTCACGCCCACGCGGTGATGCGACGCGAGCTGCACATCAAGCGTGACCGGCTGGATGAGCCCGCAGTCGTCGAGCATCGTGAACATACCGGCCGCGAAGGCACTTCCCTCGTGGATGCCGCGCAGCACGCCGGCGATGTGGTCCAGGTAGGGCGTGTTGCCGCCCTGCGGCAGGAACACCGGCTCACCGGCGCCGGCGGTGACGCGCGGATGGTCCAGGTCCACGTGCATCACCGCATCCTGGGTGAGCAGGCCATCCACGTAGTGCTCCTGGAACCCGATCAGGAACGGCCCTTTGGCGGCCGCACCAGGCAGGTAGGAGGCATTCCAGCGCCCGTCCTGCAGGAACAGGTTCTCGTGTTGTTCGAAACCCAGCAGGGCCACGGACTGCCACGCTTCTGTCCCGGTTTCCCTGCGCAGGAAGATCGGATACTCACGCTGCAGTTCAGCGAACTCGCTGGGATAGGCCGGCACCATGCCCACCGCATCGCCGAACTGCGGCCCGAATCCGGTGGCGACCTTCAGGTCCCGATGCGCGATGTTGTTGAGCATTTCGTAGCGGGCCATCAGGGTATCCAGTCCAGTGTGGGTTGCTGGCCGGCAGGGTAGCGCAGGCGCGACAGGTGCGGCGACACCGTCCCGGCACGGCACCGCTGGCGGGCAGCGGTGCCGTGCCGGACGCATCGGCAACCAGGTTCAGAACTTGTAGCGGACGCCCAGCATGTAGCGCGGGCTCTGGTCTGCCAGCTTGACGATCATCTGCGACGTGCGCGAGCGCCACCGCACATCCTCACCGGTCAGGTTGATCGCCTCCAGGCTGAAGGACCAGTGGTCATCGAGCGCGTAGTTGACGCTGAGATCCCACTGCTCGTACGGCTCCACATAGTACGGATTGCGGCTGGAGCCCTGGTTGGCCAGGATCAGGTACTGATCGCGCCAGTTCCATGCCAGTCGCACCGACCACCCGTACTTCTCGTACATCAGCATGGCGTTGGCGGTGTCGCTCAGGCCGGTGAGCGAGAACTGGTCGATACCCGGATCGCCGCCGTTGTTGTAGCCGACATCACCTTTCACCACCGTGTAGTTGGCCAGTACGCCGAACCCGGTGTCACCGAAGAAGTACTGCCCGCCCAGCTCCCAGCCGTGCAGCTTGGACTTGTTCTGGTTGATCGGGCGATTGACGTTGAACTGGTACAGCGGATCGTTGGCCTGCCCATACAGATCGTAGGCCGCTTCGGTGGCCAGAACTTGCGCATCGGTTCCGTTGTAGGCGCCCAGGCCAGCAGGATTGTTGCGCAGCAACGCCAGTGCGGTGAACAGCGAGGTGTCGTTGGCCGAGCAGGCGGCCGCGTTGGCCGGCCCGACCTGGGCGACGCAGGCGCCGCTGGTCAGGAAGTCCAACGCCGCCCGTGCATCCGGCCCGGAGGTGGGGTCGGTGAGGCCGTACAGGCTTTCCTGGACGACGGTGTTGCCGATGAAGTTGCTGACCGACTTGTTCCAGTAGGTCAATGACACATAGCTGGCATCGGCGAAGTACCACTCCAGCCCCAGGTCGAGGTTGTCCGATTCCAGCGGCTTCAGGCTCGGGTTCTGGGAATTGCCGCTGGCGCGCGAGGAGGGATCGATCAGCACCGAGCCGAACGGCTGCTGGGCCCCGGGTCCCGCATAGAGATTGCCGTACGGCGCGCGGGCGATGCTCTTGCCAAACGACACACGGCCCTTAAGTTCCTCGGTGAGGTCGATGCTGAAATCGAGGTTGGGCAGGATGTAGCTGTACCGCGCCTTCTCCGTGAAGGGCTGCTGCTCATCGGACAGCACGATGCGGAAATCGTTGTTGGCCTGCCACTCGATGGATTCGGGAACGGCAATGACCGAGGTCGACACCACGTCGGTGGTTTCATAGCGCACGCCCAGGCGGGTGTTGGTGCGCATGCCGCCCAGTTCCCCGTCCAGTTCCACCTGGAAGTACGCCGCCTTGGTCTTCTCTTCCACGAAGTTGTCGGCCGCGCGTTGCGGATTCACGCCCAGGCCGACGCCGTACTCGCCAGATGCCCATTGCGCGAGCTGTCCGGCATTGCCGCGCCAGGCCGGCCAGCTGTTGGCACTGTAGTCGTCGAACAGGCCGACGATGCCGACCGGCTGCAGCAGGTCCATCAGGCCCGCGGCGGTATCCCGGTCCACGTTGGCCACGCCCCAGTCACCCAGGGTGGAGTAGGCCTCGGCGGCCTGAATGCGGTGGGTGGTGGACTTGTTGGTGTCCACGCCGAACTGGAAGCGGCCGTGGTCGAAGTTCCATTCGCCATCGACGCGCGCCTGCTTGATCTCGCTGATCTGGGTCTGCGCGTTGACGCGCAGCACCTGCGTGCCAACCTCGCCTTCCTGGAAGCCCGGGTTGACCACGCCATTGGTCCCGGCGACGGCATCGGCGGTGCTGGGATACCAGACCTGGGTGCCAACCGGCAGGCCATTGTTGAAGTTCAATTCCTGCACCCAGGAGCCGCCACAATGCGGGCCACGGGTGCAGTTGTTGGTGCCGGCGATGCTCATGAAGATCGAACCACCGCCGGTCAGCGGGTCATTCGGGCGGCTCTCGTTCTTGGAGTTGTGCGCATCGAAGCTGAGCTTGAAGCGGTCGCTGACATTCCAGACGGCGTTGAAGCCCAGCGAGCCCAGCTTGTACTCCTGCATGCTGCGCTGCTGTTCCAGGCCGAAATCCTTGGTGCCGGCGATCTCACGGATGTAGACCGGCGTCGCGACGGCGCCACTGGTGTCGAACTCGACGTTGGTGTAGTTGCTGTTCTGCAGCCACATGCCCTGCTCGCCACGATTCTCGGTGATTTCGTTGGTCGAGTAGGTGTAATCCACGGTCAGGGTCAGGCTGTCCGTCGGTGCGAACTGCAGCACCGCCTGGCCGTTGACGCGTTCGCGTTCGAATTCGGAGAACGCGTAGCGCAGGTCGTTGGGCCGCGCGTAAAGCTGGCCGACGGCCGGGGCATTGACCACGGTCGGGTTGCCCGGCATCGACCCCGTCCACGGCTGCACGTTCCAGTAGTTCTCCGTGGCCTGGACCGAGCCACCCTTGCGCTTCTGCTGGCTCGCGCTGAGGCTGACGCCAAAGGTCTTTTCCGGATTGCTGTAGCTCAAAATGCCCGACAGCTCCGGTGTCAGGTCATTGTCGAACGGCTGGCTCTGGTCGGAGACCAGCTTCGCCCCGGCGTTGGCCACGATGCCGGCGTGATCGAGCGGGCGCGAGGTCAGGATATTGATCGTCGCGCCGATGCCACCGCTGGGCACCTGTGCCTGGCTGGTCTTGTAGACCTCGATGCCATTGATGGCCTCGGCGGCCAGCTGCGCGAAATTGAAGGCGCGGGTGCCGCCGTCGACACCGCCGATGGCCACCTGCCCGGAGGCACCGAAAGCATCGGCGCCGGGCATCTGGCGACCATTGAGCGTGACCATGTTGAACTGCGGACCAAAGCCACGCGCGGTCACCTGCGCGCCCTCGCCGTCACGGCGCTCGATGGAGATGCCGGTGATGCGCTGCAACGATTCGGCAAGATTGGTATCGGGGAACTTGCCGATGTCCTCGGCGCTGATCGCGTCGACCACGCCCGCCGAGTCGCGCTTGATGTCCATGGCCTGGCTCAGGCTGTTGCGTATGCCCGTGACCTGCACTGCATCGAGCTGGGTGGGCTGCGACTGGCTCTGCGGCTGCTGCCCGGTCGCCGGTGCTGCGTCCTGCGCAAAGGCAGGATTGATGACCAGGGCGCCACCCACGAAGGTGAACATGGCCCGGGACCGGAACTTCGCCAATGCGCGGCTCATGAACCGGACCTCGGGGCCAGGGTGCCGCGGAAACTGCAAGTGCTCATGAAAGTCCCCTCTGACATACGATCGAATGGATGTACCGCCCCTCCCAGGGGCACGCACGGGCGTGGCCCGCATTCCAAACCGAACAGCACGGGTGCTCGGGCACGCCGCGACTTACACTTGCTTTTCAAGCCTGCCAGGACAAACACGCGGCAAAGAAGGCAGCCCCTGGACCTTGGATCCCCGTCCGACTGGTAGCGCTACCATCGCGTTGCAGCGGAGAGTAATCACCCCGGTTCGCGCTTGTCACCATGCAGCGCAGCAAACCAGCAGCGCGCGGCACAGCTCATGACCCGGCTGCTGCTGCATCCGGTCAGGCGCACCCGACGTAGGAAGGATGCCCGCACTTGCGGGTCATCCAGAAAGGAACGCACCGTGAACGCTCTTCAGCGCATCGCCGCCGCAGTCGGCTTCGCCCTACTCGTTTCGTCCGGCTCCTCAGTTTTCGCCGCCAACGCCGTCATCGTGGGCGGGGCAGAGATGTACCCCACCAGGACCATCGTCGAGAACGCCGTCAATTCCAAGGATCACACCACCCTCGTTGCAGCGGTCAAAGCAGCCGACCTGGTCGACACCCTCAACGGCACCGGGCCCTTCACTGTTTTCGCGCCCACCAATGCGGCCTTCGAAAAACTGCCTGCAGGCACTGTCGATACGCTGGTGAAGCCGGAAAACAAGGCACAGCTGACCCGGATCCTGACCTACCACGTCGTCCCGGGCAGCTACAGTTCGGCGCAGCTTCTGGCCGATGCCCGCAAGCACGGCGGCAAGGCCACCCTCAAGACCGTGCAGGGTGAGCCTCTCACCGTGGCGCTCCACGATGGCAAGCTCTGGATCATCGACGCAAGGGGTGGCAAGGCAGGCATCAGCACTGCAGATGTCAGCCAGTCCAACGGCGTCATCCACGTGGTCGACACCGTGCTGATGCCCTAGTATGCGGCCTCATGCAACGGGCATCCGGCGCGATGCCCGTTGCCCGGGCCGGTCATGCCGCCGTCAACATGCGGATGCGCGGCCGGCATGGCGCAGCGGCTACCACACCGGTCCCAGCAGCTTCGTCACTTCGGCCTCCAGTTTCTGCGCGGCCTCGTCCTGGGAGGCGACCTTGATGCACAACCCCGACTGTGCCGGTCCCGGCACCAGCTGGTAGCGGTTGATGGTGCCGCCACCTTCACCGTCCAGCGCTACCCGCGCCACTACCGTTCGGCCATTGGCGTGGAAGGTCCAGTCCTGATAATCAAACATGCTTCAGTAGGTGTGCGGCCAAGATGTCATCCCACTTTAGGCGGCACGACAGTGAAGAACGCTCCAGGAAAATGTTCAGCGCGCGTGGACATGATGGCGACAGGGCCTATTGCAGTGCCCGCGCCAACTGCAGGACATCGGCGAAGAAGGAGGGATAGTCGTCCTGTGGAGCGTTGTGGCTCTCGCGCCGGTGGATCAGGCGCACTGCGACGACACGCTGTTCCGGAATGATCATCAGGTATTGGCCCAGGTAGCCGTTGGCGGCGAAGCCGACGACCGGCCCCCGTGTGATGTCGTAGAGATCGGTGAGCTTCAGGCCGCGCGCGGAGATCTGGCTGCCGTAGCGCTGGGACCAGTCCGCGCCCAGTTGATCGGCAAGGAAGGCGACCAGCGTGCTGCGGCTTTCGAATACTCGCCCTGCACTGGCCTGCAGTGCGCGCTGCACGTCGTCGTCCACCCTCCTTTGCACCAGCAGATCCTCTAGCCGGGGCTTGAGTTGGTAGCGTTCCCAGGCCGGTACCCGCCACCACAGCAGCCCAACATCTGGCGCACGGGCGCTTTCGGTCGTCATCAACGCGACAGACTGCTCACTCAGGAGACGTTTGCCATCCGGCGCCACACCTCCGTCCAGCAACAGTTGCCCGATGGCGGCAAGATCGGCCGCGCGCAGGGACAGCCCGGCCATGCCCAGCGGGGTGCCTGCCTGATCCTTCATCCAGGTGTAGTGGGCAATGCCCAGGGGCTTGAACAGGCGCGCGTCCACGTAGGCATCCAGCGGCTCGCCTGCCAGGCGCTCGACAATACCGGGCAGCAGGTTGGTGGCCTTGTTGTTGTAGGAGAACACGGCACCCGGGGCATCGCTCAGCTCGGCGGCCAGTGCCAGCCTGACCAGGTCCGGGGCCCCTTCCAGCTCTTCGCCCGCGTTCGCCACGTTCTGCAGGCCCGAGGTATGGTCCAGTAGCATGCGCACGGTGATGGCGCGCTTCCTGCCCTGCTTCCATTCGGGATAGATCTGGCTGACCGGCGTATCGATCGAAGCCAGCTTTCCTTCGTCCAGCAGCAACGCAATGGCCAGCGCGACGACCGACTTGGTGGCCGACATCAGGTGAACCGATTCCTGCCCCGCGGCGGGCTTCAGCTCAAGCAGCGTCTCCCGGTCGTGCATTACCAGGACCGCATCGGAATGCGCGGCGCGCGCGTTGCGCTCGATCGCGGCAAGGGCTTCGGCACGCGTCGCCGCTTGGGTGGGCCCGGCGATGCCGAACACCAGGGCCAGGGCGCAGGACAACCAGCAGGATCTTGGCATCGCAATCTCGTCCAATGAGCGTGTGTGCAGTTTGACTACATATGTAGTCAAGCCGCAGTGCCTGAAGTCATGCCGCGCTTGAGTGCTGAAGGTGGGCTGGGCGCCGCCCCGGCCCACCTGCAGCGCGGTCGACTGCAGCGGTCGCCATGCCGCGCCGCACGGTATGATGCGGCGACCCGGAACCTGCGATGATTGCAGCGGCCGCCCATCCGCTGATCGCGCGCGCCAGGACCCCCTGCGCCGGGGTCGCTGCCGGTGCCGCTGAAGCCCCACTCCATGCTCGCCCCCCAAGCCCCCCTCGTGATCTGGGCAGCGGTCGCCGTTGCCACCATCGGCCTGCTGTTCCGTCCTTTCCGCATCCCCGAATATGTGTGGGCGTTGTGCGCTGCCGCCCTCTTGCCGTTGCTGGGCGCGGTGTCGCTGCACACCGCATGGGGCGCGGTGGCCGAAGGCCGCGACGTCTACCTCTTCCTGGTCGGCATGATGATGCTGGCCGAACTGGCGCGGCGCGAAGGCCTGTTCGATTGGGTGGCGTTGTACGCGGTGCGGCATGCGGGCGGATCCGGGCGACGCCTGTTCGACCTGGTATTCCTGGTCGGCACGCTGGTGACGGTGTTCCTGTCCAACGATGCAACGGCCGTGGTGCTGACCCCGGCGGTCTACGCCGCCTGCAAGGCGGCGCGCGCCAATCCCCTGCCCTACCTGTTCGTCTGTGCATTCATCGCCAATGCGGCCAGCTTCGTGCTGCCTATTTCCAATCCGGCCAACCTGGTGGTGTACGGCCAGCACATGCCGCCGCTGCTGCAGTGGCTGGCGCAGTTCGCGCTGCCGTCGGCGGCGGCGATCGGTGCCACCTACCTGGTCCTGCGCTGGGTGCACCGGCGCGAGATCGCCCAGCCGCTGGTGGCCGCGCCGGCACATCGCCCGTTGACCGACGGCGGCCGGCTGAGCGCACTGGGCGTGCTGTTCACCGGCACCGTGTTGCTGGTCACGTCCGCCTTGAACGGGCCATTGGGCCTGACCACGTTCTGCGCGGGCACGCTGAGTGTGGCGGTGGTGGCGATCCGCCAGCGGCGCAGCCCGCTGCCACTGCTGCGCCACGTGTCCTGGGGCGTGCTGCCGCTGGTGGCGGGACTGTTCGTGCTGGTGGAAGCGGTGGCACAGACCGGTGTCATCCAGAGCGCGGCCAGCGCACTGCAGGCCGTGGCGCAGGCATCTCCCCGCCAGGCCAGCTGGCTGGCCGGTGGCGCGGCCGCGCTGCTGAGCAACGTGGCCAACAATCTGCCGGTCGGCCTGGCCGCCGGTTCGCTGGGGCAGATGGCCGACCTGCCGGCGCAGACCCGTGCCGCATTGCTGGTCGGCGTGGATCTGGGGCCCAACCTGTCGGTCACCGGTTCGCTGGCGACGATGCTGTGGCTGGTGGCGCTGCGTCGCGAGGGCGAGCATGTCAGCGCGCTCGACTTCCTGCGCGTCGGCGCGCTGGTGATGCCGCCGGCGTTGATCGGAGCACTGCTGCTGCTCTGATCGGCGCGCGAGCGGCATGCGCTGCTAGAAGGCCACCTGCAGGCGGGTGTTGAAGGTGGTGCCTTCATCCCTGCCCTGGCCGGTGCCGCTGCGGTTGCGGGTCTGCCAACGGATCGCCTCGAACATCACGCGGCTGAAGTCGTTGAGATACCAGTTCGCACCCAGCGTCCACGCGTGGCCGGTACCGCCACTGGGCAGCTCGGCATAGTCCACGTCCTCGTAGCGCCCCTTCAGTTCCCATGCCCCGGCGCCGCCGCGGGTGACAGGATCGGCCACCTTCACGCGTCCCCAGGTGCCGGCCTTGCCCGAATAGGCCGGCCTTGCACCGGCCAGGAACCAGCCAGCCGAAATCGCCCAGGCCTCGTGGTCCAGATCGTAGCGCCCGCTGGCGCCGGTCCCGCGCAGGTTGCGCGTACCCCATTCGCCGGTCGCCCAGGCCGGCCCGAAGAAGCCTGCCAGTTCCGCGCCATGGGCCGTGCTGCGCTCGGCGCCCAGCAGTGTGCCCGGCGCAATCTTTACCAGGTCGTTGAAGTGCCCGGCGATGGCCGAACTGCGGACGACGCCGCTGGCGCCTGCGGCGATCTCCTCGTGGAAGGCCCAGGCCCCCAGGTGCACCGTGACTGCGTCGTTGGCCACCGGGTTCCAATGCACGCGCGTGGCCCAGGTCTGGCTGTCGTTGTCGGTGCCGGCGTTGTTGAGATCATTGCCGGCCACCGAAAGGCTGGCATGCCAGTTCTTGCCGTACACGCGCTCGGTCAGGCCGACACCGAACAGGCCGCGCTGCGGCAGCATCAGCGTGCCGACCACGTTGCGGTCCTGGAAAGGCGTGTTGGACGTGCTGCTGGAGCCATCGATACCGCGATCATTCAAGCGGTTGCCCATCGTGAGATCGGCCGGCAGGCCGAACAGCGTGTGGTCCAGCGTGGCGTAGACCGACTTCCACGCGACCGCGTTGTCGGCGAAGTCGCCCTCCACGACCCAGCCCAGGGTGCCGTAGCGCCCTTCGGCCCCCAAGCGTACCGAACGGACCTCGGTACCCGAAACATTGCGGCCGGCGACCGCCGAACCGTCGGTGCTGGAGGCATCGACGAACAGGCGTCCGCGCGGACGGAACGCCACGGCGCCATCGGCACTGCTGAACTCCGGCGCACCCTTGGCCCAGGAGACCTTCGGCAGCCTGGACTGGCTGGTTTCCAGTGCGGCCACCCGCGTTTCCAGCGCAGGCAGGGGCGGCGTTGACGGTGCGCCCGCACTGCCCTGTCCGCCCTCGACGGCGCGGAGGCGTGCTTCCAGTTGCTGGATCTGCAGTGCCTGCTGCTGCACCAGGCGTGACAGCTCAGCCTGGCTCAGCGGCGCGGGCAGCGAGGACGTGGACTGTGCGTCGGCATGGCCGCTGGCCAACAGCAGGCCGAGCGCGACCGGCAGCGCTGCCAGCGGCAGCACGTTGGAATGGTTCATGGGCTCTCTCCGGCCAGCCGGCCCCCTGGCCTGGCGCTGGCCCGTTGCGGTGGTGCGGGGGAAGATCGGGGAAGGAAGCGCGCGCCGCCGGATCGGCCCGGCGGCGCGGCAGGCGGGCTCAGCCCGTCCGGGTCAGCTGGTGGCCTGTGCCTGGGCGTTGGGACGCCAGGTGATCAGCTTGTTCTCGACCACGTCCAGCAGCGCGTCGATGACCAGGACGAAGGCGGCCAGGATGATGATGCCGGCGAACACACCCACAGCGTTGAAGTTGCCTTCTGCCTGCGCGATCAGGTAGCCCAGGCCCGCCGAGGCGCCGAGGTATTCGCCGATGATCGCACCGACCACGGCAAAGCCGACCGAAGTACGCAGCGAAGACAGGATCCAGCTCGCCGCTGCGGGGAAGTAGACATGGCGCAGCAGGTCACTGCGGCTTGCGCCCAGGATGCGGGCATTGGCCAGCACCACCGGATTCACCTCGCGCACGCCCTGCATGGCATTGAAGAACGTGGTGAAGAACACCAGCGTGACCGCCAGCGCCACCTTCGACCACAGCCCCAGGCCCAGCCACAGCACGAAAATCGGCGCCAGCACTACGCGCGGAATTGCGTTGAAGCCTTTGATGAAGGGGTCGAGGATGCGCGCCGAGCGTCGGCTCAGGCCCAGCCACACGCCGCCGGCCACACCCAGGCCGGTGCCAATGATGTAGCCCAGCGCGGTTTCGGTAAGGGTGATGTAGACGTGCTGGTAGAACGAGGTATCGGACAGCCAGGTCCAGGCCTGCTGCACGATCGCTGTTGGCGAAGGGAAGAAGAACGGATCGATCACGCCCAGCGCGATACCGCCTTCCCAGCCGCCGAACACGGCGACCACCAGCGCGAGCTGGATGAACTTGTCAGTCTTGGCGTGCATAGCTCTTCTCCACTTCGCCGCGCAGGCAGGCCCAGATGTCGCGGTACAGGTCGGTGAAACGGTCATCCAGCTTGATTTCGGCCACGTTCCTCGGCCGTTCCAGATCCACATCGAAACTGCGCACCACGCGGCTGGCCGGGCCGGAGGACAGCACCACCACGCGGTCGCCCAAGGCGATCGCTTCTTCCAGGTCGTGGGTGATCAGGATCACCGAGCGCCGGTCTTCCTGCCACAACCGCAGCAGCTCGTTCTGCATGAGGTGGCGGGTATGGATGTCCAGCGCCGAGAACGGCTCATCCATCAGGATCACCTTCGGCTCGACGATCAACGCCTGGGCCATCTGCACGCGCTTGCGCTGGCCACCGGACAGCTGGTGCGGGTAGCGATGCTCGAAGCCGGCCAGGCCGACCTTGGCCAGCCAAGCGTTGGCCTTGGCCTTGCGTTCGGCCTCGGGCACACCACGGAAGCGCAGGCCGAGTTCAACATTCTGGTACGCGGTCTTCCACGGCAGCAGCGCGTCCTGCTGGAACAGGTAGCCGACCGACTCCTGCACGCCGCTGACGGCACGGCCATCGATGCTGACCTGACCCGACGACGGCTTCAGCAGGCCCGCCACGGAATTGAGGATGGTGCTCTTGCCGCAGCCGGTGGGTCCGACGATGGCAAGGAACTCGCCGTCACCCACCTGGATGTCGACATCGCGTACGGCGGTGAATTCGCCGAAGGACATGGTCACCTTGTTGATGGCGACCATGGTCTGTGCAGGCTCCAGCTGCGGTGCGCCATTGAACTGGCGCACGGTGGCATTGAGGGCCATGGGTTACCTCCGCTTACGGTTGGGCAGCCGGCGCCGCAGCGTTGGCACGCTCGACGAAGGCATTGGTGTAGGTCCGGGACAGATCGATATCGGCCTTGGCGACATCCGTGTTGAACTCACGCAGCACCTTCAGCGGTGTTTCCAGATCGGCGGGCGTGAAGTGACCGTCCCGGGTGAAGATCGCGCGCGCGTTCTCCACCGCGCGGGCATAGGTGGCGCGGTCACCGGAGACGTAGCTGTCCGGCAGCGCAGCGACGATGTCTTCAGCACTGTTGTCGGCAATGAACTTCAAGGCCATCTGCTCGGCGCGGGCGATCTTCTCGGCCGCTTCGGGGCGCTTGTCCAGGAAGCTCTGGTTGGCGTACATCACCGAGGTCGGGTACAGGCCGCCATAGACCTGGCGGGCGCCGTCATCGCTGCGCGCGTCGAGGAGGATCCTGCCGACCTTGCGCTCGGTGATCAGGGTGGCGGCGGGATCATAGTTGACCAGCAGGTCGATCTTGCCCTGCTCCAGCGCGGCCACTGCTGCGGCGCCCGAGCCGACCCCGATCAACGAGATGCTGTCGGCCGGAATATCGTGCTGGGCGAGGAAGTGACGGACGAAGAAGTCGGACGAGGAGCCCGGTGCGGTGATCCCGACCTTCTGGCCCTTGATGGTCTCCGGGCGCGCCGGATCGAAGGTGGCATCCTCGCGGCCGGCCATCACCAGGCCGGAGTTGCGCGAGAGCAGTACGAAGGCCACCACGTCCTTGCCCTTGGCCTGCATCTGGATGGTGTGGTCGTAGAAGCCGACGGCTACGTCGGTGGAATTGGCCACCAGCGCCTGCAGCACCTTGGAGCCGCCCTGGGCGAAGTTCTCGGTCTTCACCTGCAGGCCGACGTCCTTGAAGTAGCCCTTGGCGTCGGCAATGAAGAACGGCAGGTTGTTGAGGTTGTAGGAGCCGACGCTGATGCGCACCGGTGCGTTGTCGCTGCTGCCGGCGGTCGCGCCTTCCACGCGCCCGCTGTTGCTGCATCCGGCCGCGGCCAGCCCGGCCACGCACAGCGCGGCCATCAAGAACTGCTTGTACATCATCCCTCCCAGGAGTGAAGCATCTACGTTGTAATGGCGGGCATGCGCGTCTACGCAGGCCCGTCCGGGTTCAGATCATGCCGCTGACGTCCATTGGCGGGCTTGGGTGGCACTGGCCGTGGCGGGCGCGGGCGAAGTCGCGTACACGCGCCCCTCGAACAAGCGGCGTGCGGTGCGGACCACGCTGGCAATCACCGGCGAATCGCCCGAGCTGCGACTCAGGCCCACCTCCAGGGCCCCACTCGGATGTTCGAGGGTAATGCTGCCGGGAACGGACCGGCATCCGACCAAAGTGTGGGCCAGCGTGCCCGGCGTGACGGCGGCGGTGGCCAGGCCGACCGCGCCGGTAATGGCCAGTGCGGTGTGGCATTGGTGCGGCATGAAATAGCGCACCTGCAGATCGCCGCCCTGTTGCGGCGCCGACAGCAGCACCGGCTTGGGAATGACCTTGTTGCCGGCGTCGGCGATGCCCATGCGGGCGCCCGCCTCGATGCGCAGCGCTTCCAGTCGGCGCATGAACGCCGCGTCCGCGTTCAGTTCGGCGGGCGAGGCATCACCGCGCACGCCCAGGTCTTCGGCACGCACCAGCATCATCGGCATGGCGCAGTCCACCAGGCTGGCCGGCACGCCATTGATGGTTTCCTGCGCATGCCCGCTGGGCAGCAGCTTGCCGGTGCGGGCGCCTGCTGCATCAAGGAAAGCGAGCCTGACCGGCGAGGCAGAACCCGGCGCGCCGGCAATGCGCGTATCACCGCGGTAGGCCACATTGCCGCCGGGCGTTTCCACCGTGGCGATGATCAACTTGCCGGTGTTGACGTTGTGGATGCGCACTTCGGTCTGCGGATCCTGCGCCTGCACCAGCCCACGCTCGATGGCATACGGGCCTACGGCCGCCAGCATGTTGCCGCAGTTGGGCGAGGTATCCACCACTTGCTGCTCGACCCGTACCTGGGCGAACAGGTAGTCGACATCGGCGTCCGGGCGGCTGGAGCGGTCGATGATCGCCACCTTGCTGGTCAGCGCGTTGCCACCGCCGATGCCGTCGATCTGCAGCGGATGTCCCGAGCCCATCACTTCCAGCAGCAGGCGATCGCGTTCGGCGGTGTCCGCCGGCAGGTCGCTGGCCAGGAAGAACGGGCCCTTGGAGGTGCCGCCGCGCATGAGCACGCAGGGAATGCTGAGCAGATCGTTGGACATACGTGTGCTAGATTGATGCGTATAGGGGATGAATGACCCCTCTGTGATTCGATACTGGCATGACCTCAATTGATCTGTGAATTGCTGATTTTTGGATGATTGATACGTAATGAGCATCAATTGCGAAATCCTCGACCTGCGTGCGTTCCTGCTGGTGTCGGAGACACGCAGCTTTCATCGGGCCGCGGAAATCCTTCACGTCTCCCAGCCGGCACTCAGCCGCCGGATCCAGAAACTGGAGCAGGCGGTGGGGTCGCCGCTGCTGGAGCGCACCACGCGCAGCGTCAGTACCACCGCTGTCGGCGAGAACCTGCTGCCACTGGTGCGCCGCATGCTGGAGGAATTCGATGGATCACTGTTCTCGCTGCGCGGCCGCGAAGACACCCGCGGCGCGACAGTGACCATCGCTTGCCTGCCGACGGCGGCGTTCTACTTCCTGCCCAGCGTGATGGCGCGTTTCCACGAAGCGCACCCGAACGTGCGCTTCCGCATTCTGGATATCCCGGCCACGGAGGGTCTGCAGGCAGTGGAACGTGGCGAAGTGGAGTTCGGCATCAACTTCATGGGCGCCAACGATCCGAATCTCGATTTCGACGTGCTGGCCGAGGACCCGTTCGTGCTGGCGTGCCGTCGCGATCATCCGCTGGCGCGCAAGCGCAAAGTGGAATGGGCCGACCTGGCCGAGCACCAGTTGATCACCGTGCATCGCACCAGCGGCAACCGCACGCTGCTGGATGGTGCGCTGGCGCGCGAGAACCTCAAGTTGAGCTGGCACTACGAAGTGACCCACCTGTCGACGTCACTGGGCATGGTCGAGGCGGGCATCGGCGTGTCGGTGCTACCGAAGATGGCCACGCCAGATGGGGATCACCCCACCCTGGTGACTCGCGCGATCGGCAACCCGGTGGTGTCGCGCACGATCGGCATCGTCCGCCGCCGCGGCGCCCTGCTCTCGCCCACGGCGGAGCGATTCCTGCAGATGCTGATGAGCCAGTGGCGTGGGGAGGCGTGAGCAGTCCCGCAGTTCACGCACCCATCCGTTCCGGGACACTGGGCGCTGACAGGGTCGCCCTTCATGACGAGGCCGCGAAGATCGACGCAATACCTGCAAGCGATCCCACGGCCACCCATGAGAGCGTGGCGAATGCAGTCAGCAGTACCTTCCGGTGGACGGCCTGCGCTTCGTTCTGGGCCTCCGACCGTCGCGCATAGGGCCTGGAGAAACCCAGCAGTTCGCCGGTGACCGTCAACACCCCCATCAGGATCAGTGCGGTCACGCAGAAGCCGAACATGGAGCCTATGAAGGCCAAATGGCGGGTGTCGCCGATAGCCGGCTGAGTCCCGGCCAGGGCTTCCACAAGTTGCCCCGTCCACCGTGCGGGCAGCCAAGCCAGGGCTGCGACAATGCCGAAGTGACTGGCCACGTTGATCCAGAACCAGGATGTGGTCTTCATGACGTCAGCGTTTCCGGTGTTGGCCAGTGGCGGGCATCGTGACGCCTGCGCCAGCCCCGCGCAACGCTGCATGGGGAAGCCGGCCAGCGGCCGGCACTACCAGGTCAATCAGCCTGGGGTTTCCAGTCCCTTGCCCGCCGCATCCACCCGCAGCGAGGCCAGGTACCGGGCGTACTTGCCGACGAAGATGCCAGTGAACCCGCCCGTCAGCAGCAGGTAGGCCGCACTGAAACCGGCATGGGCGGTCAGCGACGGCGACACCGCAAATGCGACTTCGAAGCCGTACTTCACCAGGAAGGTGACCAGCAGCAGCGGCAGCAGGCTGAAGTCCGCGCTGCGCCAAAGCTTGCCGGTGCTGCGGTCCAGCGTCAGCTTCAATCGATTCAGCAGCAGCCAGGCAAGTGCCGCGCCCGTGGCTATGCCGGCAAGCCACTCGCTCCAGCCGGCCAGCGACGCGCCGAAGCGATGACTGATCGACCACGCGCCCCAGACGGCGAACAGCGCGGGCACGATCGCCAGTTTGTGCAGCGAGGTTTCTGCAGGCTTCATGGCGGCGATGCCACGGGTGACCAGGAAGGCCAGGAGCAGCCAGACCCAGATCGGCGTCTGCGAGGCGAGTTGCTGGAGCATGTTCATGAGCGGTCTCCTTGGTGAGGGGTGGCGAGGTGCCTCGCCTTGCCGCTCACTATTCGCTTCCGCCCCAATGGCGACCAGTGACAGCTGTCAGTCTTCGTGGATTACGCCGCGCGCACCGCGAACACGCTGCCGGTGCTGCTCGATCCACTCCAGCGAGGAGGCAACACCGCCGAACGGAAACAGGTGCGGACTGACCTGGCCATGCGCGCTGGTCAGCCCCTTCACCAGGCGATCGACGAAAACCTCCGGCCCCGCCGTTCCGAGCAGGCGGCCGATCGAGATGCCGTACCGGGCGAGCATCGATGCACTGGCGCCTACGCCACACATCGCCGCATAACGCAGCAAGCGGGCGATGCTGGCCGGACCCGGCACGCCGACCAGCACCGGAACGCTGATGCCGCGCGCGCGCAGTGCATCCAGCCAGGCCAGCACGGCATCGGCATCGAAGGCGAACTGGGTGACGATCACAGGCGCCATGCGGCGCGCTTCGATGGCTTCGCACTTGCGTTCGAGTACCTGCCAGCGAGCGTCGCCGCTCATCGCCGGATGGCCTTCCGGATGCCCGCCGATACCTACGACCTTGATGCCAAAACGCTCAAGACGCCCGGTCTCGATGATCGAAGCACTGTCGGCAAACGGCCCGGCAGGCGTCGCGAGGTCACCGGCGATCAGCAGGCAGCGCTCCACCCCGGCTTCGCTGGTGGCGCGCTCCAGGAAGCGTTCAAGCGCTGTGCGTGACCCGATGCGCCGCGCGGAGAGATGCGGCATCGGCTCGAATCCGAGCGCGCGCACGGTGCGCACGGCGGCCAGGCGGGCGTCGTCATCCTCGCTGGCCAGCCAGGGAATGGAGATGACCGTACCGCGCGGGATCCGATCCGCCTCGGCGCGCAGCGCAGGCATGGCCTTCGCACCGACTTCCAGTGAAAAGGCGTTGATGAAGGCTTCCGCTTGCGCTGAGGTACCGGCCGGCATCAGCGCGCCTCGCGTGCATTGCCGGCAAGCGGCGAGCTGTTGCGGGCCAGTTCGATGAAGGCCTGCAGGTAGTCGATACCGGTATCGGCCTCGCGCGCGCCAAGGTAGATCTGCTTGGGGATGCCCTTGGCGCCCAGGCGCACGGGCACCACGTCCATGCGCGTGGCGTACTCCTCCACCAGCCAGCGCGGCATGGCAGCCACGCCGCGGCCGCTGGCCACCATCTGCATCATGATGTCGGTGGTTTCGATGGCCTTGTGGCGCCGCGGGGTGATGCCGGCCGGCAGCAGGAACTGGTTGTAGATGTCCAGGCGCTCGAACGGCACCGGGTAGCTGATCAGCACTTCCTGGCCGAGCTGGCGCGGCTTTACGTGGTCCACCTTGGCCAGGGCATGGTTCCCGGCCACCACCAGCACCTGTTCGTAGTCGAACACGGGAATGAACTTCAGGCCCGGCTTCAGCAGCGGGTCGGGGGTAACCAGCAGGTCGATCTCGTAGCCGAACAATGCGCCGATACCGCCGAACTGGAACTTCTGCTTGACGTCCACATCCACGTCCGGCCATGCCGCCAGGTAGGGCGAGACAATCTTCAGCAGCCACTGGTAGCAGGGATGGCACTCCATGCCGATGCGCAACGCGCCACGCTCGCCCTGCGCGAACTGGCGCAGGCGCTCCTCGGCCAGGTCCAGCTGCGGCAGCACCCGGTTGGCCACTGCCAGCAGGTACTGTCCGGCCTGGGTCAGCCGCAGGCTGCGACCCTCACGCAGCCAGACCTCGGTACCCAGCTGCTGCTCCAGCTTCTTCATGCTGTGGCTGAGCGCCGACTGGGTCAGGTTGAGCACGCCGGCGGCGGCGGTGAGCGAGCCCTGCTGCTCGACCTGCTGCACGATGCTGAGGTGGATGCGCTCCAGCATGACGATGAATCTCACTCATGGATAGGTGAAGTAATACCATTTTACGTCATGGAAAGGCATGACTAGGATCGGGTCATGCCTTCATCCCACCACCCTCTCCGTATCGTCGCCGTGTCCGGCGGACTGCAGCGCCCCTCGCGGGCCACCCTCCTGGCCGAGCATCTGCTGGGCGTGATCGGCAACGACGTCCATTGCGAACACCATCTGATCGAGCTCGGCGAGCTCGCCCCGCAGCTGGCCGGCGCCCTGTGCCGCTCACAATTGCCCGAGGCTGTCGAGCGCCAGCTGCTTGCCGTCGAGCAGGCCGATGTCCTCGTGGTGAGCACGCCGGTCTATCGCGGCTCGTACACCGGGCTGTTCAAGCATTTCTTCGACTTCATCCACCAGGATGCGCTGGTCGACACCCCCATCCTGCTGGCCGCGACCGGCGGCAGCGAGCGCCATGCGCTGGTGATCGACCACCAGCTGCGGCCGCTCTTCAGCTTCTTCCAGGCCCGCACCCTGCCGGTGGGCGTCTATGCCACCGACCGCGATTTCGCCGACGGCCGCGTGCGCAACGAACCGCTGATCGAGCGCGCTCGACTGGCGGTCCACCGAGCCATGCCACTGCTGGCCCTGGCCCGCCAGCCCGTCGCCGCCCTCGAGGCTGCCGCAGCACCCTGAATGCCGGATGCGCTCGCCCCGCATCCGGATGTCACCCCGCATCACGGAACGCCGCCCATGACGAACGACACCTTCACCTTCAGCATCACGCGCATCCCCTTCAACGAGGACTACCAGCCCGCCGAGGGCACGCGCATCACCACCAATTTCGCCAATCTGGCGCGCGGCGCTTCCCGGCGGGAAAACCTGCGCAACACCCTCAGCATGATCAACAACCGCTTCAACGACCTGACGCACTGGGACAACCCGAGCGCCGATCGTTATGCCGTCGAGCTGGACATCATCTCGGTGGAGATGCACATCGACGGCGCCGACGGCAACGATCCGTTTCCGTTGATCGAGGTGCTGCAACCGACCATCGTCGACACGCGGACCGGCGCGCGTACCGAAGGCATCGTCGGCAACAATTTCTCGTCCTACGTGCGTGATTACGATTTCAGCGTGGTGCTGCCGGCCAGCAACGAGGGCAAGGCCACCTTCGGCCTTCCGGAAGGCTTTGGCGACCTGCACGGCAAGCTGTTCAAGCACTTCCTGGGATCGGACGCCTACCGCGCCAGCTTCCGCAAGGGGCCGGTGATCTGCATCAGCGTCTCCAGCAGCAGGACCTACCACCGCACCGAGAATCATCACCCCATTCTGGGCGTGGAGTACCGGCAGGGCGAGTTCTCCGCCACCGACCACTACTTCGACAAGATGGGCCTGCAGGTACGTTACTTCATGCCGCCGGGCAGCGTCGCGCCGCTGGCGTTCTACTTCCAGGGCGACCTGCTGGGCGACTACTCGAACCTGGAGCTGATCGGCACCATCAGCACGATGGAAGCGTTCCAGAAGATCTACCGCCCGGAGATCTACAACGCCAATTCCGTGGCCGGCAAGGTCTACCAGCCCAGCCTGAAGCACCAGGATTACTCGTCCACCCGCATCGTCTACGACCGCGAAGAGCGCAGCCAGCTGGCGGTCAAGCAGGGCCGGTTCACCGAAGAGCACTTCATCAAGCCGTACCGCGCCGTGCTTGAGCAGTGGGCTGCGCGCTGATCCATCGATTTCCCCTTCGCATTCCAGGACAACCCCACACCGATGAAGAAACTGCTCCCCACCTCCACCGCCGGCAGCCTGCCCAAGCCGTCCTGGCTGGCAGAACCCGAAAAGCTCTGGTCGCCCTGGAAGCTGCAGGACGAAGGCCTGGCTGAAGGCAAGCAGGATGCGCTGCGCCTGTCGCTGCAGGAACAGCAACACGCGGGCATCGACATCGTCAGCGACGGTGAGCAGACCCGGCAGCACTTCGTCACTACCTTCATCGAGCATCTCAGCGGCGTTGACTTCGAAAAGCGCGAAACCGTGCGCATCCGTAACCGCTACGATGCCAGCGTGCCCACCGTGGTCGGCGCCGTGAGCCGTCCGAAGCCGGTGTTCGTGGAGGATGCGAAGTTCCTGCGCCGCCAGACTGCGCAGCCGATCAAGTGGGCGCTGCCCGGCCCGATGACGATGATCGACACGCTGTACGACGCCCACTACAGGAGCCGGGAGAAGCTGGCCTGGGAGTTCGCGAAGATCCTCAACGAGGAAGCGAAGGAGCTGGAAGCGGCCGGCGTGGACATCATCCAGTTCGATGAGCCGGCCTTCAATGTGTTCTTCGACGAAGTGAACGACTGGGGCGTGGCCGCCCTGGAGCGCGCGATCGAAGGGCTGACGTGCGAGACAGCCGTGCACATCTGCTACGGTTACGGGATCAAGGCCAACACCGACTGGAAGCAGACGCTGGGATCGGAATGGCGCCAGTACGAGGAATCGTTCCCGAAACTGCAGGCCTCCAGCCTCGACATCATTTCACTGGAATGCCATAACTCGCACGTGCCGATCGACCTGATCGAGCTGGTCCGTGGCAAGAAGGTGATGGTAGGCGCGATCGACGTGGCCTCGAGCGCGGTGGAAACACCGGAAGAAGTGGCCGACACCCTGCGCAGGGCGCTGCAGTTCGTGGATGCCGACAAGCTTTACCCCAGCACCAACTGCGGCATGGCGCCGCTGGCCCGCACCGTGGCCAGGGGCAAGCTGCGCGCGCTCAGCGAAGGGGCCAGGATCGTGCGTGAGGAGCTTTCGGCGTAGCGCTTGCCAGGGCTGTGGGCGTCCTGCCGGGTACCGACCACGCCTGACACGTTAACTGCCCCAAGGGCCTGGCGGGCTGCCGCGGTGCGAGCGCCTGCTTGATGCGTGCCACCTCCCCTGTCCCGGCCTCGGCCAGGCGGCGCGCTTGCTGGCGCTGCTCCCGTGTGAGCGGCGGCGGCCGCGCCGCGCCTGCCGAAGGCGCGGCGCCCACAAGACAGGCGACCGCGTCGCGCAGCCGCAACCGGGGGCAAAGCCGAGCCGCGCACCAGCGCTCGGCATAGCGCCGGGCTTGCCGCGCATTCACCGCGTGCACCACCTTGGCCGGGGACATCCTGCGTGCATCCAGGTACACCTGGAAGCCGAGCACTGCGTGCGGGACGATGGTGGCCACGATGCGGCCGCTCCACCATAGATCCCAGCGCTCACCGCGTTGCACCCAGCCGGAGGACGCGGGGACTGCCGGGAGACCGCGAAGATCGGAGAAGGAATGCATGCAGGAAGGATACGGGCTGCCGTCGCAGGGGATGAGATTCGAATGGGCACGTAGCCGCGGCCGTGAATCGTTCAATGGAAATGCAACGGTGCAGTATGGTCGCTGCCCTCTCGGCACCGGCATGCATCATTGGCATGACACATCACCGGCGATCACCCGCCGGCATGCTCAACGATGCAACAGCCATTACCCCCGGCGCTGGCCAGGTCGCGGCACGCAGACGCTCGGCCGGTGTCCGCTCCGTCGTTCAGATCCGCGTCGTGGCCAGGAACCGTTCACGATCCTGCTGCGTGCGCCGGCGGATCTCCTCCAGCGCCTGGCTTTCGGTCGCCTGCAGCATGGCCTCGAACAGGCGCTGGAAGTGATGGCGCATCGCATTGCGCGCGGCCACCGGATCACGTGCGCGCAATGCTTCGAAGATGGCCATGTGCTCGTCGGCACGGCTGGCGCCATCATCATGGCAGACCCGCGCATAGACTTCGGTTACCCGCGGCAACTCGCTGCGCATGCGCCAGATCTGCTGCACGAAGAACTCCACCACCGGGTTGCCGGAAAGGCGCGCGATGGTCAGGTGGAAGCGGCGGTCGTACTCGCCGGCTTCCGCGTCGCTCAGGTCGCGACGGCACAGCGCTTCGGCCAACGCCTGAAGCTCGGCAATGCCGGCATCATCCAGATTGCTTGCCGCCAGAGCGGCGGCCTCGGCCTCGAATACCGCGCGGGCAGCGGTGAGGTCGAAGGCGCTGACATCCGGCAGCCCGCCGGACGCCTGCGTCGGGCGCGGCTTCACGTGCACGCCCGAACCGATACGGATCGCAATCCAGCCCTGTGCCTCCAGTGCAATCTCCGCTTCGCGGATGGTGACCCGGCTGACGCCAAACCGTTCGGCCAGCTCGCGCTCGCCCGGCAGCCGCGAGCCCGGCGGGAACTCGCCGTCCTCTATCAGCTTGCGGAGCTTGGCAGCGATGGTCTGGTAAAGGCGGTTGGCGGACATGCGGCTGACCCTTGGCAATTCAATTCCTTCCGGGTCCCTGCCCTGCCACCGCGGCCGGCGAGGGTCCGGTTGGAGCGACGGCGCGGCCACTGGCCGCGCCGCCCTGTTCAGAACTTGTATCGTACACCGAAATACGCACGCCGCCCGTAGGTCACTACTTCGCGGAAGTTCCCATAAAGCGGCTGGTAGGCCACGCGCGGCTCGTTGGTCAGGTTCATCAACTCCAGCGACAGCGACAACTGCTTGTTCACCCGGTAGCGCAGGCGCAGGTCCACGCTGGTGTTGTCATCGTAGTAGCGGTTCTGCTGCGCGGTGTTGCCGGTGAAGTCCTGGTAGTAGTGCGAGCGGAACTTGCCGATGGCCTGGATGTTGAAGCGCCCGACGTCCCAGTAGATCGAGCCGGACAGGACGTGCCGCGAGAAGCCGCTGAGACCGGCCGGCGGCACGATCGCCGGAATGATCGTGCCATCACCGGCCAACTGCTCGCCCAGCCGTGAATCCTGGGTCTGGTAGTCGGCATCGGCATAGTTGTAGCTGACCTTGAAGCCCAGCCCGTCGAACGGCTTGGGCAGGTAAGACAGTCGATGGGTGGCGGTCAGCTCGAAGCCGGTCAGCGTGCTGTCCTCGTCGGTGGTTACCTGCTGCCGCACCGGCACGGTCACGCTCCGGCCGTCGATGGTGTAGGTCTCAGGCACCAGCGCGGTGGCGGTGCCGCCCTTGAACTGCTTCCAGTACACCGCGCCGGCCAGCATCGTGTCCGGGTTCGGGTACCACTCCAGGGAGAGGTCACCGTTCCAGGACATCAGCGGCTGCGCAGCGGGGTTGCCGCTGGCACTGATGTCATCCAGCGCGTCGGCCAGATTGCCGTAGGTGGCATCACTACTGACGTTGATGGTGCGCCCGGCGCCCAGCGCGGCGATGTCCGGCCGTGACATAGCGCGGTATGCACCGACCCGCAGCAGTACGTCCGGGCGCAGTTCGAAGGCCGCGTTGAGGCTGGGCAGCAGCTTGTCGTTGCCCGCCTTGAACACCTGCGTGCTGTACTGCCCGGTGGGTTGCAGGCGGATCGTCCCGTCACCGTTGTCCTCAATGCGCAACCCGGTACGCACGCCTTCGGAACGCACATCGGTCTTGACCCAGCGCAGGCCCAGGTTGCCGGTCACCGGCAAGCCGAACAGGCTGCTGCTGAACTCACCCATCAGATAGAGCGCGCGTGTCTTCTCGGTGATATCAACATTGTTCGGGTCCTGGAAACCCGGATCCAGCCCGCTGTCGAGGCTGCCGCGGAACGACTGGTACAGGCAGTCCGGATCGAAGTACGCCCACGAGGAGATCGTGTTGCCGCTGGCGGCATCCATGAAGTCATCCTGCGGGAACGGCGCGCGGCAGGCACGGTTGGCGGCGATGATCTTCGCCTTGTCGGCCACCACGCGCTGGTCGTAGTCGGTTACCAGGGTGTTGTCACGCAGGCGGTAGTCGGCCTGGCTGGCACGCACGCCGCCCTTGATGCGGGTGAAGAAACCGGACTCGGGCATGAAGCTGGCATCGAAGCGGCCGGCCTTGATCCTGTGGTCGTTCTCCGTTGCGCTGGAGGTGACGCGCGCCGCGCCGGTGTAGGCGTCCCAGTTGTTGGGGTCGAAATTCGGCGCCAGCGCAACACTGGGCACTTCGCCGTGCCAGTCCCAGTCATAGTCCACGTAGCCGGTGGCACCACTGCTGATGCCCGGAACGACGGCATTGTTGACGTCGCGCTGGTTGGCGCGCAGGCGGGTCATGCGCTCGCTGTCGAGGCGATTGGTGTGTGAGTACGAAAGATCGGTGGACAGTTCCCAGGCCGGGGTCGGTCGCAGGATCAGGTTCAGACCACCGCCGGTGTATTCCTCGCCACGCCAGTAGCGGTTTGAGGTGGAATCAATCGAGGTGCTGCCATGCAGGTGGCGCACGATGCCGTCCTCGCCCACCTCGCGCTGGGTGATGCCGCGGCGGGCGTTGGACAGGCTCAGGTCGCTGCGGTTCTCGTACCAGTTGCGCTCGGTGTGTTCGAAGTCGAGGTTTACTTCAACGACGTCATTGGGCCGCCACTGCAGTGCGGCGAACTCACTCTGCCGGTCGTTGCGCTCCTGCTTGAGCCGGTAGATGCGGCTGCTTGGCACCAGGTAGTACGGCGCGCCGTTGGCGATGGCCTGCGCGGACACTTCATTGCAGTTGGCATTGCCCACGTTCTGCGTGCCATCGCAGGCATACCAGGTGGAACCGCTGGTGATGCTCTCTTCCGGGTCGGTGCCATCGAGGCGCTGGAAGCCCAGCGAGATGCCCAGCTTCTGCCCGTTGCCGAACTCGAACTGGTCGATGTAGCTGGCGGTGCCGCGATAGCCGATGCCGTCGTCGTCGCGGTACTTCTTGTCATACTCGGCCCAGCTGCCGCGCAGGTCCAGCTGCGCCGCACGCTTGCCGTACTCCAGTGGGCGCACTGTTTCCAGGCCGATGGTGCCAGCCACGCCGCCTTCGATGATGTCGGCGCGCTGGGTCTTGTAGATGGCCACCGTATTGATCAGCTCGGCGGGGAACATGTTGAAGTTCACCGAGCGGTCGCCGCTGCCGTTGGTGATCTCGCGGCCATTGAAGTTGGTGCTGCTGAGGAAGGCCCCCAGGCCACGGATGGAGATTTCCGAGGCGCCGGTCTTGTCGCGGGTCGAAGCGGCGCCGGTCAGGGTCTCGATCGCATCGGCCAGCGATGGCGCCGGCAGGTCGCCGATGTCATCGGCCGAGAGCACGTCGGCAATGACGGTGTCGTCGCGCTTCTTGTTGATCGAACTCTGCATCGATTCGCGGATGCCGGTGACCTGCACCTGGTCCAGCGTGGTGGGATCCTGCCCTGCCGCGTCCTTGCCGGATTGCGCGTGGGCAGCGGGCAGGCCAGCCAATGCGGCAAGCAGCGCCACGATCAGGGGTGTAGGGGACAACGAGATGCTGTGCACTGCTCCGGCGGGTCGCCGCATGGTTTCCTCCTCCCAAAAGGATCGCCTGCATGCCAGGCGTGGGACGCAGCTTCGGCACGGCGACATGAAAATGTCAACCAATTGGTATGCGATTGTTCAAATGCCTTTGATCCATACCAGTTGATCGCAATTTAATGTGCTCATGCAGCATGACTTTGCGCGAAAGCTGGCTTACAACAGACCTGAAAGTGGTATGCAGGCCCACCCTGAAACGACGGCCCGGCCGTCCCCGGAAGGATTTCATGCGCATTTACTCGCTGGCGCGTCACCGATCCAATGGTTCATGGCTGTTTTGCCTGACCACTGGTCTGGCAATGTGCCTGACCACTCCAGCAGCAAGTGCAGCCAGCTGGCTCGTCCACGATGTCGCGGAGTTCGCTACCGCCGCCTCGGCGCTGCAGCCCGGCGATGAGATCGTGCTGGCTGACGGCACCTGGACCGACGCCCGGCTGCTGCTGAAGGGCCAGGGCACGGCGGATGCCCCGATCGTGCTGCGCGCGCAGACCGCCGGCAAGGTCATCTTCAGCGGGCGCTCGGACCTGCGCCTGGCGGGGAGCTACCTGCAGGTGTCCAACCTGGTGTTCCGCAGCGGCTATGCGCCGGGTGATGCGGTGGTGGCGTTCCGCGAATCCAGCAAGGCGGTGGCCAGCCACAGCCGGGTGACTGGCCTGGTGATCGACGACTACACCAACCCCGATGCCAGCGACCAGGACTACTGGGTGTCGCTGTATGGCAGCCACAATCGATTGGACCACAGCCAGCTGCGCGGCAAGACCAATGCGGGACCCACAGTCGTGGTGGTGCGCGATGCCACCCAGGGCCTGGACAACCAGCACCGCATCGACCACAACTGGTTCGGGCCGCGCCCGGCGCTGGGCGTCAATGGCGGCGAAACCCTCCGCGTCGGCACCAGCGACAGCTCACTGAGCGATTCCAACACCACGGTGGAGAACAACTGGTTCGAAGGCTGCGACGGCGAGACCGAGATCATCAGCAACAAGTCCGGCGGCAACACCTACCGCGGCAACGTGTTCTTCCGTTCGGCCGGCGCGCTGACCCTGCGCCATGGCAACGGCAACCGGGTGATCGACAACGTCTTCCTCGGCGATGACAAGGCCGGCACCGGCGGCGTGCGCATCATCAACGCCGACCAGACCGTCAGCAACAATTACTTCGAGCGGCTGGTCGGGTCCAGCAACCGGTCGGCGCTGGCGGTGATGGATGGGCAGGCCAATCCGCCGCTGTCCGGTTATGCGCCGGTGATCAATGCGACGATCAGCCGCAACACCTTCGTGGACGTGGCGAAGATCAGTTTCGGCGTCGGCCATGATGAGGCGAAGGGCATCGTGGTGGCCGCCAGCAACAGCCGCTTCACCGGCAACCTGATCGTCAACCGCGACAACCGGAATCCGCCCACTGCCGCCAGTTCGCTGGCCGGCATCGACTTCAGCGGCAACGTGCAGTCGCCGGCAGCCAGCGCCGTGTTCCCGGGGGGCATAGAGGGCCGTGGCGTCAGCCTGCAGCAGGCTGCCAGCGGACTGTGGGTGGCCACGTCTGCCCTGCCCGCCGTGGGCGCCGATCCTGCCCTGGCGATGACCGCGCGCGAGGCGACCGGCGTCGCCTGGTATCCCAAGGTGGGCGAAGTTGCCCTGTCACGCACCCGCAATGGAGTTGATCGATGAGGTTGCAGCCGCTGTTCGTTTCCTTGGCTTTGGCCGCCCCCTTCGCCCTGCTGCCGAGCGCATCGCTGTTCGCAGCCCCCACTGCTGCCGTGCGACAGGCCGAAGCCGCGCCGGTGCTGGTCACCGCCGCACAATGGCAGCAGATGGCCAGCGAAGGCCGCCGCTACCCGTGGTTTGCCAAAGAGCAGGCACGCACCGAGGCAACGCTGAAGAAGATGATGAAGGCCGGTATCGACGTGCCGGTACCCAAGGACAAGGGCGGCGGGCGCACCCATGAACAGCACAAGCGCAACTACCAGGCGCTGCTGGCGGCGGGCACGCTGTACCGGCTGACCGGCGACAGGGCCTACGTGGACTATGCGCGCGACATGCTGTTGCAGTATGCCCAGCTCTACCCGACGCTGGGCCCGCACCCGGAAGGCCGTGGGCAGATCCCCGGGCGCGTGTTCTGGCAGGTGCTCAACGATTCGGTATGGCTGGTCAACGCCATCCAGGGCTACGACGCGATCCGTGACACGCTGTCCGCCGAGGACCGCGACACCATAGAATCGAAGGTGTTCCGGCCAATGGCCGAGTTCCTCGTCAGCGAGCCGAAGAACTACGACCAGATCCACAACCACGCCACCTGGGCGGTGGCCGCCACCGGCATGACCGGCTACGTGCTGCGCGACCCTGAGCTGGTGGAGAAATCCCTGCGCGGCAGCCGGAAGGACGATCAATTCGGCTTTCTTCGGCAGATCGACCTGCTGTTCTCGCCCGATGGTTACTACGAGGAAGGCCCCTACTACCAGCGCTATGCACTGGCGCCGTTCCTGCTGTTCGCCAATGCCATCGAACGCAACGAACCGCAGCGGAAGATCTTCGCGCGCCGCGACGGCGTGCTGTTGAAGGCCGTGGATGTGCTGGTGCAGTCCAGCTACAACGGCTTGTTCTTCCCGATCAACGACGCCATCCTGGACAAGGGCATCGACACCGAAGAGCTGGTGGCCGGCATCGGCATCGCCTACGCGCGTACCGGTGATGACCGCCTGCTGTCCGTAGCCCAGCAGCAGAAGCGCCTGCTGTTGTCGCCCGAAGGGCTGAAGGTGGCGCAGGCGCTGGCGGCGAACAAGACCAGGCCCTTCGACTATCGGCCGATGCTGCTGCGCGATGGCCCCGACGGCGATCGCGGCGGCCTGGCGATCCTGCGCATGAACGGCGAGCGCGGCCAGGCGCTGGTCCAGAAGGACACCATGCAGGGCATGGGCCACGGCCACTTCGACAAGCTCAACTGGCTGTTCTACGACAACGGCAACCCGGTGGTGACCGATTACGGCGCCGCCCGCTTCCTCAACGTGGAAGCCAAGCGCGGCGGCATCTACCTGGCCGAGAACCGCAGCTGGGCCAAGCAGACCGTGGCGCACAACACCCTGGTGGTGGACGAGCAGAGCCACTTCAAGGGCGACTGGAAACGCGGCGAGGAACACGCGCCGCACGTGCGCTTCTTCCAGGCCGATGCCGATACCCAGATTGCCTCGGCAACGATGCGCGACGCCTACCCCGGCGTGGTGTTCACGCGCACCCAGGCGCTGCTGCGCCATCCCGACCTGGGCCTGCCGGTCGCGCTGGACCTGCTGCAGGTGCACGGCGGCAAGGCCGCGCGCTACGACCTGCCGCTGCACTTCAACGGCCACATCGTCACCACCGGCTTCGAAGCCGAACACTTCCCCGCCCAGCGCCCGGTGCTGGGCAAGGACAACGGCTACCAGCACCTGTGGCTGGATGCACGCAGCAAGCCCGGCAGCGAGCCGCGGTCGCTGGCATGGCTGCTGGACGGGCGCTTCTACACCTACCGCTTCGGCAGCAGTGCGCCGGCACAGGCGCTGCTGGTGGAAAGCGGCGCGAACGATCCGGAATTCAACCTGCGCCGCGAACCGGCCCTGCTGCAGCGCGTGGACGGACAGAAGGACGTGACCTTCTTCAGCGTGCTGGAGCCGCACGGCGAGTACAACGGCACCGCCGAATACGTGCACGGCGCGGACAGCCGCATCAGGGACATCGTGCGCAGCCGGGGCAACGATGCCGAGGTGATCGAGCTGCGCCTGGCCAGCGGTGCACGCATCGCCCTCGGCGTGGCCGACGACAGCAGCGCCAAGGGCGAGCACAGCGTGAGCGTGGACGGCCATGCCTACCGCTGGAGCGGCAGCCATGCACGCATGGACCGCAGCAAGGTTGACGGCAAATGAACGGCCCTGCGGTGGTGGCCAACCTGCGCAAGGTGCCGGTACGGTCGGCCGTGCGCTGGCTGATCGTGGGCCTGATCGCCGTGGCCACGGTGATCAACTACATCGACCGCAACGCACTGGCGGTAATGTGGCCGGAAATCGCCAGGGAAGTGGGCGCGACCAAGGATGACTACGCCCTGCTGGTGACGGTGTTCATGCTGTTCTACGCCGCTGGCCAGTTCCTGTTCGGGCGCCTGTTCGACATGATCGGCACGCGCCTGGGTTTCGCCCTGTCGATCAGCGTGTGGTCGATCTCCATCGCCCTGCACGCGATCACCCATTCGATGCTCTCCTTCAGCCTGGTGCGGGCGATGCTCGGCATCAGCGAAGCCGGGGCGTGGCCGGGCGCGGTCAAGGCCAATGCCGAGTGGTTCCCGGCGCGCGAGCGCGCATTGGCGCAAGGCGTGTTCAACGCCGGCGCGTCGATCGGCGCGATCGTTTCCGCGCCGGCCATCGCCGGCCTCTACCTGTGGCTGGGCTGGCGCGGTACCTTCGTGCTGGTCGGTGCCATAGGTTTCCTGTGGCTGCTGCCGTGGCTGTTTGTCTACCGCGCCGGGCCGGACAAACACCCATGGGTGAGCGATGCCGAGCGCCGGCTGATCCAGGAAGACCAGGCCGGGCAACAGGCGGTGGTGGCGCCGAAGGCCAGCGTACGTTCGCTGCTGGCCCATCGGCAGAGCTGGGGCATGCTCGCCTGCCGCTTCCTGCTCGACCCGATCTGGTGGTTGTTCGTGTCCTGGCTGCCGATCTATCTGGCTGAAACCTTCGGCTTCGACATCAAGCAGATCGGCCTGTTCGCCTGGGTGCCGTTTGTCGGCGCGATGCTGGGCAGCCTCAGCGGCGGCTGGCTATCCGGGCGGATGATCCGCGCCGGGCACAGCGTGGACCGCGCCCGCAAGCTGGCCATCACGCTGGGCTGCGTGGTCATGGCTCCTGCCCTGCTGGGTGCCGTGCTGGCCAACCAGCCGCTGCTTGCCGTGCTGGCCATCGCCGCGGTGCTGTTCGGCTTCCAGGTGGCCATCGGCAACATCCAGACCCTGCCGGGCGACCTGTTCGACGGCCGCTCGGTGGGCACGCTGGCAGGCCTGGGTGGCCTGGCCGCCGTGGCCGGCACCTTGATCACCACCTGGCTGGTGCCGGTGCTGACCCGCCACTCCTATGCCCCGATCTTCATCCTCGTTGCCACCCTGGTGCCGCTGTCGCTGGCCGCGCTGTGGTGGTGGACCGGACCTATCCACAAGCTCGACCGCCGCGGCAGTTGAGCCTGCATCTCTCTTCAATTCCCCCGCAAACCAAGGAGTTTTCCGCATGTCGTTCCAGGACAAGGTGGCCATTGTCACCGGCGGTGGCCGCGATATCGGTCGCGCCGTTTCGATCAAGCTGGCTGCCGCCGGTGCACGCGTCTGCATCAACTACGCCAATGATGAAGCCAGTGCCCAGGAAACGCTGGCACAGATCCGTGCGGCCGGTGGCCAGGCCATCGTGCACCGTGCCGACGTCACCGACGCCACGGCCGTCGCCGGCCTGGTCGCTGCGGCACAGGCCGCGTTCGGCGAGCGCATCGACCTGCTGGTGAACGTGGCCGGTGGCATGGTGCAGCGCCGGCCGCTGGCCGACATCGACCCGGCGTTCTTCCACACCGTGATGGACCTGAACCTCACCTCGACCTACCTGACCACGCACGCGGTGGTGCCGCACATGCGCGAAGGCGCAGCCATCGTCAACTTCGCCTCGCAGGCAGGTCGTGATGGTGGCGGCCCGGGCGCATCGATCTACGCCACCGCCAAGGCGGCGGTGATGACCTTCACCCGCGCCATGGCCAAGGAGCTGGGGCCGAAGGGTATCCGTGTGAACGCACTGTGCTGCGGCATGATCGCCACCCGCTTCCACGATGAATTCACCAAGCCGGAAGTACGCACGGCCGTTGCCGGCGCCACCCCGTTGCGCCGCCAGGGTGCGCCGGACGAAGCCGCTGACGCCGCTGTATTCCTGGCCTCGGATGCGGCGGCGTTCATTACCGGTGCGAATCTGGACGTCAACGGCGGCACCTACTTCTCCTGACTGGAATCCTGCCCATGCAGCGCTGGACACTTCTGTTTTCATTGACGCTCTGCTCCGCCATAACGGCGCCCGCTGCGTGGGCCGCACCCGTGTGGGTCACTGCCTGGACGGCCGCGCCCGCGCCCGACCGCAAGGACGGAACGTCCGATGCGCCGGTTCAGTTCGCCGCGCAGACCGTGCGCCAGGACATGCGTATCGGCAGCCGTGGCGATGCGCTGCGGCTGCGCATCAGCAACGAGCTCGGCACGGCGCCGCTGCGGGTCGAGGACCTGCGCGTGGAAGTGAAGGACGGCAAGGCCGCACCGCTGCCGGTAACGGTGGATGGCCGCGCGGTCATCGAGGTGCCGGTCGGAGCCGCGCTGCTGAGCGACCCGGTACGGATGCCGGTGGCGGCGCTGCAGGAAATCAGCGTGAGTGCCTATTTCCCGCAGCCCACCCGCCCCGCCGTGCGCCGCACCGAGCTGCGGGTCGCAGATGGCAGGCAGACAGCCGTCGCCGACAGCGTGCGGCTGAGCTACCAGCAGAACGTGTTCTCGGCAGTGATGGTGCAGCGTGATGATCGTCCCCAGGTAATCGTGGCGCTGGGCGATTCCATCACGGAAGGCGCCACCGCACGCCGCGGCACCTTCAACCAGTGGCCGGAGCGATTGGCGCAGCGCCTGCAGCAGGCCTGCCCGAACCGGTTCGTGGTACTCAACCAGGGCATCAGCGGCAACAAGCTGCTTGACCATGGCCGCAGCCACAGTGCGCTGTCACGATTGGATCGCGATGTGATCGCGGTGGCCGACGCCGATCAGGTGATCCTGTTCGAAGGCATCAATGACATACGCCACGGCGGTGGCGCGCAGCCGCTGCCTGGACGCAGTGCGGCGGACATGCTGCTGGGCTACCAGCAGGTCGCAGCGCGGCTGCATGCGCACGGCATCCGCGCCTGGCTGGGCACGCTGACTCCGTTCGGCGGCTCCGAGCGCTACGAGCCCGTGTCGGCAGCCACCCGCATCACGATCAACCAGTGGGCACGCGGAGGGAAGACCGGGTTCGATGGCATCATCGATTTCGACGCCGCGCTGCGTGACCCGAAGGCAGCCGAATCGCTGCCCAACGAGATCACCCGCGACCATCTGCATCCCAACGATGAAGGCTACCGGCGCATGGCCGATGCCATCGATCTGCGCATGCTGGGCTGCACTACCCCCGAGTGAGAGAGAACCGATGAGCCACGTCGTTTGTTTCGGTGAGTTGCTGCTGCGCCTGGGCGCGCCCGGTCGTGAACTGCTCCTGCAGACGCCGCAGCTGCAGGTTCATGTGGGAGGTGCCGAGGCCAATGTGGCGGTCTCGCTGGCCAGCCTGGGCCACGATGTGCAGATGGTCAGCACGGTACCCGGTAACGCGCTGGGCCGGCATGCCGCGGCCGAGCTGCGGCGGCATGGCGTGGGCGTGGCCGCCGTGCGTGAAGTGGAGGGTGACCGCATGGGCCTGTACTTCCTGGCGACCGGTGCGGTGCAGCGCGCCAGTGAAGTGGTGTATGACCGGGCCGGTTCTGCATTCGCAAACAGCAGCGCCGAGGATCATGCGTGGCCCGCCGTGCTGTCCGGCGCGCACCTGCTGCATGTCTCGGGCGTCAGCCCGGCGCTGGGCGCCAACGTGGCCGAGTCGGTGCTGGGTGCCGTGCGTGCGGCTCGCACGGCCGGTGTGCAGGTGTCCTTCGACGGCAATTATCGTCCCTCACTGTGGCGACGCTGGGATGGCGACGCAGCGGCGATCCTGCGCGAGGTCTTCGCAGAGGCCGACATTGTCTTTGCCGATCATCGGGACATCGAACTGGTGCTGGGGCTGCACTTCCCGCAGGACGATGCGGTCGCCCGAACCGAGGCCGCTGCGGCCGCTGCCTTTGCCGCGTTCCCGCACCTGCGGTGGCTGGCCTGCACCCAGCGCGAGGTGATCAGCGCCGACCATCACGTGCTCGGCGCGCTGCTGCTGGGGCGCGATGGAACCCGCGCGCAGGCTCCTCCGAGGCCGCTGCCCGGCATCGTTGATCGCATCGGCGGTGGCGATGCCTTTGCCGCCGGCATCCTGCACGGATTGCTGTCCGGGCTGGACGCAGAAAGCACCGTGCGCTTCGGACTGGCCGCGGGCGCGTTGAAGCACGCCATTCCCGGCGACTTCAGCCCTGCCCGCGAAGCTGAAGTCCGGGCACTGATGGAGAGCCACCCGTTCGACGTTCGTCGCTGATCTCCCCCCGGGAGAATCCCGCTAGAATCCAACGGGCGCTGGAATCGCGCAGGGATCGCCCATGGATTACACCGGATACACGCGCAAGTTTCCCAACAACCGCCCGCTGAATGCGTTTGAACGCGAGCACCGCCTGCTGCAGAAGAAGCGGCTGGATGTCGTGCCGTTGGCGCAGCTGTGCGTGGTGAAGATGAATTCGAACGGCCTGGTTTCGGTGGATCGCTGGTTCGCCGCGCGTGGCTTTGCAGCCCTGCTGGGCGCGATCGGCATTGCCTTCGGGCTGGGCGGCATGCTGATGCTGCTCTGGTTGCTGGTCGTGAACAGGCTACCCAACGAAAACGGCCTGTGGGAGGCGATATTCATCGGCATGGCGATGCTGGCCGCCTTCACTGCAGCGAGCATCTGGGTGGCTTGCCTCGAGCTGTTCCGCTGGACCTACTATCCGATCGCGCTCGATCGCAAGCACCGGCAGATACACGTGCTCCGGCTGGATGGCACCACCCTCAGCGTGCCCTGGGACCGGGTCTATTTCACGCTTGGCCGCGGAACCGGAACCTTCGGATGGTACAACTGGGATGTCCGCGGACTGATCCTGGACGCGGATGGCGTGACAGTACGGGAGACGTTCGCGTTCTGCATCGCGACCTCCCGCATCGAGAACGCGCATGCCCACTGGGAGTTCCTGCGGCGCTACATGGAAGAAGGACCGGCAGCCGTCGTGGACGCGGTGCACTACTGCATGCCGCTGGACGGCAAGCGCGAGAGCTTCGCGTCCGGCAAGGAGCGCATCTTCGCCGAAGACGCGCGCCTCCCGGGTTTCATGTGGCTCACGATGCTGCCACTCAACTACCTGCACACGATCATGCGCTGGGTGGTGATGCAGACCAGCAGGATTCCGCGGTTTCCACCGGACATCGAGGCGCGCCTGACACCGGACGCCGGTGATCCCTGTGTCCGCGACGCTTCGATGAATCCACCGGACCTGCGCTGACCCATCAGTGCAAAGGCAGCTTCAGTACCGACGGCGCGTTCGCCGGTGAACTGAAGGTTACCGTGCCACCCAACTGGCTGATGCCCGCATAACGCAGGTCCACCGTGTCCACCACCAGGGTCAGGCGACTGCCGGCCGGCACCTCCCAGCTGCTGGCCTCCAGCCGCAGGTCAATGGTCTTCGCCTGCCCCGGCGTGGCACCCCGCAGCGTATAGGGCTTGTGACTGATCAGCTGGCCATTGCCCAGCACGTCCTCGGCATAGAGATAGGCATACAACGTGGTGTCGGCGCGGCTTGGCGTGACCGTCATCCGCACTTCCGGCGCGCCATCCAGACGGCGCGCACTCCAGTAGATCGGCCCTTGCCAGACTCCCGCGGCGTTGCGTCCGACGAACGGCACATACGCGCCCGGTGGCAGGTTGATCATCTGCAGCGCGCCGGACGCCATCACCACGCCGGAGTTGGCAGCCGTCAGCAGGCCGCTGCCGATGCGGTAGCTCCAGCCGGTGCCGCCACCGTTCGCCACCAGTCCACCGGTGGGCTGTAACAGCCCGCTCGGCGCGGTCAGCCCGTAGCTGACCACACCCGTCCGGGTAGCCTGCCAGTCTGGATAGTGGCTCCAGCTGCCCTTCTGCGACTTCAGCTGCACCGTCGCCTGGCGGTCGATGCCATTGGTCACCCCCTTCAGGTAGTGGTCGAACCAGTCGCCCGCTGCGGCATACACCTCATTGGGAATACCGAAAGCGCCAAGGGCCTCGTTGAGGGCGTGGTCGCCATGGCGCAGCTGCAGCTGCTTGGGACCCTTCAAACGGTTGAAGAAGTCCACCAGCTGGCCCGGCGGGAACAGGCTATCGTTGAAGGCGTTGGCCAGGAATACCGCTGGCTGGTTGGCGTTGATCTCATCGATGCTGGACCCGGGGCTGCGCTGCGCCGCCACCGGCAACAGCGAGTCCACCGCGCCCTGGTAGTTGCCGACCAGCACATTGCGATTGATGGTGGACAGCTCCGGTCCCGGGCGACCGGTGGCCAGGCCCGCGGCAACCAGCAGCGCGATGCCCTGCGCGCTGGGCGTGTCGTTGCTGTACAGCGAGGCCTGCAGGTCGGCCCAGCCGCTCAGTGCGGCCACTGCCTTGATGCGCGGATCGCGTGCCGCCGCCAGCAGACTGGTGCCGGCCCCATAGGAGATGCCCGATACGCCGATTCGTGACCGGTCGGCGCGGGTATTGTCCAGCGCCCAGTCAATCAGTGCACTGACGTCCTCGACCGTGGCCGGCCCGGCGATGTCGATGCTGCCGCCGGATTCCCAGAAGCCACGCGAGCTGTAGCTGATGACCACATAGCCGCGCCGGGCCAGTGACTGCGCCACGCCCACGTACTCCACGCTGGGCACGGCCCAGCTGCTGGGCATCACCAGCAGCGGATACCGCCCGCTGCCGGCGTCCTGCGGTTCGATGACGAAGGCCCCGAGAGGCGTTCCATCCCAGCTGGGAATGGTGCGATGGGTGGTCTTGACCGTGGCCGCCCAGGCGGTGGGCGCCAGCCCGGTCAGCAGGATCAACAGCAGCACTACCTTGCGCATCGTGGTCTCTCCCCGTCGGTGGTGGTGCAACGGATCGGACCGTACCAGTGCGAATGGTGGGTGGCACCTTGCGACGCAGCATGGCGTTTGCTGCATTGTCGAAGGCTTGGATCGATGCTATGACGGGGTACTTCCCAAGGATGGACGGATACCATGAGGCCCCGGCCACTCTCACTTGCCGCCCTGATGCTGGGTGCAGTCGGCCCCGTGTCTGCGGAAGGACCCGCGCTGTCCGACGTCGCCGCCGGCGCAGTTTTTGAAGAGGCGGAAGCGCTGTGCCAGGCCGACAACGGTCGACTCTGGGGAGCGTCGCTGTGTGGGCCGATGATGCTGGTAGACCGGACCAGTCGACGGGTCACGGCATCCCATGCAGATGCACAGGGCCGCCTGCAGGTACGTGGAAAGGTCTTCGTCGGCCAGCTTCCGCCGGACGCGATCATCGCCAACACCGCCGTCGAATGGTCCGGCACCCGCTGGACGCAGCTGCTCTGGCCGCTGCCACAGGACGAAAGCCGGCGACGCACGCTGCTGGCCCACGAGATGTTCCATCGCCTGCAACCCGCATTGTCGATCGAAACGCCGGCAGAAGGCGGCAATGAGCACCTCGACACGCTCGAAGGTCGCTATTGGCTGCAGCTGGAATGGCGTGCACTTGCCGCCGCACTGTCCGCAACCGACCCCGGCGCACAGCGCTACGCGATGAACGATGCGCTCGCGTTCCGTGCTGAGCGTTACCGTCACTTCCCAGCCGCCTCCCGGGACGAGGCCGCGCTGGAGTTGAATGAAGGCCTGGCCGAGTACACCGGCGTTCTCGTCGGCAATCCAACTCGCGCTGCGCGCATCGAAGCTGCACTTCATGACCTTCGCGCCCATGTGGGTGATCGCAGCTTCGTCCGTTCGTTCGCCTACGCGACCGGCCCGGCCTATGGCCTGCTGCTGGACCAGGTTGCGCCCGGATGGCATCGCAATCTTGTCCACCCCGCCCGGGATCTCGGTTCACTTCTGGCAGAGCGCACGCACACCACTCCACTCACCGACGAAGCTGCACTGCTCACCACAGCAGCGCGTTATGACGGGCCTGCGCTGCGCGAAACGGAAGTGCAGCGGGAACAGCAGCGCCTTGCGCAGCTTGAACGCAACCAGGCCCGCTTTGTAACCGGCCCGGTACTGCGGCTGGATCTTCGCAGCATGCGCATCCAGTTCGACCCAGGCAACATGCAGCCGTTGCCTGGCAGCGGCACGGTGTATCCCACGATGCGGCTGAGCGACGTATGGGGAACGTTGACGGTCACCGACGGAGCGTTGATGCAGAACGACTGGAAGGCCGTGTTCGTGCAGGCGCCTGCATCGGGCGAACTGCCCCTGCAGGATCATGGATGGACGCTGAGCCTGGCGCCCGGATGGTCGCTGGTACCTGGAGCGCGCCGCGGCGACTACGTGTTGCGGGCACAGCCCTGAGCCTGGTGGCGAAGGGGACCGCCCCGCCCTAGCACGCGCGCATGTCACCCACGCGCCGTGTGATCTGACACCTCTCCAGTGCTTGCGGGCGGTCACAGCTTCGTCTTTTCGTCGTTGACCGAAACGCGACAGCTTGTGACGCTTACGACACCGCAAGGCCTGCATGGCCCCACCCGTGCGGTCACGTCCCACCGCAATCCGTAGCACCCGACTCCGCAACGTCTCCACATGACCTCGCTCCGGCACGGTCGTGGCGGACGGCTGCGCCCTGAACTTCTGCTGGAGAACCGCAATGCGCCTTGCAAGCTTCTTCTTCGCGTTCGTCCTCAGTGCCTTCGCCAGCGCTGCCCAAGCCCAGGTCGTCACCCTCAACAAGGGCGGCTTCGTGCTCACCTACGATTGCAGCATCCACAGCGCCACCCGCTACGAATACACCCTGACCGCCGACACCGGCTCGGCTGCCCGGCCGTCCAGCTTCTACAAGGACCCCGACCTGCCGGCAGGCTGCCTCGGCCAGACCAGCACCGCCTCCTACGCCAGCATCAAGTCCGGCTATGACCGGGGGCATCTGGTGACGTCCAACCACATGGACTACAACGCGACCTACATCCGCCGCGCCAACTACATGACCAACATCGTTCCGCAGGTCTCCAGCTTCAACCAGGGCATCTGGGTGAAGGCCGAGAACGTGGCCGAGTGCTACCGTGACATCGCACCGGTGGATGTCTATGGTGGCGTGGTCTACGGCGACGCCTCCAACGACTATTTCCTTTCCAGCCACGGCATCCCGACGCCGGAGTTCTTCTGGAAGACGATCATCACCCGTGATCCGAACACTGGCACGGCCAAGGCGATCAGCTGGATCATTCCCAACGAAGCCAATCTGGGCAGCCTCGACAGCTACCTGGTGACCATCGCCGATCTGGAGGAGCTGTTGGGTGCGAGCTACGTTGCGATCAACGCACCGGACTCGCTGAAGAACATGCTGCCGGCCAGCACCTGGCCGCAGCCAGCGGGGTGTGATCTGGGCTGACCGGTCTGCCGGGAATGGGTGGCACCCGGTCCGGGTGCCACGCAGGGATGGCTGTGGGAAAATGGCGGGCAATTGCACCACCGCATTGCCCCCTGGAGCTGTAGATGTCCTGTTTCCCCTTCGATGCCGTGCTGTTCGACTGCGACGGCGTACTCGTCGATTCCGAGCCGCTGGTCGCCCGCGTTCTCTCGGAAATGCTGACCGCACGCGGCTGGCCGCTGACCCCGGCGCAGGCGGGTGAAGTCTTCCTCGGACAGTCCGTGGCCCATCTGGCAGGGCTGATCGCAGAGCGCACCGGCAAACCGTTCACCGAGGAATGGCTGGAGGAGTTCCGCCAGCAGCGCAACCGGGCGCTGGAACGGGATCTGGAGCCGATCCGGGGGGCGCCCGAGGCCGTGCGTGCGATCGCCGCAGCGACCGGTGGCCGCATTGCCTGCGCTTCCGGTGCCGACCTGCACAAGGTGAAGCTGCAGCTGGGCAAGGTCGGCATCCTTGATGCCTTCGGTGCCCATGTGTTCAGTGGCCAGGACATGCCGCGCACCAAGCCGCACCCGGACGTGTACCTGGCTGCAGCTGCAGCGCTGGGCGCCGACCCGACGCGCTGTGCAGTGATCGAGGACACCGTCACCGGTGCCACCGCGGGCGTTGCCGCAGGCGCCACCGTGTTCGGCTTCAGTGAGGGTGGCCCGCACCACAGTACGCCGGAAGCCCTGCGTGCTGCGGGTGCAAAGGTGATTTTCCAGCGCATGGACCAGCTGCCGGGCCTGCTTGCCGCCTACGCGGTGGACGCCGTCGCCTGACCCTGCTCAGCCCGCGGTGCCCAGTGCGGCGCTGCGGCGCTTTCCGGCGTAGTGCAGCGCGAACAGGTACAGGCCGGTGAACAGTTGCAGGAACAGCGGCGGCAGCGGCGAATAGGTGATCCACGCTGCAGGTTCGCCCTGCCCCAGCCCGCGAACGGCGAAGTTGGCGATCACCGCCAGGGTGAACACGATCGAGGTCCAACGATGCACGGGCCGTGCCCAGCCACCGCGGCTCATTGCCGGCGCCTCGCTTCGGAACGGGCTTCGATCATCTTCCAACCATTGCCTGATGGGTCACGGAATCCGGCGTCGACGGCGCCATAGCGCTCGATCGGCTCCTGGGTGAATTCCACGCCCTGTGCCAGCCATTGCGTGTAGCGCGCCTGGCAGTCATCCACGACCAGCACCAGCGGCGGCATCGCCCCCTTGGCCACCAGCTGCTGCAGCGCCTGCGCGGTGGCAGCATCATGGGTCGGTGGCCCCGGCACGAACAGGCCCAGCTGGAAGCCGTCCTGGCCGGGGCTGCGCACGGTCAGCCAGCGATAGTTGCCATTGCGTACGTCGGTGTGTACTTCGAAGCCAAGCGTGCCGACGTAGAACGCGAGTGCTTCATCCTGGTCGCGCACATACAGGCCGACCGTGTTCACAGTGTTTGTCATGGGACCTCCCTCAGGTGGGGCCCACGTTAGCAACGGCCTGGCGGCGGCGCTTCTCCAAAACTGCGATCTTCAGGTCCGGGCGCTGCGCGGCGCGAGCATGGCATTCCGGCACGCTGGCCGACGCCGCCCGGGTTGCACGCTCACGCTCACGAACATTGCCCGGGCTGTCACCGGTGATGTCACGGAAGATGCGGCCGAAGGTGCCCAGGCTGCTCCACCCGGTCTGCGCAGCGATTTCGGTGACCGGCAACTCGGTGTCACGCAACATCGCCACGGCCCGTTCGATGCGCCGGCTGAGGAGATAGCGGTGCGGTGGCAGCCCGAAGGCCTGCTTGAACGAGCGGGCGAAGTGCGCCGGCGACACCGCACTGACCTCGGCCAGGCGCGCGACCGGCCATTCCTCATGGCTGGCGCGGTCCATCCGGTCCTTGGCACGCAGCAGGCGCCGCAGCAGTTCGGGGCTCTGGTTCATGGCATCACCGCCTGGGCCAGATAGTGGCGTGCCGCATGCCGCGCCTCAGCGGCCTGCTCGACCAGCCAGTCACGCAATGCAATGACCTTGGCGCTGCCATTCCGCGCCGTGGGTGCCACGAACCAGAAACTGCGACCGTCGCTGGCGACACCCGGATGCGCCTGCACCAGCCGCCCGCTGTCCAGCTCGGCCTGGAAAAGGATCGGCGAACCGATGGCGATGCCTTGCCCTGCAATCGCGGCGCCGACATCCAGATGCTCGACGGCAAAGGGCGCGACGAAAGTCTCCGGTGCCGGTGGTGGAATGTGCCCGTGCGCGGCAAACCACAGGGCCCACCAGTCCGGCCGCCCGAGCAGGGGAATCTCCAGCGCGCCGCTGCCCAGCCCACGCGCCTCGTGCAGCAGCGCCGGCGCACACAACGGGGCAAAAATGCTGGGGAACAACGGCGTGGCCCGCAGCCCGGGCCACTCACCATTCCCGTTGCGGATGGCGGCATCGAAGTGACCGGCGGCCAGATCCTGCGGCTTTGCTGACAGATCCAGCTCCAGCACGAACTGCCGGTGGCGGGCGCGGAAGCTGCCCAGGCGCGGCGTCAACCAGCTGGTCCCCAGTGTTGGCAATACAGACAGGCGCAGTCGCGAGGCATCGATGTCCGCAGCGCGCATGAAACTGGCACGAAGCGCGTCGAAGGCCCGGGTGGCCTCCTGCGCGACGCTGGCACCTGCCACCGTCAATTCCACATGCTGTGCGTGGCGCAGGAACAGGCAGGTACCGGTCTGGGCCTCCAGCCGCCGCACGTGGTAGCTCACCGATGCCGCACTGGTGTCGAGCTCCTCGGCGGCGCGCGCGAAACTGCCCAGCCTTGCCGCCGCCTCGAAGGCACGGATTGCGGCAAGCGATGGCAGCTGGCGTTGGGTGACCATAAGTGTGGCTTAGCCTGAGCCCCGATATCTGCGTGGTCAATCCCCCTGGTACGCGCAACGATGGAGGCACCTTCGACAGGGGATCACGCACATGGATCGACGGCAGTTCCTGGCCACCCTGGCCGCCGCAGCGGCATCTACGGCGCCGCCCTCCGGGTGGGCCCTGCCCAGCCACAGCGAAGACTGGAAATGGTTGCAGGGCAACTGGCAGGTCCGGCACCGACGCCTGAAGGAGCGCTTGGTCGGCGATACCCGTTGGGAGTCCTTCACCGGTTCCAGCGCGGTCTGGCTCACCCTGGGCGGACTCGGCACCATCGATGACAACGTCATGGCGCTGCCTTCGGGCCCCTACAGGGGCCTGGGCGTGCGTGCATTCGATCCGGTGTATTCCACGTGGTCGATCTGGTGGATCGATGGCCGCAATCCTGCCCATATCGAAGCCCCTGTGCGCGGCGCTTTCAAGGGCGATGCCGGCAGCTTCCGCGGCACCGACCGGATCGACGGGCGCCCCATCGAGGTCTGGTTCCGTTGGCATGACATCCACGGCGAGGAGCCGTGGTGGGAACAGGCGTTCTCCGACGATGCCGGTGCGCACTGGGAAGTGAACTGGCGCAACTGGTTCCGCCGCACTGCTGCGGTCCCCTCTCCTCTTCCGAAGCTGCCGGATGCACCGGGCGATTTTGATTTCCTGGTGGGCCATTGGAACGTGCGCCATCGTCGCCTGCGCGCTCGGCTGGCAGGCAGCGATGCATGGGACGCGTTCAACGGCACCCTGCGCAACTGGCCGGTCCTGGGAGGATTCGGCAACGTGGGTGACAACTTGATGGACATGCCTGGAGCGCCGCTGCGAGGCATGGGCATCCGCGCCTGGAATGCGGCGGAGCGGCACTGGCTGAGCTGGTGGCTGGATGGCCGGGAGCCAACCCGGATCGGCCCGCCACTGCGCGGAGGTTTCCAGGCCGGTGTCGGCCGCTTCTTTGGCGAAGACCAGCACGACGGTCGAACAATCCAGACACGGGTGATCTGGTCACACATCACCCCGCGTTCGGCGCGCTGGGAACAGGCGGCCTCGACCGATGGTGGACGCAGTTGGGAAACCAACTGGGTCAGCGACTTCGAGCGACAGGCATGAAGGCGCTGCTGGCCGTGATGCTGCTGGTTGCTGCGTCGCCTCCCGCGTCGCCATCCAGGGTGCTGCGGATCGTCGGCCCCGCCGAGCGCTTTGCCCCGGGCGTTGCATCCACGCAATACGACGAGATTCGACTGACCTTGAGCCCGGACGGAAAAACCGCACTGTGGTTCAGCCGCAACCGGCCCGGCGGGCCGGGTGGGTATGACATCTGGGTCTCCCGCAACGATGGGCAGCGCTGGCGGCCGGCGATGCCGGTGCCGTTCAACTCGCCGGGGCGCGACTTCGATCCCGCTTTTTCCGCCGATGGCCGCGTGGTGTATTTCTGTTCGGATCGCGCAGGCGGCCTGGGCGGCGACGATCTGTACCGGGTCAGCATTGGGAGCGACGGTCGATTCGGGAAGCCGGTCAATCTTGGCCCGGCAGTGAACAGCGCGGCCGATGAATTCGCGCCGATGCTCTCGCCGGACGCAGCCACGCTGCTGTTCTCCAGCGATCGCGCAGGCGGTGCGGGTGGCCATGACCTCTACGTCGCAGCGATGGTCCGTGACATGGCGCAGCCGGCACGGCCGCTGCCGGGAGACCTCAATACCGCAGCGCAGGAGTTCGACGCCACCTTCCTGGGCGACGGCCGGACGCTGGTGTTTGCCCGCGCCCTGGACTTCGGCAGTGCACCGGTACGCCAGTTCATCGCCTACGAGCGTGGAGGCCGTTATGACGCGGGCCTTGCATTGCCCTCCCCCTTGAACGAGGCCTCCGGCGACAGCTACGGCGCGATGCTGGATGGCTCGCAACCCGACACCTTGACCTATTCGGCGCGGCGCGCGGACGGTGCAGGGTTGGACCTGTACCGCATCCGCTTTCGGATGATGCGCCCTTGAAGGCAGATGTTGTCGATTTTCCGCGCCCCGGTTCGTCGAGAGGATGACTACCCCAGGAGAAAACGCAGATGGCCTCACACCAGTCCCTTGCCTGCGCCTGCGGCCAGGTACGCCTGACCGCCACGGGCCAACCGATTGCCACCGTCGAATGCTGCTGCGACAGCTGCCGCAAGGCCGGCGCCATGCTGCAGTCGATGCCCCGAGCACCGGACGTGCTGGGCCCGCACGGCCAGACGCTCTTCGTAATGCACCGCAAGGATCGCGTCAGCATCGATGCCGGGCATGCCATGCTGCGTGCCTTGCGATTGTCCAGCAGGGGGGCAGCCGCCGCGTGCTGGCCGGCTGCTGCAATACGCCGCTCTTCCTGGAGTTCAGCGGCGGCCATTGGCTGAGCCTGTATGGCCTGTTGTGGCCGGCGTCGGCAAGACCCGTCGTGGAGATGCGGACGATGGTCAGTGATCTTCCTGACCCGTCTGTCCTTCCGGACGATGTGCCGAACCTGAAGACCCACTCGCTGCGGTTCTACGCCCGCCTGATGAAGGCGTGGATCGCCGTGGGCTTCCGCAGCCCGCGCATCGAAGTCGCGGGAGATACCCATGTCTGAGCCCGAGCGGATCGAGATCGAGAGCATCACCACGCCCGGGCACATCCAGCGCGTGGATCGGGCCAAGTATCTCGCCATGCGCCACGCCTTGCTGCGGGCCCTGCCTGCGCAACCGCCCGGCCTGACCATTGCGCAGGCAAAACAGGCACTGCTGCCACATCTGCCCGCCACCCTGTTCCCGGCAGGTGCCACCGCTGGCTGGTGGTTGAAGGCCGTGCAGCTGGACCTGGAAGCCAAGGGCGTGATCGAGCGCGTCGCGGGCAAGCCGTTGCGCCTGTTCAAGCACCTCGCGGCCGGCTGATCAGCGCTGCGCAGGCAGCTCCAGCCGGTGCTTGCGGCACAGGCGATACACCGTCACCCGCGATATCTGCATCTGCCGCGCACACTCGGAGACGTTGTAGCCGGTCTGGCGCAGGGTCTGCAGCAGCACATCGCGCTCGGCCTGCCCCCGTGCATCGTGCAGCAACGCCGCGGGCAGGACCGCTGCCGATGCGCCCAGCTCCAGGTCACGCTCACTGATCAGCTCGCCTTCGGCCATGATCGCTGCACGCTGCACACGGTTCAGCAGTTCGCGTACGTTGCCGGGCCAGTCGAAGCGCCGCATCGCCTGCAGTGCGGCCGGTGCGAAGCCGCGTGCACGCACGCTGTGGCGCAACCGGAAGCAGCGCAGGAAGTGCTCGGCCAGCAGCTGCACGTCGGCACCGCGCTCGCGCAGCGGTGGCATCAGCAGGCGCAGCACGTTCAGGCGGTAGTAGAGATCGCTGCGGAACCGCCCCTGCGCCACCGCGTGTTCCAGTTCGACGTGGGTCGCGGCAAGTACCCGCACGTCCGCGCGCAGTGGCTGGCTGCTGCCCACGCGCTCGAAGGTTCCCTCCTGCAACACACGCAGCAGACTGGTCTGTGCCTCTGCCGGCAGATCGCCCACCTCATCAAGAAACACCGTTCCGCCATGGGCCGATTCGAACACGCCGATCTGCCGCTTGTCGGCACCGGTGAACGAGCCACGTTCGTGGCCGAACAGCTCCGACTGCACCAGGTTGGCCGGAATCGCACCGCAGTTCACTGCAATGAAAGGCCTGCCGGCACGCCCCGACAGCGCATGCAGCGCGTGTGCGGCCAGTTCCTTGCCGGTACCGGTTTCACCTGTGACCAGCACCGGCAGCTCCACCGGCGCAAACTTGTGCAGCACCGTGCGCACCGCATGCAACGCGGCGCTTTCGCCAATCAGCGCGTGCGGTCCGTGCCCACTGCAGGTTGCGTCGACAGGCGGATCATCCGCGTCGAACTGCTGGCGCATTGCGCAGACCAGGTCCTGCAGGCCGAACGGCAGCGTGAAGCGCGCGCAGCATCGCTGCAGCAACGGCAGCCAAGCCGGCGATGTGGGTCCGGCACCCGGTGGCAGTACCGCCAGCCAGGGTAGATGCTGGTGCTGCTCGATCCACGGCGCCAGCAGCTGCAGCGCGACCGCATCGAGATGGCGCAGATCGAGCACGGCGAGCAATCGGTCGCGCCCGCGCAAGCCAATCGCCATGGCGGGATCGGGATGGATGCTGCGCACATGCCAGCCCGCTGCCGCCAGCGCACTGCGCTCGTTCGCCAACGGCTCGCCAAACCAGAGCACGCAACGTGACGTAGAAGCCTCCGGGACCGCTGCCATGCTTCCCCCAGCATCCGGACACCGTCGGCGGACTGTCAGGCAATCACCGGCGTGCCGCCCCCCGCCGGGACCTCTACGGCCGCCTGGGCGGCCTTTGTTGGGCGGATCCTAGCGCTTCCCTAAACGGCGACGCAATGAGCAGTGCGTCAAGGAATTCGAGGCTGAAGCGGCACCGTTGCAGACGGCGACGCCACCTGTAACACCGATGCGACAGTCGCCCGCCGCCCTTGTCCTGCGGTGCCTGGGGCTTCGAAATCCCGACAATTCCGCGACGTGCCTGTAACAGTGTGGCAGCAGCCCGGTCAGGTACTGCATGGTCCCCACGTTGGCGGACGGGCACTTCGAAGTTGGCACGGTTGATGCGTGGTTCCGCCGCACCCCATCGCGGGAGATCGGCATGGACGGCACCACCCTGATTCGCGGCCTGGCCGCAGCGCTGGCAATGGCCCTGCTGTCGGTTGGCGCCGACGCGTCCGCATCGGGCGCCCGCCAGGGCGTGAAGGCACAACCGGGCGAAATCGTCCTGCTGAGGGACGTGTCGGCGCGGCCGGCCTATCGCATGGCACCGCCGGGCATGGCGCTGATTGCCGACCCGAAGCCAGAGCGCGAGATCGCCACCGCATTGGGCGCCGGCGGCACGAAGACCGGCATGGACGAGTTGAGCGATGAGGACTATGCCGGCATGGGCGCCGGCCAGGCCGCGTCCATCGCGGCGCCGGGCGGAACCACCGTTGAACGGGTCACCCAGCAGGCCTTGGGCGGCACGCTGGGCCGCAGTGGCGACGGCATGGTCGGCAGCAGCCTGGGGGGCGCCATGAGTGGGCCGCTTGGTGCGGTCGGCAGCAGCACCCGCGATATCGCCGATACCGTGCGCGGCGCACTGGCCCAGTTCCCGCTGCAGGGCACGGCCCCGGCAGGTGGAAAATGAAGCCCCTGCACGGCGTGCTTCTGCTGCTCGCTACCGCGCCCTCGGCGACCCGGGCCGATGACTACAGCGGCATGCTCGCCTATCTCGACGTGGCCCGGATCGACGGCCACGCACTGGCCGGGGCGAATGGCGCCATCGCCGTGAACCAGGCCGCCGGCGACCTCAACGTGCAGGCCAACCTGCGGGGTTTCGCCAAGGGCGATCGCGCCGACGTGCCGATCAATGCCCGGCAACTGCAGCAGGGCAACCGCGTGCTGTCCGGGCCGCTGCAGGCCACCGCGTTCATTGGCGGTGACGCACTGGCCGGTGCCAGTGGCATCGCATCCATCAACCAGACCAGCGGCATCGCCAACACGACGCTCAACGTCGTCAGCGCGACGCTGGCCCGACAGGGCATACGCGAAACCGACGATACGGCCTTGGCCGCCGAGGGTTCCGCGTTGGCAGGGGGGCGGGACGACACCGGTCACGGCGTCGCGACGGGCACCCGCAGCGCCGGTGTAGCCAGCACCGCACTGCGGGGATTCGACGGGGTCCTGCAACTCAATCAGATCGCGGGCAACGGCAACGACACGGCCAACGTACTGGGCCTGGTCGTGCAGGACCGCCCGTGACAACCACCCAACCGATGCACCACCTGATGAGAGAGAGGGCACCATGAAAGCGACCGTCAAAAAGACCATGCTCGCCATGGCGATTGCCACTGCCTCGACCGCCGCTGCGGCCAATGGCTGGGACAACCAGAACGCCAACGCGAACATCAACCACAACCACACCGTCAGCGAGACCCGCAACGACACGCACAACCACACCGACAACGACGTGCGCAACCGCACCGTCAACGTCAATGTGCAGAAGCACAGCAACATCCAGGCCGACGAACGCAAGGAAAAGAACAACCACGGCGTCGACGTGAATCTGGAGAAGGACCTGCGCCTGAGCACCGACATCAATTTCTCCGGCGACCCGAACATCACCGGCGACATCGACCTCGACTCGGCGGCCATTGCCGTGATCGACAACCGGCAGTCGATCAGCAACAACGCCACCAGCAACAGCCTGGTCACCAACAGCGCGTCGATCGGTGACAACGTCGGCGCCGGTGCCTCGGGCAATCTGGGCTTCAATGTCGTCTCCGGCGACAACAACGCCCAGGACAATGCCGCGTCGTTGTCCGCTGCCGATGCGTCCTTCAGCTTCGGCATGGCCGACGCCGAGGTGTTCGTCAACCAGGCCGGCTTCGGCAACGCCACCATGAACTCCGGTGTCACCAACGCCGCAGGCCTCAGCGGCAACGCCTTTGGCGGCGCCTCCGGCAACATCGGCGTGAACATCGCCTCGGGCAACAACAATGAGCAGAAGAACGCGCTCGCGGCGTCGGTAGCGACCACGGCGGTGGCCCAGTCGAGCATCAGCTCCAACCAGGTCTCCACCGGCAACACGGTCAGCAACGCCGGCTTCGTGCAGTCCTACACCGATACCGTGCAGGTCGGCATGCGTGGCGGCGTCAGCGGCCTGACACTGGCCTATGGCGCGGGCACCTACCGCGGCACCGGCAACGCCTACCAGATGGCCAACTACTACCTGGATACGTGGAGTGGCGAGCTGCCGCACCCGGGTGGCAACAGCACCGGGCACATCGATCTGGACAACCAGATCCAGAACGCCACGATGAACCCCAACCGGCCGGGGGTGGGCGGCCTGGGCTTCGATACGCGTGAGAGTGGCACCAGCCAGTTCGTCGAACTGGGCGTGGCTGACCTGTATGCCAGCCTCAGCGGCACGGTCAGCACCACGCGGTGGGTGAACGTCAATGCGACCAACACCTCGGCCTTGTCCGGCAGTGCCTTCTCGGGCGCCTCCGGCAACATCGGCGTGAACGTTGCTGCGGGCACCGGCAACCTGCAGGCCAACAGCCTGGCCCTGGCAGTCGCCCAGCCCAGCACCGGCGGCGGTGGTGGCAGCGGCGAGTAAGCGCAACACCCCGGCCGTCCGCCAATGGCCGGGTCCCCGGGAGCCCCTGTTCCTCCTCCCCCTTGGAACGGGGGCTCCCCCCTGCTGCCGGAGAACGTAGATGATCCGTTGCCCTCCATCGATGCGCCTGCTTGCCTTCCTGTTGCTGATGGGCACCGCATCGGCATGGGCGGGCGAGGTCCACTTCGCCGGCGTGCTGCCCAATGGCGCGCTGCTGCAGCAGAAGGTGGAAAGCATGCAGGAGCGGCGCTACCGCAACGTGGTGCGCCAGCACACCGATTACAGCTGCGGGGCGGCCGCATTGGCGACCATCCTGCGCCATGCCTATCACCTGCAGACCGACGAAGCGACGGTGATCGAAGGAATGATGGGGGTTTCCGATCCAGCGCTGGTGGCCGAACGCGGCTTCTCCCTGCTCGACATCAAGCGCTACGTGGAATCGCTGGGCATGCGTGGCCGGGGCTACCGCATCGATGAAACACGACTGCGCACCCTTCGCGTGCCGGGACTGGTGCTGATGGACGTGCGCGGTTTCCGCCATTTCGTGGTGCTCAAGCAGGTGCGCAACGGCATCGTGGAAGTGGCTGACCCGATCCTCGGCAACCGCAGCCTGGCGCTGCCGGAGTTCCTAGCCGCCTGGCCATCGCGCGCGGTCTTTGTGGTGATCGGCAGCGACTTCGATCGCAACACCGCTCTTCTGCAACCCAGCGAACGGCCAAGTGCCCGCGCGCTCTACGCGCGGCAAGGGCCGATCACCGATGCCGAACTGGTCGACTTCGGCTTCAGCCACGCCGACCTGTTCTGAGGAGGTACGACCATGTTCCGTCAACACGTATGGATGGCTCTGCTGCTGATGGCCCCTGCCCTGCCCCTGCAGGCCGCCGACGGCAGGACGGGGCGTGGACTCACGGAAATCCCCGACCCGGAGCTGAGCCTGATGCGGGGGCGCTACACCGTGGGTGGCAACAACGTTGCCTGGTTCGGGGTCACCATGGTGTCGCAGTGGCAGGCCAGCAACGGCACGACCCTGCAGGGCAGCCTAACCCTGGGCATGGACTTCCGTGGTGCTGGCGCGCCGAAGCTCAGCTTCCAGCCCAGCGTGCATGTCACGGCAGCCGATGCGCCGCTGCCCGATACCCACGGACGCAGCATCGACAGCAGCGGCCTGGCCAATGCCAGCGGCCTGGTGCAGAGCGTGCAGGTGGCCGGCGATGGCAATGTCGCGCGCAACGTCACCACGCTGACCGTCCGCGAGGGTGGCGTGCCGGCTGTTCTCTCTGATGGCGCAGGCAACGTCACCGCGCAGCCTGCCGGCGCCAGCGCGACGGCCGTGCTGGAAGGCAACCAGGCACACCTGCTGCTGCAGGTGGATGGCCAGGGGCTGGTGCAGCAGTGGATCCGCAATGGCAGCGTCGGCCAGGGCATCGCCCTTACCGGTGACGGCCAGATCGCCAGCAACCAGCTGCGGCTGGAGCTGGTGCGCAACGCCGTGGGCGGCAATCTGCCGTTGAGCCAGAACGTGGCCCAGGCGATTGCGTTGAACCGCGGCATGGGGCCGGGCCAGTAGCAGGGCCTGGCATTGGGGGAAACGCTCCACAACGCAGGACACGAACATGCACACCCTGATGAGGATCACCCCGTTGGCGCTGGCGGCGCTGGCGGGCACCGCCCTTGCCGTGCCGCCGACGCCTGACGATGGCGCCGACGTGCAGGCCCTGGCCAACCAGCTGGAACAGCTGAAAGCCAACTACGCACAGGAAGTGCGGCGGTTGCGCGAACTGGACATGCAGGTGCAGGCCATGCAGGCGCGCCTGGGCGGGCGGGTTGGCCCGGCTTCGACCCCACCGGCCGCGCCATTGGCACAGGCGGCGGCCGCCGCGGTTCCACCAAGCAGCGAGGGTTACGCCAGTACCGCCGCAGAAGCACAGCAGGCCAGGCAGGAGTCGCGCCGCAGCGTGGACGATGTGAAGCAGCAGCAATCGGCCCTGTTCTCGCGCCGCTTCACCATCGAGAACAGCCTCACCTACGCACGCTACGACCGCAAGCAGCTCACCCTCAACGGCTTCCTCGCGTTGGACGCGATCTTCCTCGGCAATATCGCCATCGAGAACGTGGAGTCCGACTCGCTGACCTACAACGTGGCGGCCCGCTGGGGCGTCAGCCCGAACCTGACGCTCAACCTGGATGTGCCCTACCTGGCGCGGCGCACCGTGTACCAGAAAGGCGGCGCCGGCGGTGCAGCAGCCGCCATCGCGCAGGAGCAGACCAACGGCAACGGCTTGGGCGACATTGGCCTGAGCGCGAACTACCGGCTGTTCGGCGAACGCGGCTGGCGCCCGGAGACCGTGCTCACGGCCGGCGTCACCGCCCCCACCGGGCGCGCACCCTACGGCCTGGACTGGAAGGTGATAGAGCGCGATGACGATGACTACATCCGCTTCGCCGTGCCGCGCGAGCAGCCCACCGGCAACGGCGTATGGCAGGCCAACCTCGGCCTGTCAATGGTGAAGACCGCCGACCCGGCCATCCTGTTCGCCAACATCGGCTATGTGCACTCCATCCCGCGCGGATTCAACGACATCGACAGCAATCCGGACACGGTCAATCCGGGCGACGTGAAGCTGGGTGGCTCGGTGTACTTCGGCGCAGGCGTGGCCTTTGCGTTCAACGAGCGGACCAGCCTGAGCCTGTCCTTCAGTGACCGCATCAGCGCCCGGGCCTCCACCCGCTTCCAGGGTGGCAAGTGGATGAAGGTGATCGGCAGTGACGCCAATGCGGCATCACTGAATCTGGGCGTGACCTATGCGTTGAACCAGCACACCACGCTGGTGACGCTGCTGGGCATCGGGCTGACCCCGGATGCGCCGGACTTCACGTTGGCGTTCAAGATTCCGTACATGTTGTAGCAACAGCGCCAGGCACGACGCTGCGCCGTGCATCGGCATGGCCCGGATTCATCTTCCGGCACCACAGCGGTCCCTGCCCGCTGCTATATTCAGTCCAGCTCGGCAGGCACGGTGCCTGCCCTCGAATCACAGGGAGTTGGACATGGGTCTGGTACAGGCGGTGAAGGGTGCGGTTGGCGGTGTGCTGGCCGACCAGTGGAAGGACTTCTACACCGTGCCGGCGGGCCTGCCGTCCACGGCCGCCCTGTTCGCGGCGGTGCCGCAGGGCACCAATGCCGGCCGCGGCTCCAACACCAGCGGCTCGTCCAACATCATCACCAACGGCTCGAAAATCATCGTGCCCGAAGGTTACGGCCTGCTGCTGTTCCAGGACGGCGCGATCACCGCATTCGTCGCCGAACCGGGTGGCTACGAATGGCGTTCGGACGATCTGAACTCGCAGTCGATCTTCGCCGGCGACGGCCTGGTCAGCACCTTCATCAAGCAGAGCTGGGAACGCTTCAAGTTCGGCGGCCAGCCGGGCGCGCAGCAGGCGGCCTACTTCGTCACGCTGAAGGAATTGCCGGACAACCGCTTCGGCACCCAGTCGGAAATCTACTGGGACGACGGATTCCTCAATACCCAGGTCGGTGCGATCACCCGCGGCTCGTACACGCTGAAGATCGTCGACCCGATCCTGTTCGTGAAGAACTTCGTACCGGCCAGCTACCTGCGGCCGGGCCAGGTGTTCGACTTCACCGATCTGGACAACGCCGCTGCCAGCCAGCTGTTCAATGAAGTGGTCGGTTCGCTGGCCCCGGCCTTCAGCCTGTATACCAACGATCCGGGCAAGGGCAACCGCATCACCAAGCTGCAGCAGGACTCGCTGGGCTTCGCGCAGAGCCTGTCGGCCGCCGTCGAGCAGGGTTACCAGTGGAAGTCCGACCGCGGCCTGGCCATCGTCAAGACCGCCATCGTCTCGATCGAGTACGACGCCAACACCCGCGAACTGCTGAAGACAGTGCAGCGCGCCGATGCGCTGTCCGGTTCGCGCGGCAATTCCAACCTGCAGGCCAGCGTCGCCCAGGGCATCCAGTCGGCCGGCGAGAACGGCGGTGCGGCGGGCCTGGTCGGTGTCGGCATGGCCTCGGGCATGTTCGGTGTCGGGGGCATGCAGCAGCCGGCCACCCCGGCTGCCGACGATCCGGTGGCCAAGCTGAAGAAGGCCAAGGAAATGCTGGACCTGGGCCTGATCAACCAGAGCGATTACGACGCGCTCAAGACCAAGGCGCTGGGCCTGTAACAGCAGAACGCACAACCCACATGTCCGATCCCAGAAACGGCCCACCGCCGCTGCCCGGATCCGTGCCCGCGACGCCGCCGCCCCTGCCGGCGGCTTCGTTGGATGGGCCCGGTTCGCCGCAGGACGTCCCTCCCCTGCCCGGCAGCTTCCCGCTGGACACGTCGACTCTGCCACAGGCCATCCGCGATGAAGTGGAAGCGCCCGATCCTGTGGCCATCGATACCTCGGCCAGCGAGCTGAAAGACGGTCTCAACCGCTGCCCGAAGTGCGGCGCCACCGACATCCGGCCCAAGGCCGGCACCGATATCCTGGTCTGCCTGTACTGCCGTCACGAATGGCATGGCGCGCGCGTGGAGGAGGAATTCGGGCTGGGCGAGGCCATCGACCAGCTGCGCGGTACGGTCATCGCCTCCGGCGCGCGTGACATCGACGCCGACACCTCGGCGTTGATGACGTTCAAGTGCACCGGCTGCGGTGCCGAGGTCACGGTCAATACCGAAAGCACGATGACGGCGCGCTGCCACTGGTGCCGCCACGTCTTCGGCGTCAACGAACAGATCAGCAATGGCGCCGTGCCCGATGCGGTGCTGCCCTTCCACATCAAGAAGGACGATGCGGTCGCGCGCATCCGCCAGTTCGTCGACAAGCGCCGCATGTTCGCGCTGAAAGCGTTCAAGGACCAGTTCACCCCGGAAAACGTGGTGGGCGTGTTCCTGCCCTACATGATCGTCGACAGCAATGTCAGCGCGGCCGTGGCCGGCAAGGGCGAGATCCAAACCCGGCAATACACGGTCGGCACCGAGAAGAACAAGCGCACCCTGTACGACGCAGATGTCTACCAGATCGAACGCCAGGTCGACTTCACTGTCGATGACCTGCCCCTGGAATCCTCGGCCGAGCGCGGCAATCTGGATACCCGGGCCAACACCAACAACATCATCAACACCATCCTGCCATTCGACACCAAGAACGCGGTGAAATGGAACGCTTCGTACCTGGCCGGCTTCACCTCTGAAAAACGCAATCTCGACGTGGAAAAGCTGCGGCCGCGGCTGGAAGACCAGCTTCTGTCGATTGCCCGCGCACAGGTGGAAGGTTCGGTGAGGCGCTACAACCGTGGCGTGCGTTGGGAACAGGAACAGCTGGAGGTGCATGGAACGCGCTGGGTGTCGATGTACCTGCCGGTGTGGTTGTACTCGTATCACCAGCCCGGAAAGAACGGCGGCATGTTGCACTACATCGCGGTGAACGGCCGTACCGGCGAAACCATGGGCAGCGTGCCCGTGCAGCAATGGAAGATGCTGCTGGCGGCACTGGCCACCGGCACCATCATTGAAGCCCTCGCAATTGCCATCCTGGTGGCATCGACATGAGTGACGACAGTGGCCTCTGGCTGTTGGCGGCAGGCCCAGCCGGCGCGACCGCGCTGTACTGGGCGCTGTACCGCTATTACCGCAACACCGACAAATCCCACTCCTTCGAGCACGAGACCGAGATCGAGGCCAAGCCGGTCACTGGCTCGGACCAGCAGGTCGGCCGGGTCACCGGCACCGAGGAAAAGCGCATCCGCGGTGACAACGTGTACGAGTACCGGAAACGGGTGGTAAGGGTGAAACCCGACCAGTAGAGCCAAGCCATGCCTGGCTGCGGGAGGTCCCGGCCGCGGGCCGGCATTCCTTCGGCTCTGGGCGTCAAAGGGGAGCCGGCCAGCGGCCGGCACTACCCTTCAGCGGACAGCACCTGTTCTTGGCTGGCTTGCCTCAGGGCGCGCCCTCACACCGTCTCCCACCCCACCGGTTCGATACTCGCGCGATCCACCCTTCCGAGGATCCTGCGATGGCTGCTCTGCTTGCCCGTAGCTGCCTGTCGGCGCTGTACTTCCTGGCCCTGCCCGCCCTTGCCCAGGACGCTTCGTTCGGCTTCGGCGAACAGACCACCCACACCGACCAGACCACGCAATCCAGCAGCACCCAGACCCAGACCAGTGGTTCGATGACCACGCAGACCACCACCAGTGGCAGCTCGCAGTCCGAGTCGCGCACCGAAAGCAAGGAGATCGACGTGGGCTTCGGTTTCCACGACGACAACGACGACTGGAACCATGACCGCCACCGCGGCGACCGCGATGTGCGCGACAGCGATCTGTTTGGCAGCTGGACGCTGGGCCAGGAGAACGGCAGCACCTGCACCATCGAGCTGAAGAACAGTGAGTGGTTCGGTGGCTACAGCGCCTACGTGCCTGCCGGCTGCCCGGACGGCTTCTTCTCGGCCAACCGCTGGGTACTGTCGGGCAACCAGCTGCTGCTGACCGATACCAGCAATACGGTGTACGGGCGTTTCCGCGCGTCGGGCAGCGGGCGCTGGTCGGGGTTCCGCGAGTCGGATGGAGCCCGGCTTTATCTCAATCCCAGGGGGCGTTGACCGCGACGTGCACGCGATGGGCACGGGCAGACCGCGAAGATCAGCCGTCCACCGTGCCCCGCTGCTGACATGTCCGCTCCCACCGGTTCCCGCCTTGTCATCTATGCCGCGCTCGCGGGCAACCTCGCCATTGCGATTGCCAAGTTCATCGCCGCCGGCATCTCCGGCAGCTCGGCCATGCTCAGTGAGGGCGTGCATTCGCTGGTCGACACGTTGAATGAACTCCTGCTGCTGTACGGCCTGCGCCGCGCCGGCAAGGCGCCAGACCCCGTGCATCCGTTCGGCTACGGCCGCGAGCTGTACTTCTGGAGCTTCATCGTCGCCCTGCTGGTGTTCGCCGCCGGCGCCGGTGTTTCGGCCTACGAGGGCATCCAGCACATCCGCCGGCCGGAGCCGGCCACCAACCACGCGTTGAGCTACAGCGTGCTGGGCATCTCCATCCTGTTCGAGGGGGCTTCATGGTGGGTCGCGCTACGGGAGTTCCGGCGTACCAAGGGCAAACTGGGCTACTTCGAAGCCTTCCGTCGCAGCAAGGACCCGTCCACCTTCACCGTGCTGCTGGAGGATAGCGCGGCCCTGCTGGGCCTGGGTTTTGCACTGATCGGGCTCGTGGCCGCCCAGGTCCTGGACATGCCGGTGCTTGATGGTGTGGCGTCGCTGTGCATCGCCGGCGTGCTTGCCGCCACCGCCTTTCTTCTCGCACGCGAAACCAAGGGACTGCTGGTGGGTGAGCCGGCCCACCCGGCCGTGGCCGAGCGGATCATGGCCGTGGCGGAAACCGATCCCGACCTGCGCCGCGCAAATGGCGTGACCACCATGCAGATGGGCCCCGAACAGGTCGTGGCCATGCTCAGCGCCGAGTTCGAGGATGACCGGCGGACCCCGCAGATCGAAGCCTGCATCACCCGCATCGAAACGGCGGTGAAGCGCGAGTATCCGGAACTGGTGGCACTGTTCATCAAGCCACAGACGCCGGAGGTCTATGCCGCACGGAGAGCCGCACTGGCCGCCGGTCCTGCGCAGCAATGACACTGCGTCTGCGCCCGTTTCACCTGTCTGGTGCCACAGTGCCATCACCGTTTTCCCGAGCCTGCCTCTACCGTGCCGGATTGGTTGCCCGCCTCTCTTCAGATCCTCCCGCGCAGCTTCTACCGGCGCCCGCCCGTCGAGGTTGCGCCCGAGCTGCTCAACAAACTCCTGGTCCGTGACGATGGCCGGGCCGGTCGCGTCGTTGAAGTCGAAGCCTACGCGGGCAGTGTCGATCCGGCCGCACACTCCTATCGCGGGCAGACGCCGCGCACGGCCAGCATGTTCGGCGAGGCCGGCCACCTGTATGTCTACTTCACTTACGGCATGCACTGGGGCAGCAACGTTGTCTGCGGCGAAGTGGGTGAAGGCGTGGCGGTGCTGCTGCGGGCCATCGAGCCGCTGGTGGGCCTGGAGCGCATGCGCGAACTGCGTCCCGCCGCGCGCCGCGACCACGATCTGGCCAGCGGGCCCGGCAAGCTCTCGCAGGCCTTCGGGCTGGACCGCAGCTTCGACGGCGCTGATCTGGTGACCGGCAACCACGGCATTGTCATCGCCAGCGACGGCGTGCCGCCGCCGGAGGATCCAGTGGTCGGGCCCCGCATCGGCATCACCCGCGCTGTTGATTTCCCCTGGCGTTGGCACATCCGTGATCATCGTCACGTATCGATCCAGCCACGTCGCGCTTCCGCCCCAGCGAGGAAACGATGATGACCCCGCTCGACAAGCCACTGCGCCGCGAACTGCACATCGACGGCCAACCCTACACTCTCACCGTGGCCCCTGAGGGCCTCAAGCTGGTTGAGAAGGGGCGACGCAAGGGCATCACACTGCGCTGGCAGGACCTGGTATCCGGAGACGCTGCACTGGCCACCGCCTTGCAGGCATCGCTCCAACAGCACTGAGCCGGCGCGCCCACCTCACATTGGCATCACCCCGCCGTGGCGATACATAACGGCGCGCACACTAGCGTAGCGCCAGCCAGCCGCCGCAACCGCCCTCGCCACCCAGCCCTGAAAAGCGCCATGGACGAAGCCGAACGACTGCTCGAAATCGAACGACTGCACCTGTTGGATACGCCACCGGAGCCGGTGTTCGATGCCATCGTCGCCGCGGCCCGCGCCGCGACCGGACTGACCATCGGCCTGATCACCGTGGTGGCAGAAGACCGCCAATGGTTCAAGGCCAACATCGGCCTGGAGGGCGTCAGCGAGACCGCCCGCGAGATCTCCTTCTGCACCCATGCCATACGCCAGGACGAGCTGTTCGAGATACCCGACGCGCGCCAGGACCCACGCTTTTCCACCAATCCACTGGTCACCGGTGGGCCGCGCATCCGCCACTACGCCGGCATTCCCCTGGGATCGACGCACGGCGCACGCATCGGCACGCTGTGCCTGCTCGACCCGATGCCCGGTGTGCTGTCACCCTCCCAGCGCGAACTGATGGTGCATCTGGCGCGGGTCACCACCCAGGTGCTGGAACAGCGCAGCACCCTGATGGCGCAGGTTGGCCAGGCCAAGGCGCTGCATCGCGAGCTGAAACGCAGTGAGGACTTCCTGGAGCGTACCAACCGTGCCGCACGGGTGGGCGGCTGGGAGATGGACCTGCTGACCAACGAGGTGCGCTGGACTCGGGAAACCAAGCAGTTGCATGGCGTACGCAGCAACTTCACGCCCACGTTGGAGACCGCACTCTCGTTCTATCGCGAGGACAGCCGCAATATCATCCAGGCGGCGGTACAGCGCTGCATCGACGAGGGGACATCGTGGGAAGTACAGCTGCCGATGACCACGGCCGACGGGCGCGCGATCTGGACCCGGGTGGTCGGCAGCCGGCAACAGGTCGACGGCCATCCGCGCCTGGTCGGGGCGATCCAGGACATCACGGACGAACGAGCCGCGCTCGACGCGCTGGAAGCGAGCGAAACCCGCTACCGTCGGCTGTTCCACTACAGTCTGGGCCTGATCTGCACCCACACGCTGGACGGCACATTGACCTCGGTGAATCCGGCGGCGGTGCAGTCACTGGGCTTCGAGGAAAGCCAGATGATCGGGCGCAGCCTGTGTGACTTGATGCCGCCGGAAAAACGCGAGGGTTTCAAGGCCTACCTCGCCCGGATCCAGGCAAACCACACCGACGCTGGCGTGATCGAGCTGATTGCCGCCGATGGTACGCGCCACTACTGGGCGTACCACAACGTGCTCGACAACGAAGCCAGCCCGCCCTACGTGCTGGGGCATGCACAGGACGTCACCGCGCTGAGGATGCAGGAGCAGCAGCTGCGCGACATGTCCTTCAAGGATCCGCTCACGCAGTGCTACAACCGGCGTTACCTGCACCGGCTGGATGAACTGATTGACGAGCGCTGGGCCTGCGTGATGTTCGATCTGGACCATTTCAAGCACATCAACGACACCCAGGGCCACCGCCGTGGCGATGCCGTCCTGGTCGAGTTCGCCACCTTCCTGCGCTCGCCGCTGGGCAAGGACGAGACCGTGGTACGGCTGGGTGGCGACGAGTTCATGGTAGTGCTGGTCGCGCCAGCGAATGGCCGCCTGAGCGAACTCGAGCACTGGTACCAAGACCACGCCGCGCTTTCGCCCAGCGCGTTCTCGATGGGTGCGGCCATCAACACGGCCGGTGAGCCCGTGGCCGACACCATCCAGAAGGCGGACAGCCGCCTGTACCGAACCCGCGCGCGCGTGCGTCGGGAGCGACGCGAAGACCCTGCCGCGCGTTGATCAAGCCCGCACCGTCACCCAGGCCGGCGCGTGGTCGCTGGCCTTTTCCTGCAGCCGCACCCAACGGTCGACGCCCGCATCCTTCAGTCGCTCCGCCAATACGGGATTCAACAGCAGATGATCGATGCGCAGCCCACGGTCGCGCTCGGCGTGCTGGCGGAAATAGTCCCAGAAGGTGTAGATCGTGGCGTCGCCGTGCACCTTCCGCAGCGCATCGGTCCAGCCCTGCGCGAGCAGCCGTTCGAAGGCATCGCGAACCTCGGGCTGGAACAGCGCATCGCGCCGCCAGGCCTCGGGATCATAGACATCGGCGTCTGTGGGAATCACGTTGAAATCACCCAGCAGCAGCGCCGGGTGCGGCAGCTCGACCAGGCTGCGTGCATGCCGGATCAGGCGTTCCATCCAGCGCAGCTTGTAGTCGAACTTGGGCCCGGGCTGCGGGTTGCCGTTGGGCAGGTAGAGGGCACCCACGATGACGCCGTGCACCGCCGCCTCCAGGTAGCGACTCTGCGTATCCTTGGGTTCGCCCGGCAATCGGCGGCGGCTTTCAACCGGCGTGGCCCCCCGTGCAAGAAGCGCCACCCCGTTCCAGCGCGCCTCACCCTGCCAGAGTGCACCGTAGCCGGCCCCTTCCAATTCCGCAGCGGGAAACGCGGCGTCGGTCGCCTTCAGTTCCTGCAGGGCAACCACATCCGGCGATTCCCTGTGCAGCCAGTCCAACAGCTGCGGCAGGCGTGTGCCGATGCCGTTGACGTTGAACGTCGCAATACGAAGCGTTTTGCGGCGGGGCATGGCTAGAGGCTCCTCGGCGCATCGAGTGAGCGTTCACTGTGCGCGTCCGGGCATGCAGGGACCGTGGATGCCGCGTCATGATGCAATGCCGTCCGGTTCACGGACTGCTGCCATGTCGCGCAGCAGGCTGGTCACCCTTGAACGGTGCTGGAGCGGCCCAATGGCGGTGCGTCCGCTGCGCGCGATCTACCAGGTCGACCCCTACCTCTTCCGCGACAGCAATGGGCGCGGCTGGGGCACTCTGGATGGCATCACCGAAAAGCTGGACTACCTGCAATGGCTCGGCATCAGCCACCTGTGGCTGCTGCCGTTCTACTGCAACGCCGGCCGTGACGGTGGCTACGATGTCACCGATCACTACCGCATCGATCCACGCCTGGGTGACGAGGCGGCGTTCCAGCGCCTGGTCGATGCTGCCGCCGCACGCGGTATCGGCATCATCGTCGAGCTGGTGATGCAGCACACTGCCAGCGCCCACCCGTGGTTCGTCGCCGCGCAGCGGGGCGACCCAGCATGGCGCCGCTGGTACCTGTGGAGCGACCACGTGCCCGACGACGGCCTGCAGCCGATGTTCCCGCCGATCGAGGCCTCTGCCTGGACATGGGACGCCGAGGCCGGCGCGTTCAACCGGCACATGTTCTACCGGCACGAGCCAGACCTTGACCTGGCCCATGCGCCGGTACGCGAGGAACTGCTGCGGGTAATGACGTTCTGGCTGCAGCGCGGCGTGGCCGGCTTCCGCGTGGACGCCGTTCCCTACATGGTCGAGCGCGCCCGCCACGCGGACCAGCGCGACGACGGGCTGTGGCTGCTGGAGGCGATGCGCGCCACGACAGACGCGCAGCAGCCAGGCCTGCCGCTGATCGGCGAAGCGGACGTCCCCGCGTCGCGCTACGGTGACTTTCTCTGCCAGGGCCGGCGGCTTTCGCACCTGCTGGATTTCCACCTCAACAATCATTTCTTCCTGGCCCTGGCGCGCGGCGACGCCAGCGAAGTGGCCCGGGTCATGGCCGAATACGGACCGCAGGCGCCGCCGCACACCCGCATCGCCTGGCTGCGCAACAACGATGAGCTTGACCTGGAGCAGCTGGAGCCGGACGAGCGCGAAGCGGTGTTGGGACGCTTCGCCCCTGAGCGTGGCATGCGCATCTATGGCCGTGGCATCCGCCGCCGGCTGGCACCGATGCTGGAGGGCGACATCGCATGGCAGGCCATGGCCTGGGCGGCGCTGCTGTCGCTGGGCCAGGTGCCGGTGATCCGCTATGGCGAGGAAATCGGCCTCGGTGATTGCCTGGAACTGCCCGAACGCAATGCCGTGCGCATGCCGATGCACTGGCACGGTGGCCCAGGGGCGGGGTTCACCGACCAACCGCGGCATGCCTGGCGCGCGCCACCGGCAGACGGCCCCTACGGTTACCGCACGGTGAACGTCGAGGCGCAACGCGCGACGCCAGGTTCACTGCTGCTGCGGGTGCGCGAGCTGCTGCAGCAGCGCAATGCACATCCCGTGCTGCAGCAGGGTCCTCACACGCTCGACCCGCCCTCACCTACGCTGCTGATGCTCCGCTACGGTGAGGCACCCCATCAAGCACTGGCACTGATCAACTTCGCCGACGAGCCGGTCGAGGTGGACGTGCCCCTGCGCGGTCCGTTGAACACGCTGGTGGGCCACGGCGCCAGGCTGCAGGATCGCCGCTGTTACCTGCAGGGCCATGGCTATACGTGGCTGGCCGCCGAGGGTGCCTGAGTGCGCAGCGCAGGCAGTACGTGCTCGGCGAAATCATCGATGAAGCGTTCCTGCTCGCGGTTCACGTTGTGCAGGTAGATGCGATCGAAGCCCAGTCCCTGCAGCTCCTGCAGCCAGGCCCGATGCTGGCCCAGGTCTGCCGAGACATGCACGTGCTGGCGCAGCACCTCGGCACTGACCGATCGCGCCTGTGCTTCGAACTGTTCGGGCTGGTCCAGCCCTTCGGCCAGTTCCGGCGGCAGCACGTTGGCGCTCCACTGCTCCATCGCACCTTCCAGCGCCGCCTGTTCGGCGCGCGCGTAGGACAGCTTGGCCTGCAGGTACATCGGCTTGCCCCTGCCACCGCCGTCCTCGAACGCCGCCACCACACGCCGCAACTGCGCCAGTGGCTGGCTGATGGTGATCAGGCCATCGGCCCAGCCCCCCATCCAGCGTGCGGTTTCCTCGGTGACGGCCGCCCCCAGCAGCGGCAGGGGAAGCGCCGGGCGACTGTAGAGCCGTGCCTGGCGCACCCGGAAGCCACCGTCGTGGTCGACCTGCTCGCCGCCCCACAGCCGCCGCATCACCTCGGCCGCATCGCGCAGTGCCTTCTGCCGCTCGCGCTTGGCTGGCCACGGCTGGCCGGGGATGCGCTCGTTCAGGGCCTCGCCGGTACCCAGCGCCAGCCAGATCCGGCCCGGCGCCAACTGCTCCAGCGTCGCCGCTGCCTGTGCCACCAATGCCGGGTGCTGGCGCAGCATCGGGCAGGTCACCATGCCCAGGGTCAATGCGCTCTGCACCGCCAGCGCGCCGGCCCATACCCAGCTGTGGCCGGACTGCCCTTGCGCGGTCGTCCATGGGTGGAAGTGGTCCGAGCACATCAAAGCCTCGAATCCCGCCTGTTCGGCGCGCAGTGCCAGGCCCAGCAAAGTGGCGGGCGGGAACTGCTCATGCGATGCGTGGTAGCCGATGGTCATCACGGATTCCGTGCGGGGACTGGACACGATGGCAACACCCGCCGGGCTAAAACGGCGTCATGGAAACGAACGCTTCCTGCATCGGGCATCGACGCTGGGCTATCGCCGAAGGCTACATTCCAGCCTGGAGCAACGGCCCGTCACCGGAGATGCAGAGTCACGAAACCTGCTGTGTCCTCAATGCCGGCAACGAGGACGCGCATGTCACCCTGACCCTCTACTTCGAAGACCGAGATCCCGTGGGCCCCTACCGGGTCACCGTGCCGGCACGACGCACTTGTCACCTGCGCTTCAATGACCTGCAGGATCCGGCGCCGGTACCGCGCGGCACCGGTTTCGCTACCCTCGTCGAATCCGACCAGCCGATCATCGTGCAGCACACGCGACTGGATTCGCGTCAACCGGCCAACAGCATCATGACCACCATCGCCCATCCGCTGTGAAGTCCTGCGCGCACACATCCACGCCGCAACGACACCGCGCCCTCCGGCCGTTTACCGCCATGGAGGGAGACTGGCCCCGGTTTCCTTCCGGAGAGTGACGATGGCCCTGCCCGACTACCCACGCCCGCCCTTCCCCGCCCAACAGCAATCCTTCCCCGGCAAGACCGCGCAGATGCAGCCCCGGCCGGACCACGGCGAGGACAGCTACCGCGGGCATGGACTGCTGCAGGGCAAGAAGGCACTGATCACTGGCGGTGACAGCGGCATCGGCGCGGCGGTGGCAATCGCGTTCGCGCGCGAAGGCGCCGACGTTGCCATCGCATTCCTCGATGGAGAGCAGGACGACGCCCGCCATGTGCAGCAGCAGATCGAACAGGCCGGGCGCAAGGCCGTGCTGGTGCCCTGTGACATCAGCGACCCGGCGCAGGCGCGCTCGCTGGTCGACCGCGTGGCCAGCGAGCTTGACGGCCTCGACATCCTGGTCAACAACGCGGCCTACCAACGCTACTACGAGCATTTCGACGACATCACCCTGGATGACTGGAAGCGGACGTTCGATACCAACGTGCATGCCGTGTTCAATCTGACCCGGCTGTGCGTGCCACATCTTCGCGGTGGCGGCGCGATCATCAACACGGCGTCGGTCAACTCCAAGCGGCCGACGCCGAACATCCTTCCCTATTCTGCAACCAAGGGTGCCGTCGCCAACCTGACGCTGGGGCTGGCCGGCCTGCTGGCCGAACATCAGATCCGCGTCAATGCCGTGCTACCCGGCCCGATCTGGACGCCGTTCATTCCCGCTGGCATGGCCGCCGAAGAGGTCGAACAGTTCGGCGCGCAGACGCCGTTCGGCCGCCCCGGACAGCCGGCCGAGCTGGCCTCAGCCTATGTGATGCTGGCTTCGGACAGCGCCAGCTATACCTCCGGCGCACTGCTGACCATCTCCGGCGGCGCGGCAACACTGTGACCCCTCATGGCCGGATTGCCCGCCTGGATCCAGGATTGGCTGACCGTGGTTGTGCCGGTGGCCGAGGTGCTGGCCATCCTCGGCGTCGCGTGGGTGATGGTGCGCGCCCTGGCGTGGTTGCTGGTGCAGGCCCGGCAGCGCGGCAGGCTGGCTCCAGAGCTTCATGTGGGCCTGCGCCGCGGCGGTGCATTGCTGCTGTATCTGGCGGCCGCGCTGCTGATACTGGAGCGGCTGGGCGTTTCGCGCTCGGTGCTGTGGACTGCGCTGACCGGGTTCATGGCGGTCGGTGCGGTGGCGTTCTTTGCAGCGTGGAGCGTGTTGTCCAACCTGTTCTGTTCGTTCCTGATCGTCGCCACGCGCCCGTTCCGCATCAATGACACCATCGAAGTGCTGGAAAGCGTGGACAAGCCGGGCCTGTGCGGCCAGGTGGTGGACATCAACCTGATCTACACCACGCTGAGTGATCGTGGCGAAGGCGCGCGCGGTTGCCTGCTGCGCGTGCCCAACTCGTTGTTCTTCCAGCGCATCACCCGGCACTGGGGCGACAGCGGCTATGCGCAGCTGCCAGCAAGCGTGCCGATCAAAGGCAAGGCGCGCTGAGTCGCTGTAGCGCCGAGCCCATGCTCGGCTCGCTGCGCGCGGCGCAGGGCGCAGGGCGCATCGCGCATCGCGGTCTGAACGGAGAGCAGCCGAGCGTGGGTTCGGCTTTACACGTGCCATAGCAGGCGAGCCTACTCCGCCGCCAATGCCTGGATCGGGTCCAGCTGCGCGGCATTGCGGGCCGGGAAGTAGCCGAAACCCAGCCCGATTGCAGACGAACATGCCAGCGCGGCGAGCACCGGCCCTGGCGTGAACAGGAACGGCACGCCCAGTGACAGCAGACTGGACAAGGCTCCCACACCCAACGCGGACAACACGCCCAGCACCCCACCGAACAGGCAGATCAGCACGGCCTCGATCAGGAACTGGCGCAGGATGTCGCCCTGCCGGGCCCCCACTGCCAGCCGCACACCGATCTCGCGCACGCGCTCCTTCACCGACACCAGCATGATGTTCATCACGCCCACGCCTCCGACCACCAGCGCCACCGCCGCAATCGCCGAGACCAGCGCCGCCATGGTCTGGCTGGATTTCATTACCGCCTTGCGGATCTGGTCCGAGTTGTAGATGAAGAAATCGCGGCGCCCATGCAGCCGCTGCAGTTCCGCACCCAGCGAGGCCTCAGCTGCACGGGTTGGCACGTCATCGCGCACGCGTACGGTGATGCTCTCCAGCCGCTGGCTGCCAAGCAGGCGCGAGGCCGCCGAGGTGTAAGGCACGTAGACCGTGGGCGTCGCGCCGCCTGCGAATGCACTGGCACCCACCACACCGATCACGTCCACCGGCATGCCGCCCAGCAGTACCGTGCCGCCGATCGGATTGCCGTTGAACAGTGCCTTGGCCGCCTTCTGGTCGAGCACGGCCACCGCGCGATGCGCATCCACCTCGACATCGGTGAAGAACCGGCCCGCCTTCAGGCGCAGCCCGCGCACGCGGGGTAGATCAGCGCCCACGCCAAGCACCTGTGTGTTGGCGCGCCGGTTGCCCTGCAGAGCGGCCACCGAGCTGCTCAGGTTGGGGCTTACGCTGTCTACGTAACTCAATGCGGCCAGGTGATCGGCATCGTCCACGACCAGCGTTTCGATCTCGGCCGAGCGCGGGTCGCCGAAATCCGCACCCGGGAAGATCTCCAGCGTACTGGCACCCAGTTCGTTGATCTGTGACTCGACCTGCGCCTGTGCGCCCTTGCCCAACGCAACCACGGTCACCACCGCAGCCACGCCGATGATGATGCCCAGCATGGTCAGCAAGGTGCGCAGGCGATGGGCCAGCATCGAACGTACCGCCATCCGTGCCGCTTCCCTGGTCGCATCCAGGCGCGCGCGGCGCTCGGCGCCCGGTTCCGTGCTGCGCTCGGGCGCGACGGCTTTGCGTGCGTCCGCGGGATCACCCGTACCACGGTCGGATACGACCCGGCCGTCCGCGATCTCGATCACGCGTGAAGCGTGCGCGGCAATCGCCGCATCATGGGTCACCAGGATCACGGTATGGCCCTGTGCATGCAGGCGCTTGAGTTCGGTCATCACCTGACTGCCGCTGGCATGATCCAGCGCGCCGGTCGGCTCGTCGGCCAGCACGATGGCGCCGCCGTTCATCAGCGAACGCGCAATGGAAACGCGCTGCTGCTGGCCGCCGGACAGCTGGCTGGGCCGGTTCGTGGTGCGCTCGCCCAGGCCAAGCGTTTCCAGCAGCAGGCGGGCACGCGTGGTGCGCGCATCGGCCTCCACCCCGGCATAGACGGCGGGCAAGGCCACGTTCTCGGTAGCGCTCAGGTTCTCCATCAGGTTGTAGCGCTGGAAGATGAAACCGAAATGTTCGCGACGCAGGTGCGCCAGTTCATCGGGCGACATCTGCTCGGTTGCGGCGCCGTGCACGCGGTAGCTGCCTTCGGTTGGCCGGTCCAGGCAGCCCAGGATGTTCATCAGCGTGGATTTTCCCGAACCGGACGGGCCGATGATGGCGATGAACTCGCCCGCCGCGATGCGCAGCGACACGTCCTTCAACACCACCACCTCGCCCGCGGCCGAGCGGTAGGCGCGCGATACGCCATGCAGTTCCAGCAGCGCGTCGGCCATGCTCACATCCCCAGCAGGCTGGTGGGCTCGGCTTCCGCGCCACTGGGCGCCTGCCCGACCACCACGTTCTCGCCTGCCTTGAGGCCGGACAGGATCTGCACCGCAGTAGCGGTGCGCAGGCCGGTCGTCACCGCGCGCTCGCGGGCACGGCCCTTGGCGTCGATCACCTGTACGGTCGCGCGGTTGCCCGCCTTGTCATCGCTCTCGGACACTGCTGTCAACGGCACCTGCAGCGCGTTGGCGGCGCGCGCCAGCTGGATCGTCACCTTCACCGTCATCGACGGCTTCAGTTTCAGGCCCGGATTGGGTACGTCAAACAACCCGGCGTAATACACCGCCTTCGGCGTCTGCGCCGATCCACCGGTGTTGCCGGTGGCCACGTCGGCAATCGACGATGGCGCAGGTTCAAGCTGCTGCAGATGCGATTCGTAGCGGCGTCCGCCCGGCCCCAGCGTGGAGAACCACAGGGGTTGGCCAGGCGCGATCAGCTCCACGTCGGCCTCCGCGATCTCGGTGCGAACCGTCATCGTGTCCATCTGTGCCAGCATTACGATGGTCGGCGTGGTCTGCATCGAGTTCAGCGTCTGTCCGGCCTTGGTGACGATGGCCACGATGTAGCCATCGGAAGGTGAGACGATGCGGGTGTAGCCCAGGTTGATCCGCGCCGTTTCCACCTGGGTCAGCGCCTGCTCGATCTGGGCCTGCAGCGCTGCGACGTCAGAACGCGCCGCTTCGCGCGCCACCCGCGCGGACTCGAAACCTTCCTGCGAGACCAGCCGAGACGCCACCAGCTGCGACTGGCGCTCATGCACGCGGATGGCCTGGGCGTAGCGCGCCAGGCTGGCGGCATGCTGGGCACGCAGCGCATTGGCAGCCGCTTCGGCGCTGCGCAGGGCGATTCGCTGCGGCTGCGAATCCACTTCGGCAATCAGATCACCAGCGTGCACACGCTGGCCCAGCACCACATGCAGGCGCTTGACCTGGCCCGATACCTGCGCACCCACCGCCACCAGTTCCTTGGGGTTGACCCGGCCAACGGCCTGCACGGTCTTTTCCAGGTCCGCCACCCTTGCCGGGGCCGTGATCAGCGCGGCATCATCACTTTCGGCGAACAGCCACCAGCCGGTGCCGCCTGCAAGAAGCGCAACGATTGCGGCAATGATCCAGGTCCTGCGGTTGTTCATCGGAAGGCTCGCATGCACGCAGCCACCGGATGTGACCGCAGAAGCCGCAGTCTGGGAGGTGGTGGTGGATGTTTCTTGGAGCCACTGTGGAGATTGCATGGAGGCCGCACATCCGTTCAGGCACGGCGTCCGCTCCTGAACGGCACGGATCGCGTCCATGAAATCTCGACACAATCTCGACCAAGTCTCCATCAACGGCCCCTAGCCTTGTCGGCCTCGCCGACTGCGTTCCCGCCGTGTACCTCCCGTTTCCTGACCTGCCTCCCATCGATGTCCGCCGCGCCTACCTCGCCTGGTGCGCGCCTTCGCCGTGGCTGCTTGCACTGGTAATGGCGTCGACCAGCGCCTGGATGCTTGCCAGCGCGAACCCGGCGCCGCCCCTGCTCGCGGGCGCCGGTGCCGCCGCGCTTGTGTGCTTCCGCAGCGAAGGCCCCGCCCATTCGGCGCGCACGGGCACCCTGGCGTCGCTGGTGCTGATCGGCTTCGCGGCCTGGTCCGCCTCCAGCGCTGGCCTGAGTCTCATGCCTGCAGGGATAGCAGCGGTCCTGGTGGCGACGTTGCTTGCCCTGCGCCTGGGGGCCCTGGTCCGCATGGCCCGCCGCTTGCAGGACCGGGTGGACGCAACGGGCATGCAATCACGGTGGAGCAAGCTGCCTGCGGCCGTATCGGCCCTGCTCGCACAGCACCTGCGCGGGACCGCAACGCTGGCGCCCGCCCTGCAGCACACGCTGGTGCTGGCCACCCTCGCCTGGGCCGCCCACGAAGAAGCACAGACCCTGGAACGGCCACGATGACACCGTCGCCAGCACTCCCCATCTCGTACTTGAAACTGCAGCGTTCAATGAAGACCGATGCACGCACGCGCCAGGCGCCCCTGGTGCTGATTGCCGAGGATGAAGGCGAAATTGCTGACATTCTCGGCGCCTACCTGGCCCGCTCCGGGTTGCGCAGCGCCCGCGCCGCCGATGGCGAAGCCGCCCTCGCCAGCCACCGCCAGCTGCGCCCCGACCTGGTGCTGCTGGACGTGCAGATGCCGAAGTTGGATGGCTGGCAGGTCCTGAGTGAGCTGCGCCGGCGCGGCAACACCCCGGTGATCATGCTCACCGCACTGGACCAGGACGTGGACAAGCTCACTGGCCTGCGCGTCGGCGCCGACGACTATGTGGCCAAGCCGTTCAATCCGGCCGAGATCGTCGCCCGCATCCAGGCGGTGCTGCGCCGTAGCGCGAAGCCCATGGCAGAAGAACCCAACGGGCTGATCCGGCAGGGCCCGTTCGAGATCGACCTGCGCAGCCATGAGGTCACCGTGCGCACCGATGACCATGTGCACGCTTTGAATTTCACACTCACCGAGTTCCGTCTGCTGGTGCACATGGCGCGCGCACCGCGCATGGTGCACAGCCGGCTGGATCTTCTCCAGACCTGCCTGCCGGAAGGCGATGCGCAGGAGCGCACCGTGGACAGCCACGTCAGCAAGCTGCGCCGCAAGCTGGAGGACGTCGGCGTCATCGGCATTCCCGCCACCATCCGCGGTGTCGGCTACCGCTTCCTGGACTGAACCGATGAACCCCAAAGGCAAGAGCATCGGGCGCCAGATCACGCTGTCCATCACGGTCGCGTCGCTGTGTTCAACCGTACTGTCGATCAGTGGTTTCTACCTGTTCTATTACCTGATGGAGGTGTTCTATCCACGCTGGTATGACGAGCCGGAAACCATCATGCCGTCAGGCCTGGAATGGCTGTGGATCGGCCTTACCGCCACTGTGGTGGTGGCACTGGCCACGTTGATCGCCTCGCGCCTGACCCGGCGCATCATCACCCCGCTGAACTCGGTGGCCGAAAGCCTGCGTCGCGTCGCCAACGGTGATCTTGAGGCGCGTGCGCGCGGCGGCGACACCTCGATGACCGAGGCCGCCACACTGGTCAGCGACTTCAATTCCATGGCCGAGCGGCTCAGCCGGATGTCCGAGAACCGCGTGTTCTGGAATGCAGCGATCGCACACGAACTGCGCACGCCGATGACCATCCTGCGCGGCCGCCTGCAGGGCATCGCCGAAGGCGTGTTCGAGCCCGGGCCGGAGCAGTTCAACAGCATGCTCACCCAGCTGGAGGGCCTGACCCGCATCATCGAAGACCTGCGCGTGGTCAGCCTTGCCGAAAGCGGTCACTTGGATCTGCGCCTGCAGCGCAGCGATGTCAGCGTGCAGGTAGCGGCGGTGGTCGAAGCGATGTCCGAGGCGTTGACCGAAAGTGGTTTCTCGGTGACCTTGGACGCACGGCCGTCGCTTGCCGACTGCGATCCGGCACGCATCCGCCAGGCGGTGCTGGCGCTACTGGAGAATGCGCGGCGCCATGCGATCCCCTGCCCACTGCGGGTCCGTGTCACGCTGGCCGAAGGCCATTGCACCGTGACCGTTGAGGATGGTGGCCCCGGTGTGCCGGACGACCTTCGCGACAGCATTTTCGAAGCCTTCCAGCGCACCGATGTGTCGCGCTCGCGGCAGAGTGGTGGCTCCGGGCTTGGCCTGGCGGTGGTGCGCGCGATTGCCGTGGCCCATCACGGAACGGCGCAGTGCAGGGCGACCGAACGCGGCGGCAGTGCCTTCGAAATCCGCTGGCCGGTGCACGCGCGTCGTTGAGGACGCAGCATTGCGGAGGACGTTGCTCCGGTAGCGGCCCACCTTGGTGGGCACCACGTGCGTGGCTGAACGCCGCCGGTTTCTCCACGCAATCTCCATCGCCCCTCCATGCCCGCTCCAAAGGGCTGCAGATACTGGGCGCGACGTGGGAGATGGCAGGCATCCGTCCCCTGCCCTGTCTCCGACCCACCCAGGCATCCCATGAAACACCCCCATGATCCAGCGGCCGCCGCCGGCAGCATCGGCCAGCAGAATGCGGCCGCCACCCTGAAGGCCATCCTGCGCACCTACCCCTGGCAGCTCACCGGCACGTTCTCGCTGGTCGCACTGGAGAACGCACTGCTGCTGGCCTATCCGCTGTTCGCCGGCTTCGCGGTAGACGCGATCATCAGCGGCAACATCGGCCATGCCTTCTCCTACGCCGGCGTGGTGCTGCTGTTCTGGTTGGTCGGTGCCGCCCGCCGCGCGGTCGATACCCGGACGTTCACCCGCATCTATGCCGATCTGGCAGTGAGCGTGGTGCAGGCGCAGCGCCGCCTGGGCCAGGCCACCTCCACTTCGGCGGCCCGCGTCGTTCTGGCCCGCGAGTTCGTCGACTTCTTCGAAAAGCACGTGCCGATCATCGCCACCGCACTGGTATCCATGTTTGGCGCTGCGGTCATGCTGCTCGCAATTGAACCGCTGGTCGGGGGTGCCGCCCTCCTCGCGCTGTTCGGTGCTCTCCTGCTGCTGCCGTCGTTCGCGCGTCGCAACGAGCAGTTGCATGGGCGCCTCAACAACCGCCTGGAACAGGAAATCCGACTGGTGGACCGGGTCAGTCCCTCGGTGCTGCGCCGTCACTACACCACGCTGTCGCGCCTGCGCATCCTGCTCTCCGATCGCGAAGCCGGCGCCGTGCTGGCCGTCGGCGCGACGGCAGCAGCCCTGTTCGCACTGACCATCGGCCGCCTTGCCATCACCGATGGCGTTACCCCCGGTCACGTCTATGCGGTGATGACCTATCTGTGGACCTTCGCCGGCAGCCTGGACGATGCACCATCGATGGTGGATCAGCTCGCGCGGCTGAAGGACATCGGCCGGCGAGTCAGCCCCGGCATGGACGACGCGGAGCACAACGATGCCGCTTGACCGGTAGATGCCCACCTTGGTGGGCACCGATGGAAGCCAGCGCCAACCAAGGTTGGCGGCTACCGGGATCGATAGATACCCATGCGCCGCTTAGCGCTACAGGAACTCCGCCATGCGCTGCAGGTCGTCGTCCAGCGCGCCACGAAATACCTTGTCGCGGGCCAGCGACCTGCCGGCATAGCCCACGCTCGACACCAACTCACCGTCGCGCATGCTCAGGTTGGCCCAGCCCACCACCTGGTCATGGCACAACACCGGCAGTGCGTAGTAGCCGTACTGGCGTTTCGGTGCAGGCGTGTAGGCCTCGAACTTGTACACCCATCCCCACAGCAGTTCGAAGCGGCGGCGGTCCCACACCACCGGATCGAACGGCGCGAGCAGGCGCACCTGTTCGTCCGGTGAATGGCGGCGCGAACGCGGATTCTCGTCCGCCGGCCAGTACCAGGTGGTGCCCTCCAACGTGCAACTGGCCAGCTGCTGCTTGGCCAACGCCAATGCCTTGCGGGTCTGCTCGGCCAGATGTGGGGCGCCATAGCCCAGCAGGCGCACCAGATAGGTCAGGCTGGCCGAAGGCAGCGGTGCGTACTTGCGCACAACCAGATCGATCAGGGCGGCAGCACGTTCGACCTGCGCCTGTTCGCTGGAATCGGGCTCGGCATGATCGGCCACCGCGTAGATGCGCGTACCGCTCTCGCGCCGCTGCACGCGCAGCAGGCCACGGTAGTGCATGCCATCCAGCAGGTGCGTGCTGGCGTTGCTGGTGCCGCCCCAGTAGTTGGTCACCCGCCCATGCGCGAACGCCTGGTCGACCTCGCGCGGGTGCACGCTGCCACGCTCGCGCACAAAGGCCAGCACGTCGGCCGCGCGGCGATGGGTTTCGGCATCCCACTCGCGTTTGGAGACACGCGGGTGCATCAGTGCCAGATGCTCGCGCGGCAGGAAGCCGTAATTCACCAGGCAATCCTCTTCCACCGGCAGACGCGTGTAGCGGCGCTCCAGGTCACCGGCGCGGTAGTCCTTCACCCGGTGGCGCAGGGTCAGGTCCTGTGCGCGTGCCGGTGCCCGGATCGGGTCGGCCTGCACGAAGCCCAGCCGCCGTATCGCGGTCAGCAGCGTGGTCGGCTTGAACAGGGTGCGCGCCACCGCGTAGCGGCGAAGGTCATCGAGAGTAGGCGCGGCAGGCATGGCCGCATTGTAGATCCACGCCATGCGTAGGTGGGGCCGTGGCGAACCGTGCAACGGCATCCACGCATGGCATGGATCTACCGAAGCCGCGATACCTCCAGCGAACCGATCACCAGCGCCCGCATGCCCTGCTTGAACTCGGTGATCACCTGCCCCTCCTCGTCGTCCGCAATCGCGTAGATCGTGTCGGCGCCGGCGATGCAGTAGAACGCGATCGTGGCCAGCAGCCAGCGCGCCTTGTCCACCGGCAGTCCGAACACCTCAGCTACGTGCGCCTGGTGCGAGGCGATCTTTTCCAGCATCGGCGCGGTCGCCACCGTGCGCCGCAGCAGGTAGGGTGGTAGCCCGGGATGCGCCTTCACCACTTCGCACAGCGACTCCACGAACCCCATCAGGTAGGCCTCCAGCCCACCCGGTGCGTCAATCGACGCGCGCGGAATCTGCCAGCGCTGGAACACCGCCTCCGCCACCAGGCGCTTCAACGCCTCCAGGTTGGCCACGCGCTTGTACAGCGCCGCCTGGGTCACCGCCAGTTCGGCGGCCACGTTGGCCATGGTCAGGTTGGGCAGGCCCAGGCGGATGCCGATGTCGGCCAGACGCTCCGGGGTGATGGTTGGCGGGCGGCCACGGGTCGGCGCCGTTGGATCGGGGTGCGTGCTCATGCGGTGCCTGCTCTGACGGTGCGCGTCCATACCCTGCTGAGGGTGCCAGTAAAGGGACCCTCTTGTCCGCTTCAATTGATTTAGTTTAACTTACCCAACTAATTCGGAATGCGTCCAGCACGCTGCCCGTAGTCGAGCCCATGGCTCACTTCCCGCCAGGTCCCCACCCAGCCAACAACCCTGCGCTGCGCCCTACCCCCGTGCTTGCCGTCGGCAGCGCGCCAGGCGCGCTCGCGCCTGCGATTCACAGGACTCTGGCATGACCGTTTACAACTTCACTTCTGCACAGCATCGTGCTGCCGCATTCTCAGGCCTGATGCATCCGCCGGGCATGCCCATGCGCTACCGGATGTCCGCCCTCGCTTTGGGGCTGCTGGCCTCGTTCGCCGCGCTGGCCGACGCCGCGCCGTCCACCCTTCCGTCGGTGCAGGTGCAGGAACAACGCCGGGTCACTGCAGACTATGCGGGCGGGCAAGTGGCTGCCGGCAGCCGCGTCGGCCTGCTCGGCGACAAGGATTTCATGGACACGCCGTTCAGTACGGTCAGCTACACCGAGTCCTTCATCCGTGATCGCCAGGCCAAGGACCTGACCGACGTCATCGCCGCCACCGACCCCACGGTGTTCAGCAACGGCGTCACCGGTTCCTGGAGCGAAAACTACGCGATCCGCGGCTTCGCCTCCAACACCAGCGACACCACGTTCAATGGCCTGAGCGGCATGGCGCCGTACTACCGCACCTCGCCGGAAATGTTCGAACGCATCGAGGTGCTGAAGGGACCGTCTGCGCTGCTCAACGGCATGCCGCCGGGCGGCTCGGTCGGTGGCAGCGTCAACCTGGTGCCCAAGCGTGCGGGTGAGCTGCCATTGCTGCGGGTCAGTGCCAACTTCGCCTCCGACGCGCAGTTCGGCACCCATGTGGATATGGGTCGCCGCCTCGGTGCCGACAAGCAGTTCGGCATCCGCTTCAACTTTGCCTACCGTGATGGTAACGGCGCCGTCGGCAAGCAGCGCAAGAAGGTACAGCTCGGTTCGCTGGCACTGGACTGGCGCGGCGAACGTGCGCGGCTGTCGGCCGATCTGTACAGCGCCGACGATCGCGTGGACGGCCCGGCACGTGGCGTCGGCCTGGCACCGGGCGTGGCCATTCCGCGGCCGCCGCGTGGCGATACGCTGATCAACCCGGACTGGGCCTACGTGGACAGCCAGGACAAGGGCGCAATGCTGCGCGGCGAACTGGATATCAACGATAGCCTGATGGCCTATCTGGCCTACGGCACCAGCAAGACCGACTACCGCTACAACGGTTCGATCAGCGCGCAGATCCTCAATCCGGCTGGCGACTTCACCACGGTGATCGGCCAGCTCGCCTTCGACATCAAGAAGCAGTCCGGAGATGCCGGCCTGCGCGGTTCCTTCCACACCGGCAGCGTCGGCCACCAGTGGGCCGCCAACGTGACCCACTACCAGCACACCCAGAACGACTACGGCCGGCGCAGCGTACCCGGCTGGGACTGGACCACCAATCTGTACAACCCGGTGTGGGGCCCGGCCGCGCCGTTCGTGGCACCGCACATCTCGCATACCGAGCTGAAGCTGGACAGCATCGGCTTCGCCGACACCCTCGCCTTCGCCAATGACCGCGTGCAGTTGACGCTGGGTGTGCGTCGCCAACAGGTGGTCAGCGAGACCTTCAGCGTCGCTACCGGTGCGCGCACCTCGCGCTACGACAAGAGCGCGACCACCCCTGCGGCTGCACTGCTGGTGAAGGCCACCGACACGGTCTCCCTCTACACCAACTACATTGAAGGCCTCAGCCAGGGCGCCACCGCGCCGATGACCGCCGCCAATGCCGGCGATGTGTTCGCACCGTTCCGCACCAAGCAGAAGGAGCTGGGCCTGAAGCTGGACCTGGGCCGCTTCGCGCACACCTTCAGCGTGTACGAGATCAAGCGACCGAACAGCTACACCGATCCGGTCACGAATATCTTCTCGTTTAGCGGCGAGCAACGTAATCGCGGCGTGGAATGGGGCTTCTTCGGCGCCCCGCTGGACGGCGTGCGCCTGCTCGGTGGCGTGGCCTATGTGCAGCCGAAGCTGACCCGCACGGCCGGCGGCGTGAATGAAGGACGCATAGCCACCGCCGTGGCGCAGCGGCAGGCCAAGCTGGGCATAGAATGGGATGTGCCGACCTTGCAGGGCCTGACCCTGACCGGCAGTGCCACGGCGATGTCGAAGCAGTACATCAGTGCCGACAACAACCTGTCCGTGCCGGGGCGGACGTTGTTCGACGTGGGGGCGCGCTACAGCACCACCGTGGCGGGTCGACCGCTTGCGCTGCGGGCCAGCGTGAACAACGTGACCAACAAGGCGTACTGGGGCATGCCGTTGCTTTCAAGCCTGGCGCTGGGTGCACCGAGGACGGTGTTGCTCTCTGCGACGATGGATTTCTGAGCCGGGCGACAAACTGTCAACGGGATCCACGCATGGCGTGGATCTGCCGGAAACTGTAGAGCCAGGCCATGCCTGGCTGGTTCCATGGTGATCCGCCAAACGCATCCACGCCTGGCGTGGATCTACCGACACAAGGCACGACCACGCACGCACTGATCACGAAAGCACGCGCGCCACCATCGCCAGCACCGCCAGATGCCCCACGTAGTACCCATAGAACACCCAGCGCCAGCGCGGCAGTCGCCACGGCACCCGCGTCGCCAGCACGACCACCGGAACAGCCAGCAGTGCCCAGCCGTTGTGGTTGACCCCGCACACCGCTGCAAGCCCAACCAGCAACAGCCACCACGCCCGATGCCGGAACGCGATCCAGGCCAGCAGCACGGCGCCCACGCCGGCCCACTGGTAGTCCACGAACATCGGCAGCACGCCGGCAGCCAGCAACAGCAGCACAGGCCGATTGTTCGCAACCGCATGCACGGCCACCACTGCCAAGGTGAAGGTGAGCAGGATGTTGAGCGGCAGCCAGGAACCGAACGCCAGTGCGTGCAATGGCTGCGCAATCAGCCCCCATAGCGCCAGCCGGCGGATCGATTTGCGCAGGTCGGCGCCCGGCTGGGCCAAGTTGCAGGCCATCACCAGCGCGAACAGCGGGAAGGCGATACGCCCCAGTTCGCTGACCACCGGCACGTAGCCCCCGAAGACCACCTTGGCCACGTGGTCGCCGGTCATGGCCAGCAGCGCGATCCACTTCAACAGCTCGCGCGCGCCGCTGCCGAGGCTGAGGTTGAACGTGGACGTCCCGGTCGTGGTCGCTTGCATCGCGGAAGCTTATGCGCATCGGCCAGCGCATTTCCAGCGCCGCGCAGGAGCCCGCCACTGCAAGCCGTAGATGGCGGCGCTATGCTGGCCGCCCCTGCTTGTGAGACACCTGCCATGCGCACCCTGTACCCGGCCATCGAGCCCTACCGCGAATTCACCCTGCCGGTGAGCGATCTGCACACGCTGCATATCGAAGAGTGCGGCACGCCGGAGGGCATTCCGGTGGTGTACCTGCACGGTGGCCCGGGCGCCGGTATCTCGCCGACCCATCGCCGCTTCTTCGACCCGGCGCGCTACCGCATCGTGTTGATCGACCAGCGCGGCAGCGGCCGTTCTACGCCGTTCGGCGAGCTGCGCGACAACACCACGCAGGACCTGGTAGCCGATATCGAGAAGGTGCGTGAGCACCTGGGCATCGAGCGCTGGCTGGTCTACGGCGGCTCCTGGGGTTCGACGCTGTCGCTGGCCTATGCGCAGGCACATCCCGGGCGCGCCACCGGCTTGATCGTGCGTGGCGTGTTCCTCGGCCGCGAAATGGAGAACCGCTGGTTCGCCGAGGCCGATGGGGGTGCGCGCTGGATCTTCCCGGAGCGCTGGGACCGCTATGAGGCCTACATTCCGGATGCCGAGCGCGGCGACATGATCGCGGCCTACTGGAGCCGCATGGACGGCCCGGATGAAGCGACCCGCATCGAAGCCGCGCAGGCTTGGCTGGGCTGGGAAGACAACGCCGCCACCCTGCAGCACGACGTGGATGCGCAATCCACCGACGACCCGCTGGACACATTGGCAAAGGCCCGCATTGAAGCGCACTACTTCCGCAACGGCATCTTCCTGGAGCCCGACCAGCTGCTGCGCAACATCGATCGCATCCGCCACCTGCCCTGCGTGATCGTACAGGGGCGCTACGACATCATCTGCCCGCCGCGCAGCGCCTGGGATCTGGCCAAGGCGTGGCCGGAAGCCCGGCTGGAGATGGTGACCTCCGGCCACAGCGCGAACGAGCCGGCCACGGTGGATGCGCTGGTGCGGGCGACGGATGCCTTTGCCGACCGTTTCTGAGCAGATGGTAGTGCCGGCCGCTGGTCGGCATCCCACCGTTCGAGGGTTGCGTCGACTCCGCGCAATCGCTGCTGCGCGGCCCGGTGAATGGCGGCCCACCGGCAACGGTCCACGGCCCCATTCTTCGCAGCCCGCTTACAGCCCCGCGCAGAAGATCCGGCGGTGACCACCGCACCGGTGGTTCGCCCTTTCCTCAGGAGCACACCATGACCGGTTATCGCTGCCTTCCCATCGCTCTCTCGCTATGTGGGGGCCTGCTGCTGGGCGCCTGTTCCAATCCCCAGGAGGCCAGCAAGGCCACCGCCGCCGAGGACGTGACAGAAGTAAGGCTCATCCCTGCCTACGAATCGCTGGACAAGGACAAGGACGGCATCGTCACGCTGGCCGAGGTGGATGCCGTGGCACCGGACTGGGCCGAACGATTGCACGCCTGCGACACCGACCGCAACAAGACGCTGAGCCGCGGCGAGTACGACGTGTGCAAGCAGACCAGCGCTTCGCATTGATCCATCATTGAGCCCTCGACTGGCGCTGCGCATGCCGGCTATACCAAGGTATAGCCGAGCTAACCCACGGGCCTCTAGGCCTGCCCCATTCAGGGGCGGACAATAGCGCCACTGGCCAGGGCAACCCTGGCTGGCACCCTCCCCTCATGGAGACGCAGATGGACCCCGACCCTGCTGGGCGCACCGCGCCCCGGATGACCGCTTGTTGCCTGTTCCTGGCGCCTGCCCGCCGGTCCCTGCCTGCCTGAGTGACGGGGGACCGCCAGGCGCCGCCTGCCTGGAGATCGCCCCATGTCCTACAAGATCCTCTACATCACCCTGCGCCGCCTGATTGGCGAGCGCGATGTTGCCGCGCTGCGCAGCCAGCTGCTGCAGCACGGCCCCGTGATGTTTGCCCGTTCGCTGTCGCTCGGTTCGCCGCGCGTGGTGGCCGATGCGCTGTCGCTGCTGCCGATCAGCGAGCGCATCACCGTGCTGCGGCATCTGCCCTATCCCCTGCGCGATGCAATGAAGCCGCTGTGCATCGGCGGCAGCCAGCGCCTGCACATGCAGCCGTGGTCGCCGGCGGTGCTGACGATGCGCCACGCCTGATCTGTTCCATCCGTTCCGTTCGTGTTCCGGCCGCGGCCGGCTCTGACATTCGAGGAGAGTCCCATGAGCCTGCTCAACGCTTGGTTCAATGCCTTCCTGCGCAGCCGTCGCGCGGGCAACCTGTTCCGCCGCCGCGCGATGCCCGAAGCCGGCTTCGGCCCGGGCAGCGCCGAGGCCGCGCCGTTCGCGCTCACCACCGGCCTGGTCACCCTCGCCCAGCAGGACGAAGCCGAGTTGCTGGCCACGCTGGAATCGCATGCCGATGGCCTCAGCCCGCATGAGGCCGAGGAGCGACTGGCCACGCTAGGCCCCAACGAGGTGGATCACGAAAAGCCGCTGCCGTGGTGGCGCCATCTGTGGCAGTGCTACCGCAATCCGTTCAACCTGCTGCTGACCGTGCTGGCGGCGGTGTCCTGGCTGACCGAGGACATCAAGGCGACGATCGTGATTGGCGCGATGGTGCTGTTGTCGACGCTGATCCGCTTCGTGCAGGAAGGTCGCTCGAACCGCGCCGCCGAGCGACTGAAGGCATTGGTCGGCAATACCGCACGCGTGCTGCGCCGCAATCCCGGTACCGAGGCCGCCGATGTGGCCGACCAGTACTTCGGTGCGCACCTGCACAGCCGGCGCCCGGCGCGCCTGCTGGACCTGCCGATCCGCGAGCTGGTGCCCGGCGACCACATCGTGCTGTCGGCCGGCGACATGATTCCGGCCGACTGCCGCGTGCTGACTGCCAAGGACCTGTTCGTGGCACAGGCCGCGATGACCGGCGAGTCGCTGCCGGTGGAGAAGTTCGCGCACCCGGGCGACGGCCTGGCTGGCCTGCTGGAACAGCACAACCTGCTGTTCATGGGCACCAATGTGGTGTCCGGCACTGCCACCGCCGTTGTGCTGGCCACCGGCAACCGCACCTACTTCGGCACGCTGGCCCAGCGCAGCACCGCCACTGACCGCGCGCCGACCGCATTCCACGCCGGCGTCAACAGTGTCAGCTGGCTGCTGATCCGCTTCGCGCTGGTGATGGTGCCGTTCGTGCTGCTGATCAACGGCTGGACCAAGGGCGACTGGACCGAGGCGTTCCTGTTCGCACTGTCGGTGGCAGTGGGCCTGACGCCGGAAATGCTGCCGATGATCGTCACCTCCACCCTGGCCAAGGGTGCGGTGCTGCTGTCGCGGCGCAAGGTGATCGTCAAGCGCCTGGATGCAATCCAGAACTTCGGCGCGATGGAAGTCCTGTGCACCGACAAGACCGGCACCCTCACCCAGGACAGGATCGCGCTGGAGCGCCACACTGATGTGTTCGGTCACGATTCGGAAGATGTGCTGAAGTTCGCTTACCTCAACAGCCACTTCCAGACCGGGCTGATCAACCTGCTGGACCGCGCGGTGCTGGAACACGTGGAGCTGCAGAGTTCACTGCGGCTGTCGCAGGACTACCACAAGGTGGATGAGATCCCGTTCGACTTCGAGCGCCGCCGCATGTCGGTGGTGGTCTCCGAGCGCGAGGACCATCATGAGCTGATCTGCAAGGGGGCAGTGGAAGAAATGCTGGCGGTGTGCAGTACCGTTCGCGAGAACGGCCAGGACATGCAACTGGACGAGCACCGCCTGGCCCGCGTGCGGCAGACCACCGAGGAACTGAACGAGCAGGGCCTGCGCGTGGTGGCGGTGGCGATGAAGGAGACCGCTGCCAGCCAGACCACCTATTCGCAGGCCGACGAATGCGGCCTGACCCTGGTTGGCTACGTGGCCTTCCTGGACCCGCCGAAGGAGTCGGCTGCGCAGGCGCTGCAGGCGCTGGCCGCACACGGTGTCGAGGTCAAGGTCTTCACTGGCGACAACGAACTGGTGACCGCCCGTGTCTGCGCACAGGTAGGGCTGGACGCCGACACCATCCTGACCGGCCCGCAGATCGAGCGCATGGACGACGGCGCGCTGTCGCGGGCGCTGCACCACCATCGCGTGTTTGCCCGGCTGACGCCGCTGCACAAGGAGCGACTGGTGCGCGAGCTGCGCGCACAGGGCAAGGTGGTCGGCTTCCTCGGCGACGGCATCAACGATGCACCGGCGCTGCGCGCGGCCGACATCGGCATCAGCGTGGACAGTGCGGTGGACATCGCCAAGGAGGCGGCCGACATCATCCTGCTGGAAAAGAACCTGATGGTGCTGGAGGAAGGTGTCATCCAGGGCCGGCGCACGTTCAACAACATGCTGAAGTACATCCGCATGACCGCCAGTTCCAACTTCGGCAACGTGTTCTCGGTGCTGGTGGCCTCGGCCTTCCTGCCGTTCCTGCCGATGCTGCCGCTGCAGCTGCTGGTGCAGAACCTGCTGTACGACATCTCGCAGATCGCCATTCCGTTCGACAACGTGGACGAGGAGCTCGTGCGCAAGCCGCTGAAGTGGAACCCGGCGGACATCGGCCGCTTCATGGTGTTCTTCGGGCCGATCAGCTCGATCTTCGACCTGAGTTGCTTCGCGCTGATGTGGTACGTGTTCGATGCACGCACGCCGGCCGATCAGGGCCTGTTCCAGTCCGGCTGGTTCGTGGTCGGACTGCTGACCCAGACCCTGATCGTGCACATGATCCGTACGCCGAAGCTGCCGTTCCTGCAGAGCATCGCCGCGCCGCCACTGCTGCTGATGACCGGCCTGATCATGACCATTGGCGTGGTCCTGCCGATGAGCCCGCTGGCCGGCTACTTCAAGCTGCAGGCGCTTCCGGCCGGCTACTGGCCGTTCCTGGTGGCGATCCTGTTCGGCTATGCGGTGCTGACCACTGCGCTGAAGAAGTTCTACATCCGTCGCTACGGCTGGCAGTAAGCGCCCGCCGCCTTGTCCAGGGAGAATCACAATGGACATCAATCCGAACCTGCCGGCGTTCAACGCCGGCGCAACCCTAAGTTCGTTGATCAGCCTGTCGGTGGCGTTCGTGCTGGGTACGGCCATCGGCCTGGAACGGCAGCTGCGCCAACGCACCGCCGGCCTGCGTACCAATACGCTGGTGGCGGTGGGTGCGGCGGTGTTCGTCGATCTGGCCGTGCGCTTCCATGATCTGTACGGCGGCCCGCCGTCACCGCTGCATGTGGTGGCCTATGTGATCTCCGGCGTCGGCTTCCTCGGCGCCGGCGCGATCATGAAGGACGGCGCGCAGGTGTCCGGCCTGAACACCGCCGCCACCCTGTGGGGATCGGCGGCGGGGGGAGCATGTGCCGGCATCAAGCTGCTACCCGAGGCGGTGTTGGCAGCGGTGTTTGTGCTGGCCGCCAACACCCTGTTGCGGCCGGTGGTGAACCGCATCCAGCGGCAGCCGCTGCCGGAAGCGTTCAGCGAGGCGACCTATGCGATCAACGTGGTCTGCCTGCGCGAGCAGCAGGCCGAGGTGCTGGACCAGCTGTTGCTGCTGCTTGAGCAGGCGCAGTACCCGGTTCGCGCGGTGGACCAGCGCCCGTTCGGTGAGCGCGATGTGGAGATCGAGGCCGTTCTATATGCCACCACCGTGGATGCCGGTGAGCTCGATGCCGTGCTGGCAACGCTGGCGACCACGCCCGGTGTGCTGCAGGGCTTCTGGAACGCCAGCCTTGAGGAGTAGTGCCGGCCGCCGGCCGGCAACCCCATGATCCCCGGACGCACCGTGCATCGCCTCGGCACGCCCACCGCTGCGGTAGTGCCGGCCGCTGGTCGGCAACCTCGTGATCTCCGAAGCACCGTGCAGTTGCCGGCCAGCGGCCGGCACTACCAGGCATCGCTCTGGTTTGTGCCGACCAACGGTCGGCACCCACCGCACGAGAGCACGCCGACCAAGGTCGGCATCCAACGATGATGGCTTTGCTATCCTTTTCCCCCACGCCAGGGAGCTCCCCGATGCCATCGCTGTCGCCCCGCCGCCCGCTGGTGCTGCTGGCCCTGATCGTCGTGATGGCGGCGATCTTCCTGATCGACACCGTCACCGATTATGCGGTTGCCGCGGCCTGCTTCTACGCGGCGGTCATCCTCGCCACAGCGCGCGTACTGAGCGCGCGCGGGCTGATCACCCTGGCCATCGCCTGCATCGCGCTGACCGGGCTGAGCTTCTTCCTGACCCGCTTCGGCACCTACCGCATCGGCCTGGTCAACTCGGTCATCGGCATGCTGGTGATCGGCATCACCACCTACCTCGCGCTGAACATGGAAGCGGCCAAGGCCGCCGTGCAGGAAGCACAGGGCCGCCTGCTGCGGGTAGCGCGCGCCTCCACCGTGGGCGAGCTGACCACCTCCATCGCGCATGAAGTGAACCAGCCGCTGGCGGCCATCGCCAGCAGCGCCGAAGCCTGCCAGCGCTGGCTGGCGCAGGACCCGCCGAACGTGGACAAGGCCCGGCAGACCGTGGCCCGCATCCTGGCCGACGCGCACCGCGCCGGTGACGTGATCGCCCGCATCCGCGGCCTGACCCAGGGCGCGGCACCGGAACGACGCGCGTTCGACCTGAACCAGGCCGTGGAGGAAATGCTGGCGCTGTCGCGCAGCGAGCTGGACCGGCATGGCGTGGCCGTGGCGCTGCTGCTGGACGCCGAGCTGCCACCGGTGCAGGCCGACCGTGTGCAGGTACAGCAGGTGATCGGCAACCTGATCCTCAATGCGGTGGACGCGATGGAGACCGTGCCCACCGCCGACCGACGCCTGTCCCTGCTGACCCGGCGCAACGGCCAACGGGTCAGCCTCAGCGTACGCGACCGCGGTGTCGGCCTGCCCGCCGAGCATCCCGAGCGCGTGTTCGACGCGTTCTGGACCACCAAGTCACACGGGTTGGGGCTGGGCCTCAGCCTGAGCCGCTCGATGATCGAGGCCAACGACGGCCAGATCCGTGCCGAACGCCCCGCAGGCGGCGGTGCCTGCTTCGTGTTCCACCTGCCCGTTGCCACGGACGCCCACCATGCGTAAGCCCACTGCCGCCACGCCCGATCCGGCACCCATCGTCTATGTGGTCGACGACGATCCGTCGGTGCGCGCCGCACTGGAAGACCTGCTGGCCTCGATGGGCCTGCAGGTGCGGGCCTTCGCCTCCACCCAGACCTTCCTCCAACACGACTTGGAAGACGCGCCAGCGTGCCTGGTGCTGGACGTGCGCATGCCCGGCCAGAGCGGCCTCGAATTCCATCGCACGATGGGCAGCCACGGCCTGCAGCTGCCGGTGGTGTTCATCACTGGCCACGGCGACATCGCGATGGGCGTCAACGCGATCAAGGATGGCGCCATCGAATTCCTGACCAAGCCCTTCCGTGACCAGGAGCTGCTCGATGCCATCCACAAGGGCATCGAGATCGACCGCCAGCGCCGCCGCGACGGCGAGGCACTCGGCGCGCTGCAACTGCGCTGGGACACCCTCAACGCCGGCGAGCGCGAGGTGGTTGACGGCGTGGTACGCGGCCGCCTCAACAAGCAGATTGCCAGCGACCTCGGGGTCAGCGAGATCACGGTGAAGGTGCGCCGCGCGCAGGTGATGCGCAAGATGGGCGCGCGCACCCTGGTTGACCTGGTACGCATGTACGACCGCCTGCAGGCGGGGACGCCATGAACGCCTACGTCGCCTTGCTGCGCGCGGTCAACGTCGGCGGCACCGGCAAGCTGCCGATGCGCGAACTGGTGGCGATTCGCTCGACGAGGCGGGCGTGCGCCAGGCCCTCGGCGAGCGGCTCAAGGTCTATGCCGGCAAGCCGGTGGGCGTGCTGGTGCGCTCGGCCAACGAGATCGCCGGCGTGGTGGCGCGCAATCCATTTCCGCAGGCGGCCGGCAACCGTGTGGTCGCCCTGTTCCTCGACGGCAGCCCGCCCGCCGATCCGCTCGACGGCGTGACCGGCCTGCGCGACGAACAGCTCGCACTCGGCACGCGCGAGATCTTCATCCATTACGGAGACGGCATGGCCGACTCGCGCCTGCGGATGCCCTATGCCCAGCAAGGCACTGCCCGCAACATGAACACGGTGGGCAAGCTTGCAGCGATGGCCGCCGCGCTGGCCTAGCCTGCCAGCATTTCTTGTGCGGCGGTGCTGAAGTCGAGTGTCAATCGACTGCTCAGCGCTTGCGCTCGATGGCGGCTGGAGCGCTTTGCTGACGCAACGGATCACGCCCGCTGCAGGCGACGCTTCAACCGCGTATCCATCAAGCCCACGGCCAGCAGCAACGCACTGGTCAGCCAGCCAGCGGCCAGCAGATGGGTGTGCGGCAAGACCACGCCCAGCACGACCAGCGCCACGGCACCGAACAGATGCGAATACGGGGCGCGCCCGTACACAACGCGCTTGTAGAGGGCGCTGCCAAGCAGGTAGATCAACGGCCCGGCGACCAGCACCGTTGCATATACCGGCGTCACCGCCGCTTCCGGGTGATCCATCACCAGGTCGTTGCCCACCGCGGTGGCGATGATGCCGGCAATCAGCAGCGCGTGCACGTAGTGGAAATTGGCGCCCATCCGCCCGGGGTCCTCGGAATGGGTGATCGCCGCAGTGGCGTCGCGGCTGGAAATGCCGAAATACAGCCACCACATGGCAATGGTGCCGGCGAAGGTGGCGAGCACCGCAGACACCACCGCAGCACTCCACTGCTCGACCTCGCTGAGCACGCCACCGGTAGCCAACAGCGTCTCGCCGAGTGCGACGATGACGAACAGCTGGCAGCGTTCGGCCAGGTGCCCCCCCTCAATGGTCCAGTCGCGAGTGTGCGAACGACCCATGCCCGGGAACGCGAAGCCAAACATCGGCGAGATGTATTCGCAGGCCACCGCCACCGCCCACAGTGCCAGCCGCAGGTGGCCCTCGGCCGCCGCGCCGGCCAGCCAGAAGCAGGCCGACACGCTGACCCAGGCCAGCATGCGGCGGAAGTTCGGCGCCAACGGATGCTTGCGGCCGACCTCCAGCAACACGAACGCGGTGCGTCCGACCTGCATCGTGGCGTACGCCCCGGCGAAGATCCACGCACGATCGGCGAAGGCCTCGGGAATGGACGAGGACATCAGCAGCGCCAGCAACATGGTGACGAACAGCAGGCTGCGGATGCGTGGCGCCTCGGGATCGAACCAGTTGCTGACCCAGCAGGCGTACTGCCAGCCCAGCCAGACCGCGAACCACAGCACCAGCGTCTGCATCACCCCGACCAGGTCCAGGTGATGCAGCAGATGGTGGCTGAGCTGGGTGACCGCGAACACGTAGACCAGGTCGAAGAACAGCTCTTCGTAGGTCACGCGGGCGTGGTGGCCATCGCGCTGGCGTAGGGCGGGCAGCCGCAGTCGTGTGCTCATCGCAATCCTTCAGCGCGCCAGGCGCCAGTAAAGGAACCCGGCCAGCAACGCCGGCACGGTGAATACCAGCAACAGGATCGGCAGCTCTTCACGCATCGCGTATCCTGCCTTGCTCACGCCCACCCACAGATTGACCACCGTCACCAGCAGCCAGGTGGCGATGAACGCAATCAGGGCCGTGGGCACCTGTGACTGACCCACGCTCCACAGCCGCCCGAAGAGCAGGAATACCCCCAGCAACAGCACCCCACCCACCATCACCAGAAGCACGTGCATGGTCCATCCCCTTGAGCCTGCTGGCAGGCTAGCCGCAGCCGATTCTGCGCTCCAGCCCGTGGAGATGGATTCACAATCCATGGCTGGCGAACAATCCTGCGCAGGCCGTGATGGACCTTATCGCAGCCATGAATTATTCGCGAAACGGCCGGCGCGGCCCGCGTGCTAGCTTCATCGGCCCCAGTCCAGACACCTTTCTGCCATGCGCCTCTGCCTGACTACCCTCGCCCTGGCTGCCACGCTTGCCTTTGATGTCACTGCCGCCGACGAACCGCTGCCCCAGCTCCGGGCCTACACGGTGGACAGTTCATGGCTGCAGCCGATGGCACCGCTGCAGATTGCGGACCACACCTGGCAGATCGGCACCGAGGACCTGACCGCGCTACTGGTGCAGACCGCCGACGGTGCGGTGCTGCTTGACGGCGGCATGCCGCAGATGGCCGGTCACCTGCTGGACAACATGAAGGCACGCGGGGTGGCAGCACAGGATCTACGGCTGATCCTGCTCAGCCATGCGCATGCCGACCATGCCGGCCCGGTGGCGGAACTGAAGCGCCGTACCGGTGCGAAAGTGGTGGCCAACGCCGAATCAGCCGTGCTGCTGGCGCGCGGTGGCAGCAACGACCTGCACTTTGGCGACAGCATCACCTTTCCGCCGGTCAGCACCGACCGCATCATCATGGATGGCGAGGTGGTCAACGTGGGCGGCATCGCGTTCACCGCGCACTTCATGCCGGGCCACACCCCCGGCAGCACTGCCTGGACCTGGACCGATACCCGCGATGGCAAGCCGCTGCGCATCGCCTATGCCGACAGCCTGAGCGCGCCGGGCTACCAGCTGCAGGGCAACGCCCGCTATCCGCGCCTGGTCCATGACTACCGGCGCAGCTTCGCTACGGTGCGCGGCCTGCCCTGCGACCTGTTGCTGACCCCGCATCCGGGCGCCAGCAACTGGAACTATGCCGCTGGCAGCAAGGCCAGCGCCAAGGCACTGACCTGCAACGCGTACGCGGATGCGGCCGAGAAGAAGTTTGACGCCCAGTTGGCCAAGGAAGCGGCCGGGGTCCGCTGATTCTGTAGAGCCGAGCCCATGCTCGGCTTGCCGGCCAAACACAGCCGAGCATAGGCTCGGCTCTACACAAGACGCGTCGGAGAGTGCCGGTCAGGACGACTGGCACCCTCCGTCCATCAGCCGCCCTGACCGTGCTGGGCAAACGGCTCGGTGCTGCCGTCGGTGCGCACCAGCTCGACGGTGTACGGCTGCACGTAGCCGTCCGGCATTTCCATGCCCGGCGACCCGGCTGGCATGCCGGGCAGCACCAGCCCGCGCGCGGCCGGGCGTTCGGCCAGCAGGCGCTTGATGTCCTCGGCCGGGATGTGACCCTCGACCACGTAACCGCCGATCTCGGCGGTATGGCAGGGGGCCTTGCCGACCGGCACGCCCAAGCGGACCTTGATCGGGTTCATGTCATCGGAGTCGCGCACATCGACCTGGAAGCCGGCGGCCTTCAGGTGGTCGACCCAGATGCCGCAGCAACCGCAGCTGGCGGTCTTGTGCACGATGGCGACCGGCAAGGCTGGATCGATCTTGGCCGGGCTCGCCTGGGCCGGTGCCGCGGAGGATTCTTCGGCGGCACGAGCGCAGGCGGTCGTGGCCAGCACGGTGCCCAGCAGCAGGCCGAGGGAAAGAGTACGGTTCATTGAGTGATTCCTTTGCAGAGGCGGGCAAAGCGCCCCGCCACCCACGCATTGAAGGCGCAGGTAGCGTCGAGAGAAAGTCGAACAGTCATGGCAGGCGCTTGAGGCCTGCAGGAATTCACGCGATGGGGGGACGCAACGGATCCGGCATCAACGGGGGCGCGCGTTGCTGGCTACTGGCTGGAGCGGGCGCCTCGCGCCAAAGGCAGGCTGGTGTCCCGTTCAGCGTTGCCAACATGCCCAAGCATGCCGGCGGGCATTCGCACTGGCCACTCTGGCAAGCCGCCGGACCTGCATCATCGCAACACCCCGCCGAAGCCATCCCGGCCGAGTGCGGTGCCACGCAATGGTCCTGGCTGGCCGGACCGCTGTAGGAAGACGCGGCGAGCGCCAGCGCCGGTGCATTCAGCACCAGGGCAACAAGCAGCATCCATCGCAGTATGAGGCCAGGCAGGTTCACCCGCCGATGATAGCCGATGCACAACTGCACAGCATGGGGTGGCAGCGCCCACGCCCGCCTGGCAGCCACGCTGCCGACTTGCGCGACGGCCCCTGCTATGGCGAGATGGCGATCGTGGCCCACTGCCTTGCCATGCCCCTGTCCCTGACACGGAGTTTCCCCCATGAATGGACTCATGCGAACACTGCTTGTGATGCTGTTGTTGTCGTGCGCGACCATCGCCCACGCCGGTGCATCCGGTGAAGATGAAGCAAGCGAACGCGCCGAAGTCTCCCGGCAGGCAAAGCAACTGCTGGAGAAGCAGGATTTCGCCAGACTGGAGCAACTCGCCAGTCGTTACCGGGATACGGATCGCTACTTCAGCAGTGGTGTCTGGAAGCTTTCGGCGTACTACGTAGGCATCGGCTATGCCTTCAGCATGAGCAACCGTGACCCGGCCTACTGGCAGGGTCGCGAGAAGCTCGTGCAGGCGTGGATCTCGCGCTACCCCAGGTCGCCGTCGGCGCGCCTGGCCATGGCTGAGATGCTCAGCCGCCAAGGCTGGAGCATCCGCGGCCCCGGCTATGCAAATACGGTGAAGGAAGAGGACTGGGCACCGTTCAAGGCGCTGCAGCAGCAGGCCGTTGACTACCTGCTGAAGTACAAGGACATCGCCAGCACGGACCCGTACTGGTACGAGTCGATGGAACACCGGGCGATCGAACAGAGTTGGGATGCAGACCGCTTCTTCGCATTGCATGACGAAGGCATCGCGCGCTATCCGGGCTACTTCCCGCTCTACTTTGCTGCCGTGCGCTATTTCGCTCCGAAGTGGGGCGGCGATCCGGCTGGCCTGGAAGCCTATGCACGCAGGGTCATGGCTGCGGCCCCACCGCAGGACCAATACATGCTGTACGCCCGTATCTACTGGGTCGCCTCGCAGCGGGAGTACGAGGACCGTTTGTTCACCGAGTCGAAAGTGAACTGGCCGACCATGAAACGCGGCTTCGAAGACGTGCTGTCACGTTATCCCTCGCCATGGAACCTGCAATCATTCGCGTACTTCGCCTGCCAGGCCAACGATCCCGTCAAGGCCCGAGAACTGCTGGCACAGATCCAGGAACCGATCGTGGGCGCCTGGCGGGATACCGCCAACTATTTCCGTTGCTCCTTTGCGCTGGATGAACCCAATCCACATGCCGGAAGCCCATAGGACTGGATTGATCCACTGCTAGGTGACCGCCGGCATCGCCCGCATCCGCACCGGGATCGACTTGGCTGCGGGGGTGCCGCTGATCCGGTCGTGGTAATCCAGCGGCAGCAACGGGTTCAGTTCGGGGTAGTAGCCGGCCAGCGCGCCGCGCGGCATCGGGTAATCGAGCACGGTCAAGCCTTCGATGCGTCGCTGCACGCCATCACTGCTGATCGTCTCCAGGCTGACCAGCGCCTCCTTCCGCAGCCCGCGCGCCAGCCGGTCCTCGATGTTCATGAACAGCACCATGCGATCGTTGTACACGCCGCGGTAGCGATCGTTGTAGCTGTAGATGGTGGTGTTGTACTGATCGTGCGAGCGCACGGTGGCCAGCCGCAGCATGTCGGGGTCGTGAACCGGATCATCCACGTCCAGGCCAGGCATCACCAGGATGTTGGCCTTGCCATTGGGCGTGGACCAGACGCGGCGACGCGGCGGGATATCCAGATGGAAGCCGTGCGGCTGCTGGATGCGCTGGTTGAAGCCGGTGTAGATCTCCGGGTACACGGCCGCGATCAACTCACGGATGTGTGCGTAGTCGTGCATGCAGCCTGCCCAGTCGACCCTGCTGTGCGGCAGCGTGGCCATCGCCATGCGACAGACGATCTCGACTTCGGGCAACACATCGGGGCTCACCGGCTCGAGTACGCCCCGCGAGGCGGTCACATTGGACATCGCGTCTTCAATGGTGACGAACTGCTCGCCGAGCGGCGTGACGATGCGCTCCGAGCGCGCCACCACCGGCAGGATCAGCGCATCGCGGCCATGAACCAGGTGCCCACGGTTGAGCTTGGTGGCGATGCCCACGGTCAGGTCCAGCCCACGCATTGCCTCGTACGCGCGCGGCGTATCGGGCACGGCATGAATGAAGTTGCCACCCAGGCCGATGAACACCCTGGCGCTGCCGTCCAGCATCGCCTCGATGGATTCGACCACATGGTGGCCATACTCGCGCGGCGGGTCGAAACCGAACACCTGCTGCACGCGGTCGTGATAGGCCGGCTTGGGCTTCTCGTCGATGCCGACGGTGCGGTCGCCCTGCACATTGGAATGGCCCCGGATCGGCCCGATGCCAGCACCGGGCTTGCCGAAGTTGCCACGCAGCAACAGCAGGTTGGCGACCTGCTGCAACAGTCGCGAGCCGTACTGGTGCTGGGTCAGCCCCATGCCGTAGCAGATCACGGTGGCATTGGAGCGGATGTAGATCTCAGCACAGCGTCGGATCTGCGCCTGCGAAATGCCGGACACCTGCACGATCTCGTCCCAGTCCTGCGCCATCACGTCGTCACGCAGCGCCTCCAGGCCCACCGTGTGTTCGGCGAGGAATGCATGGTCGAGCACACGCTCACCCTGCGCCTCGCGCTCGAACATCACCTTCATCATGCCCTTGATCAGGGCCAGGTCGCCGCCGATGCGGATGTGCACGAACTCGCTGGTGATCTCGGTCGAACCGAACGTGGCCATCTGCACCATGTCCTGCGGCTCGGCGAAGCGGATCAGCGCGCGCTCGGGCATCGGGTTGACCGCCACGATCGGAATGCCGCGTTTGCGTGCCTCCACCAGGTTGCTCATCATCCGCGGTGAATTGGTGCCGGTGTTCTGCCCGATCACGAAGATCGCCTCGGCATGCTCGAAATCCTGCAGCACGATGGTGCCCTTGCCCACCCCGATGGCTGGCGGCAGGCCACGGCTGGTCGGCTCGTGGCACATGTTCGAGCAGTCCGGGAAATTGTTGGTGCCGAACTCGCGCACGAAGATCGAATACAGGAACGCGGCTTCGTTGGGCGTGCGGCCGGACGTGTAGAACTCGGCCTGGTGCGGGCTGTCCAGCGCCTGCAGGTGGCGGCCGATCAGCGCGAAGGCATCGTCCCAGCTGCACGGCACGTAGTGGTCGGTGGCTGCGTCGTAGCGCATCGGCTCGGTCAGCCGGCCCTGCATCTCCAGCCAGTAGTCGGTTTGCGCCATCAGTTCGGTCACGGTGTACCGGGCGAACAGTTCGCGGCCGGCGCGGAACTGGGTGGCTTCCCAGGCCAGTGCCTTCGCGCCGTTCTCGCAGAACTCGAGCTTCCTGCGTTCGTCAGCGTCAGGGAACGCGCAACTGGGGCACTTGAAGCCGCCGGGCTGGTTCATCGCCAGCAGCGCCTTCGACCCCTTGCCGATCACACTCTGCTGCAGCAGCACCTTGGCGGTGGCACCAGCGGCACCCCAGCCTCCGGCCGGCTGGTTGTAGGGCTTGTAACGCGGCGGTTTCTGCTCGGACATGTTCGGGAACCTTACGGAAGGAACGCGGCAACAATGGGCACATCGCAGTCCGGCGGCGCTTCAATCGCACGGCCAGCCGCACAGTCAAACACGGCCTGCGCGGCTTCGCCAGAGGGTACAGGCTGTTTTAGCGCAGCCTGCCATGACAACGGTTACACCCGCGTCAGCGCATGGCCACTGCGCTATTCTCGATGCCGTGGGTGGTCCACCACCTGCGTATCTCCCTAGCCCGGACGCGCTGCATGCCTGATTCGCCCCCACCGCACACCCCGCCTGCCGGCACGGCCCAGCGTCCGTTGCAGCGCTGGCGCGGCGAGGGGCGACAGCCGCTGGTCGACGTGGTCGCTGAGGAAGTGCCGGTCGCACTGCGTTACAACGACGCCGCCTTCGCGGTGATGATGGCCACGCCCTGCGACCTGGAGGACTTTGCGCTCGGGTTCTCGCTCAGTGAGGGACTGATTGCTGCGCCCTCGCAGCTGCTGTCGATCGACATCCGCCCGCAGCTGGAAGGCATCGAACTGCAGATGACCGTGGCCGAGGAGGCACCCGGTGCCGGCCTGGCCCCCGCCGATGGGCGCCTGCTGCCCGGCCGTGGTGGCTGCGGCCTGTGCGGCACGCGCCAGCTGGAAGAAGCGCTGCGCCCACTCCCGCAAATCCGCGAGCGACGCAGCTATTCCGCCGCCGCCCTGCAGCGGGCGTTGGCCACCTTGGCCCAGCACCAGCCGATGAATGCGGTGACTGGCTCCATCCACGCCGCGGCCTGGGCCGATGCCAAGGGGCGCATTGGCTGGGGGCGCGAAGACGTCGGCCGCCACAACGCGCTGGACAAGCTGATCGGCGCCCTGCATCACAACGAACACGCCATTGAAGGTGGCCTGCTGGTGATCTCCAGCCGGGCCAGCTACGAAATGGTCAGCAAGGCGGTACGCGCCGGTGCCAGCGTGCTCGCGGCGGTGTCGGCGCCGACCGCGCTGGCGATCGACCTGGCCCGCAGCGCCGGCCTGTGCCTGGTCGGGTTCGCGCGGGAGAGCGGGTTCAATGTCTATACCCATCCCGAACGGCTGCGGGCAGACGACCTTTAGTAGGGCCGCCCCCCATCTGCACCCTTCGGAGCGGCCCGGGCGACCACTGCCACCCGGGCCAGGCCACATCTCAGCGCAGCGCGACCTTCGGGAAGTCCACCGGCACGTCGAACGCTACGTTGACGTAGTTGGTGAACAGGTTGAGCGCGACGTGGGCGAGGATCTCAACGATCTGCTCATCATCGAAGCCAGCCGCACGCAGCGCCTGCACGTCGCCATCGGCAATCTGCGCTCGTTGCTCGACCACCTTCAGCGCGAAGTCCAGTGCAGCGGTGGTAGCCGGGTCGCTGGACTGGCCGATCTGCGCGGCGGCCATCTGCTCGCCGCTGGCGCCGGCCTTGCGGCCCAGCGCGGTGTGCGCGGCGAGGCAGTACTCGCAGGCATTGCGGTTGGCGATGGCCACGGCGATCTGCTCGCCCAGCAGCGGCGACAGGCGACCGCCGCCCAGCGCGCCGAACGAACCCCACATGCTCTGCAGGGCAGCCGGCGAGTTGGCCACGGCGCGGAACATGGCCGGGGTGGCGCCGAAGGCGGCGTGGACCTGGCCCAGCAGGGCCTGACGGTCGGCGGTGGTGTTGGCGGCATCGATCAGGGGGACACGGGACATGGTGGATCTCCTTGGGAAAGCGCCCGGGATTGGACGACCCGCTCATCCTAGGTAGACTCCCTGGACGAATCAGGCGCAATAAACCACACATGTTGTCCATTCATCCATGAGCGTGTCCGCCGACGCTTCCACACCCGACCGCCTCTCCTCCCTGCTGGAACGCTTCCGGGTGCAGGCGGCGCTGTTCCACACTGGCCCGCTGTGCGGGCAGCATGTCTTCGAGCCGCAGCCCGGTCGTGCGTTCTTGCATATCCTGCGCCAGGGTGAGATGGAGGTCCGTCATCCCGAGGGCGATATAGCGCTGCCCCGGCTGAAGATCGACACACCCAGCCTGCTGCTCTACCCCCAGCCGCTGCACCATGTGTTCTTCAACGCGCCGCTGGATGGCCCGGATTTCACCTGCGCCACGCTGGATTTCGATGGCGGCGCGCGCAATCCGATCGTGCAGTCGCTGCCACCGGTGATGGTGGTGCCGCTGGCGGCGATCGGCGAACTGGATGACACCCTGCACCTGCTGTTCGCCGAGGCCGATCGCCAGCGCTGCGGTTCCCGGCTACTGACCAACCGCCTGTTCGAGGTGGCGCTGATCCAGATCCTGCGCTGGGTGGTGGACCACCCGGATGCGGCGGGCGTTAGCCATGGGCTGATGCGCGGGCTGTCCGATGCGCGGCTGGCACGCACGCTGGTGGCGATGCACCAGGCACCGCAGGACGAATGGACGCTGCCGCGCATGGCCGCGACCGCCGGCATGTCGCGCAGCGCGTTCGCGGCCGTGTTCAAGGACGTGATGCAGGCAACGCCAGCCAGCTACCTGCTGGACTGGCGGCTGAGCCTGACCTGCGCGCAGCTGCGGGCAGGCGTGGCGGTCAAGCAGGTGGCGATCGAGGTGGGGTTTGCCGATACCGCCTCGCTGTCGAAGGCGTTCCGAAAGCGATTGGGGGTATCGCCGAGGGCGTGGCTGGCCGCGAGCGCCGCGCAGGCTGGGCAGACGCGCGAGGGGTAGAGTCGACTGTCAGTCGACTATCGCGCGAAGCGCGGGGTTTCGTTGTCTGAGCGAAGAGCAGTCGACTAACAGTCGACTCTACAAGTGCGGTGATCCGTCAGACTTCGCCAGCAGCCCGGCGATGCGCTCGGCAACACGGGCGCGCACGCCTGCATCCAGCTGGCCTTGGTACATCGCCTCGTAGATCCACAGGCCATCGGCGGCCAGCCGCGCCACGAAATTGTCGAGCGCAGTTGCATCGTCGCTGCCGGCCTCGGGTGCGGAAGGTGCCCAGCGTCGCACCGCAGGCCCCCACGGACGCTCTTCGGCGTCCGGGTCGGCCGATTCCAGCATGAACATCAGTTCGGCACGGGTGGCGCTCTGCGCCGAGACGCGCACGAAGGTCTGGTAGCGCTCCAGTGCCGTCGCCTCATCCGCGCGCTTGCCCAGCAATGCTTCCATCGACGTCTCCCAGGCCTGCACCAGGTGCTCGTCGATGCCGCGCAGCAGCGCCTCGCGCGAGGGGAAGTGGTACAGCAGGCCGCCGCGGGTCAGCTTGGCCTCGGCCGCCACCGACTCGAAGGTCACCGCTCGCACGCCATCACGATTGATCACGTTGACGGCGGCGTCGAGGATGCGGTCGCGCTTGCTGGTTCTCATCGCTTCATTTTACGCGATCGGCCGCACCCTCGCGGCTGCCGACGCGGCCGCGCAGCAGGCGCGCCAGGATCGTCGCGCCCAGCGCCAGCACCGCCGTGATCACCAGCAGCACGATCTGGTAGCCACGGTCATACGCCGCCGCAGTCAATGCGAACCACTCGCCCTGCCCGCTCTCGCGCGCGGCATGCAGCGCCTGGGTGAAGCCTTCACGGGCCAGTGCCGGCATGTCTGCCGAGACCGGCAGGAACGCGCTGTACATCGCGGCGCTCAGGCTGCCCAGCATCGCCACCGCCAGCAGGCCGCCGAACTCATAGGATACCTCTTCCACCGAAGAGGCCATGCCCGCGCGGTGTGCCGGCACATTGTTGAGGATGGCGGTGGACGCTACCGAGATGGCCGCGCCCATGCCGAAGCCGGTGATCGCCATGCCCGCGACCACCCAACCGAGGCCGTGCGGGAAGCCGAAGGCCACCACGCCCACACCCAGCGCACCCGCAGCCAGGCCACCACAGATCAGCGGGCGCAGGCCCACCCGGTGCAGGATGCTGCCGCCCAGCAGCGCGCTCGGAAGGCTGCCCAGTGCCGCCACCGACACCAGCAGGCCCGCCTGCAGCGGCGTGAAGCCTGCCACCAGCTGGAAGCGCTGGGTGGTGACCAGCTGCAGGCCGGCCATCGCGAACAGGGTGAACACCGCCGACAGCGTGCCGGCCAGGAACGCCGGGTTGCGGAAGATCGCGAAGTCCAGCAGCGGGTACGGCAGCTGTTGCTGGCGGCGCGCGAACGCCGCGCCGCTGATGACGGCCAACAGCAGCGCGCCCGCGCCCAGCGCATACGACGGCGGCGTAGCGATCAGCGACTTGATCGCCAGCACCAGGCCGGACAGTGCCGCCAATGCCAGCACCGAGGACGCAAGGTCCCATGGCCGCGAGGTGTCGCGCTGGCCTTCCGGCGCCAACAGCAGCGTGGCCACGAACGCGACCACCACCACCGGCACGTTGATCAGGAACACCGAGCCCCACCAGAAGTGCTGCAGCAGCCAGCCGCCAATGATCGGTCCGAGCGCCGCGCCGACGATGGCCACCGAACCCCAGATCGCGATGGCGATGTTGCGTTCGCGCTCTTCGTGGAAGCTCAGGCCGATCAGCGCCAACGTGGCCGGCATCATCGCTGCGGCACCGACCGCCAGGAACGCGCGTGCGGCAATCAGCTGCGCTGCGGTGTCGGCGAACGCCGCTGCCAGCGAGGCGCCGCCGAACACCACCAGGCCGATCAGGAACATGCGGCGGTGGCCGATGCGGTCGCCCAGCGTGCCCGCGCCGAGCAGCAGGCCGGCCATTACCAGCGGATAGGCATTGATGATCCACAGCGCCTGGCCGGCACTGGCCGAGAGTTCCTCGGTCAGGGTGGGCAGTGCGGTGTAGAGCACGGAGTTGTCGAGGGTGACCAGCAGCAGGCCGGCGGCGACGGTGAACAGCAGTGCCCAGCGACGGGCACGCGACAGGGCCGGAGCACCGGCCAAGGGCTGGGACAAAGCCATGGGAGATCCTGGTGGGGGTGGATTACGATCATAACTATACCGGATGTCCTGTATAGTTATGATCTTCAAAGCCCACCGATTCAGCTTTTGTAGAGGCGGGCTTGCTCGACTGCGCCGGCAGCCAGGCATGGCCTGGCTCTACTGATGAACGTCTACCGGCAGTCTTCCGGCAACGCGGCGATGGCCGATACCACGGCCGCCTGCATGCCCTGCCCCACGGCGGCGTCCAGTTCGCCGCCGATGCCCCCATGTTGGCGCCGTAGTTCGTCCTCGCACAGGCCGCGCACGCGCGCACGGGCATTTGCGCGCAGGCTGCTGCATCGCCAGTCGGTGCCACCCAGCGGCAGCACCGAATACACCACGCTGTTGCAGGCATTGCCGGCGCGCTGCTGCAACGGCAGTCCACCGAAATCCCGCGGTTCACTGCCGCGCTGCGGGTCGAAGTAGCTGTCCGGGAACGTGCGCGCGTACTGTTCGATGTCCACGGCCATGCGGCGGCCACCGGCCAACGGCATCTGCAGCGTCTGCCCGCACGGCGTCGCGTCGGCGCGATGCTGGATGTACTGGTACATCGGCCGGTCCAACGATGGGTCCTGCTGGGTCACCGCGCTGACTGCCGCCAGCACCGGCAGCGATGCACGATTGGCCATGCGCGCCAGCAGCCCCGCCTGCGCCGGCTGGCAGCGGTCGCGCAATGTTGCCGCGAGCAGGAAGAGCACGTCGTTGCGAAACGCGGGGTCATCACCCAGGCGCTGTTCGATACGCTGGCTGGCATCGGACGCCGGTGCCGGAAACGCGACCGCCGGCGGCGCGGTGGGTGCGCGCTGCCGCTGCCACCACACCAGCAGCACCACCGCGCCCACGATCAGCCCGGCAGCCATGATCCATCGCCTGCGCATCAGTTGCGGATCGCCGTCAGCGTGGCTGCCGCGGCATCGTAGGACGCGCTGGCGATGTCCGCGTCAAAACGCTTCACCTGCAGGCGGCCGGCAAGCCGGTACGGATCCCACAGATCGCCCAGCGCGATCGGTGTCGCCAGGGTCACGTGGATGATCTGGTTCGGTGGTGGTGGCGGCACGTGGATGCACGCGCCGTAGAACGGCACGAACAGCAGTTCATCCACCAATCCTGCATCGTTGGTACCGAGCGGTACCACGTAGCCATCCAGATCCGCCGCGCGACCATCGACAGCATCGACCACCCGCGAAGAGCCGAACTGCTTGGCACGATCCGGGCTGGAATGGTCGATCTCCAGCCCCGGTGGCGTGCCCGAGCCGGTGTCGTCGATCAGGCCACCCACGCCGTCCATGCCATTGCGCGACGGGCCGATCTGCGGCGGCGGGCGCTGGTAGGTCACTTCGTCGGGTCGCAACGCGTCCCAACGGTCGATGGGGGCTTCGGCCGTGGCGGAGGGCGCCGGTTTGTCCTGCGGCGTGACCACCACGGCATCGCCGCCCGGCGCGGTACAGCCCGCCAACCACAGGCATCCCAACGCCAGCAACAGGTGACTACGGTTCATACGGCCTCAGCTGTGCGTCACGCATGGTGTAGGCCGAACCGGCCAGATCGTCGTCCAACCGTTCGGCACGCAGGGTGCCGGCCAGGAAGAACGGCGAATACATGTCAGGCATGTCGATCGGGCGCGGCAGCACCACGTGTACGATCTGGTTCGGCGGCGGTGGTGGCACGTGGATGCAGGCGCCGTAGTACGGCACGAACAGGAATTCGGTCAGCCGCCCGTCCTGCGCGTTGGCCAGTGGCACCACGTAACCCGGCAGGCGCACCGGCCGCTGCAGGACCGTGTCCACCGTGCGGAAGGTACCGAACTGCGGCATGCGCCGGTTGCCGTTGTGCTCGACCTCCGGGCCCTCGCCCCGCTCCAGCGCGGCCAGCTCGTCCTTGGGCATCATCTGCAACCAGTCCAGCTCCTGCTCCACAGCGCCTGCAGGGTCATCGCGGTCGACGACCGGCGAGGGTGGCAAGGCCTGTACGCCGGTATCCACCGGCCGCTCGCAGGCGGCCAGTGCCAGCACCATCGACAGCGACAGCATCCAGCGCATGCTCAGCCTCCCGGCGACAGGCCATCGGCCAGCGTGCGCCGGTAGGCCAGCAATGCCGGCACCAGCCCGGCCACCGCGCTGATCGCCAGCACGCCTGCCACCCAGGCCAGCTCGCGGCCGTCCGGCCAGACATGGGTGATCGACAGGCCAAAATTGGCCAGGGCCCAGCCGCGCCCGGCCATGCTGGCGGCTACCAGCAGCGCCAACGCCAGCATGCACGCTACTGCACTGGTCGCCACCGCCTCCACCACCAGCAGGCCGGCGATGTAGCCCGGGCGTGCCCCGGTGGCACGCAGGATGGCCATCTCGCGCCGCCGCTCCTGCAGGGTCGAGACCAGCAGCGCCACCAGCGAAACCATGCCCAGCAGCACCACCATCGCACTGATCAGCTGCAGCGCCCGCTCGGCGGTGCCCAGTGACTGCCACAGCTGCTGCAGGGTCACGCCGGGCAGGATCGCCAGCATCGCCTCGTCCGGATACTCGTTGATCCTGCGCTGTACCGAGAACGTGGAGATGCGCGAGTTCAGGCCGAGCATGAAGGCGGTGATGCTGGTCGGGGTCAGGTCCAGGTGGCGCGCCTGCTCGGCGCTGACGCTCTGGCTGCGCAGCTGCACGCCCGATCGCCAGTCAACATGGATCGCCTCGATGGCCGGCAGCGAGACCAGCAGCGACGAATCCACCGGCGTGCCGGTGCGCTGCAGGATGCCGGCAACGCGGAACGGCTTGTCGGCATGCGTGGCCAGCGTGACCGCGCCGGTGCCGTGCGCCAGCACGATCTCGTCGCCGAGGCCGACCTTCTGCTCGCGAGCCACCTCCGCGCCGATCACCGCGTCATACAGATCATCGAAGGGCCGCCCCTGTGCAAAGGCCAGCGCGTGGCCGGAACCATAACGATAGTGTTCAAAGTAGCCGCCAGTGGTACCCACTACCCGGTAGCCGCGCCAGGAATCGCCCAGCGACAACGGCACCGACCACTTCACCTGCGGCAATGCGGACAGCTCCTGGTAGGACTGCCAGGACACGTTGTTGGTCGGGTCGCCGATATGGAACACCGAATACAGCAGCAGGTTCACCGGTCCCGAACGCGCACCGACGATCAGATCGGCGCCCGATACGGTGCTGGCAAACCCCTCGTGCGCCTGCGTGCGTACACGCTCGACGCCCAGCAGCAGCACCACGCTGAGGGTGATGACCAGCACGGTCAGGCCCACGCTCAACGCGCGGCTGCGCAGGCTGGCCCAGGCAAGCTCAAGCATGGCCGGCACCTGCCTGGTTGATCTCGGACAGTGAAATGGTGCGGTCGAACAACGGCTGCAGGCTATCGTCATGGCTGACCACCAGCACCGTGGTGCCGACCGCCTGGCACTGCGCGGACATCAGCTGCAGGAAGGCGGTCGCCGATTCGCGGTCGAGCGCCGAGGTGGGCTCATCGGCCAGCAGCAACGTCGGACGGCCGATCAGGGCGCGCGCTGCCGCCACGCGTTGTTGCTGGCCAACACTGAGCGTACCCGCCCGCCGCTGCATCAGCTCAGGATTGAGCTGCAGGGCCTGCAGCAGGCGGGCGATCTCGGCATCCAGCGGCCCGCTGATGCGTGCGCTGCGCAGGCGCGAGAAGCGCAGGCCCAGCGCGATGTTGTCGCGCACGGTGAGGAACGGCAGCAGATTGAACTGCTGGAAGATCACGCCCAGCTGGTCGGCACGGAAACGATCCCGCGCCGCAGCACCCACGTCCTGCAGTGCGTGGCCGGCCACCTCGACACGGCCCTTGCCGGGCAGCAGCACGCCCGCCAGCAGGCCCAGCAGGGTGCTTTTGCCGCCACCGCTGATTCCGCGCAGCAACACGCTGCTGCCCTGCTCGACCCACAACCGCGGGATGTCCAGCACCAGCCGCGTGCCGTAGCCGAACTGCACGTCTTCCAGCGAGATCACCGGTGCCGCGCTCACGGTGCCAGCACCACGCGCAGGTTGTCGGGCGTCAGCACACTGCGGTTCTGGCCATTGGCGGTTGCACTGTTGACGATGACTTCGTGCAGGCCCGGGAACAGCACGGGCAAGCGCACGACGATCGCCCGCAGCTCCGCAGGTTTGGCACAGTGGTACTGCAGCGTTGCGCTGAAACCTGCGTGCCGGTGCTGTCCCGGCGGCGGCGCGGCGGCCGTCGCGTCGAAACCCTCTGCATCGGCTTTACCGGTGGCCAGACGGCACTCTGCAGCGGTGGGCAAGGTGACCCAGTTGCCGCCCTTCAGCAATGACGTCGCCCGTGCCAGCGCGGCCTGCTCGGCTGCATTGGCCGGCGGCCGCTCGTAATCGAGGATGCCGATGCCGGGGGCCTGAAGGGCGAATTCCAGGGTTTGCTGGTCAAGCGCAACATCCACTGTTGCCTGGCCATGCACGTGCGGTGCGTGCTGGCGGACGTCATGGGCCTGTGCGGCGCTGGCAGCCAGCAGCAGGAATAGAACAGCAGGAAGCTTCATGGGGGAGTCTCCAATTGTTACTATGTAACATTATGGACCATATCCCCACGACGCCCGCAAGGGCCCTGGCCCAGCCGCCAACTTCGGCACGCTGGCACCCCCGCTTCGATCTTGCCGGTGCCTGGCTGTCCTTGGCCTGCGCCGCCCACTGCATCGCCCTGCCCCTGCTGCTGGCCTTCGTGCCGGCAGCGATGATGGCGCTGCGCTCGTTCCAGCATCCCGGCCATGGCGCGATGACATTGCTGCTGATGATGTCGCGCTGGGAGTGGCTGTTCGCGCTGCTGGCCTCCTCGCTGGCCTTGGCGAGCACCTCGGCCGGGGTGCACCGGCACGGGCGCTGGCAGCCTGTGCAGCTGGCCTGCACCGGCGCGATTCTGCTGCTGTCGGCCTCGCTGTACCTGCCGCTGAAGGAATCGCTGCTCTGGCATGGCGTGGCGACAGCCACTGGTGGCGTGCTACTGGCGGCGGCGCACATCGGCAACCGGCGCGCGCTGCGCACGCGCTGACACCGGCCGCGAGTCGGCAGCCCCGGGGACCGGCAGCCGGCCAGCGGCCGGCTCTACCCATCCGTACATGGGCCACGCATCAGGTGATACGCATTTGGTAGTGCCGGCCGCTGGCCGGCAGCC